>JBBQEJ010000007.1:0-72209 GCA_038320555.1 Vicinamibacterales bacterium | reverse complement strand
AGCACGATCTGTGGTTTCACGTGGACGGCGCCTACGGCGCGCTGGCGGCGCAGGCCGCCGGAGCGCCGGCGAGCCTGGCCGCACTGGCCGAAGCGGATTCGGTCGCGGTCGATCCGCACAAATGGCTCTACGCGCCTCTCGAGGCGGGCTGCGTGCTGGTGCGCGACGCCGCGACGCTGCGCGATGCGTTCTCGTACCGGCCGCCCTACTATCACTTCGACGATCAGGTTGTGAACTACTTCGACTACGGGCCGCAGAACTCGCGCGGCTTCCGCGCCTTGAAGGTCTGGCTGGCGCTCCGGCACGTCGGCGCCGGCGGGTATCGCGCGATGATCTCAGACGACATGGCGCTGTCGCGCCTGATGGCCGCCGCCGTCGACCGGCATCCCGAACTGCAGCTCCTCACGCAGGCGCTCAGCATCGCGACGTTCCGCTACGTGCCGCTCGATCTGCGATCCAGTGTCGGTGAAGCCCGTACCGAACGCCATCTTGACGCCCTCAACCGTGCCTTGCTGGATCGCGCGCAACGCAGCGGCGAGATATTCGTGTCGAACGCCGTCGTCGGCGGTCAATACGCGCTGCGGGCGTGCATCGTGAATTTCCATACCACGAAATCCGATGTCGAGGCGCTGCCCGACACGATTGCGGCACTCGGGCGCATCGTCGACGCCGGGCTGCGCCCCGACCCGGCGTGAGACAAGCAAAGGGCCGTGGCCTGGCCGACAGCGGCGAACTCTTTCAACTGCCGTAAGGAGGAACCGTCCCCCCACCATTCTCTTCCACACGACCGCCTCCCTTTCTATCTCGACGCTTCGACGTTCCAGCGATGTCCATCGCGACGGATCGCGTATTCTGCTGTCGTTCCTCCAGGAGGGTTGCGATGAAACGTCATGGTCGCCAGTCCGGCGCCTATCCCGGCAACCACGGGCTCGCCGACATCATCGAGCGGAATATCGACACGATGGCCGACGTTCGTGCCGCCGAGCAGGAGCGCTCGACGTTGCAGGACCGGCTCGCCGACAGGCTGACGTGGTTTTCGGGAAACATGTGGTTCGTATATCTGCACGTCGTGTGGTTCGCGTGGTGGATCGCTCAGAACGAGGGATTGATCGGGCACCGGGAATTCGATCCGTTTCCGTTCGGCCTGCTCACGCTGATCGTGTCGCTCGAGGCGATCTTCCTGTCGACATTCGTCCTCATCAGCCAGAATCGCGCCTCCGCCGTCGCCGATATGAGAGCCGACCTGGATCTGCAGATCGATCTCCTGGCCGAGTACGAAGTGACGCAGCTGCTGGTGCTGCTTCGAGCGGTGGGAGAGAAGGTCGGCGTCGATCAGTGCAGCACCACTGAGCTCCAGGAGTTGAGCAAGCCGGTGGCCGTGCGCGAGATCATCAACGAGTTGCGCAGCCGATCCGGCAGCGCCTGGCGCTAGCTAGTCCCTCGCTGAGATCGCCGAGTATCTCGCGCGGAGGACGCAGAGCACGCCGAGAATACGCGGGGCGACCGGATCACTCGCCACCTGGTCGTCCGCGCGGGCGATCCGATCGCTCCCGCGTCCCTTTGCGTCCTCTGCACTCTCTGCGCGACATACTCCGCGATCTCGGCGCGAAAGCCGGGCCGTCGGCTCTTAAAACCAGTTCTACTAATGACCCCGCGACGGATCAGCCTTTAGATCGCATTCTGACTATTCTACTCACGCCGGCCTGAGCACGATCGCATAGAATCCGATTCGAGGCCATTCATGAAACGTATTCTGTCCTTCCTCTTCTCCGCTCTGATGATTTTCTCAGCTCTGATGACTTCGGGAGCTGGGCAGTCCGCGCAAACCGCCGACGACATCATTGCGAGATACGTCAAGAAGATCGGCGGCGCGGATCGAATCCGGGCTGTCCACACGCTGCGACGTGCGGGAAGGTTCTATGGCGGTGGCGGATTCGAGGCATCCGTCAGCCAGGAGAACAAGCGGCCCAACAAAGTCCGGGACCAGTTTTCCCTTCAGGGCATGACCGCCATTCAGGCCTATGACGGCAAGACCGGCTGGAAGGTCGATCCATTCGGGGGCAAGAAAGACGCCGAAGCGATGGGCGAAGAAGAGTTGAAATCGATCGTCGAGGACGCCGAGTTCGAGGATCCGATCATCGACTACGTACAAAAGGGCAACAAACTCGAGCTCCTTGGCACCGACAAAGTTGAAGGCAGCGATGTCTACAAGCTGAAACTGACGCTCGCGGCCAACGGAGACATCCGCACGTATTACATCGATACCGACGGCGACGTGCCGATCAAACTCGACGTGAAGCGCACGGTTCGTGGGGCCGAACGGGACTTTGAGATCGTCTTCGGCGACTACAAGGACGTGAACGGATGGTACGTGCCTTTCTCGTTCGAGATTGGCGCCAAGGGAAGCTCCAGCGCTGACAAAGCGAAATACGTGTGGGAGCGAATCGACGCGAACCCGGACATCCCGGACAGTCGCTTCGAAATGCCGGCTCCCGGGGCCACGGTAGGCCCTGATGTACCCCAGCCTGGGAAAGCGAGGGAGCCTTCCCCGCCAGCGACGCCGAGGAAACCTGCCGCCGCTATCGTCAACCTTCCCGCTACGACACTCGCGCCGAAGGTCGACTCGGAAACTTTTGCCGGATTGGGCGCTCGCAACATTGGCTCCGCCGCGATGAGCGGACGGATAGCCGCCGTGGCCGGCGTGCGGGAAGGCAATCGAGTCACGCTTTATGTCGGCGCCGCAAGTGGGGGCGTCTGGAAGTCCCAGAACGGCGGGACGACGTTCAAGCCGATGTTCGACAAGGAGGCGGTGCAGTCCATCGGCGCCGTGACGATCGATCCGGCCAATCCGAAAGTCGTGTGGGTCGGAACGGGCGAGTCATGGATGCGCAACTCGGTTTCGATCGGCGATGGCGTGTACAAGACCAGCGATGGCGGCGAGACCTGGTCGAACATGGGGCTCAAGCAGTCGGAGCACATCGCGAAAATTCTCGTCGACCCGAATGCCACAAACACCGTCTACGTGTGCGTCCCGGGCAAGCTCTGGAGCGACAGCGATGAGCGTGGCATCTACAAGACGACAGACGGTGGCAAGACATGGTCCGGAATTCTCGGGGGCTCCAATCAGTCCACAGGCTGCTCGATGATGTCGCTGGACCCCAAGGCGCCCGGGACGCTCTTTGCCGGCTTATGGGATTTTCGCCGTCAGGGTTGGACCTTCCGCTCGGGCGGTGACGGTCCGGAGGCCCCGAGCGGAAGCGGTCTGTTCAAGACGACAGACGGCGGCGCCACATGGACCGAACTTACCGCCACAAGTGCAGCGGGCCTGCCGCCGAAGCCCTGGGGCCGCGTCGCGGTGGCCGTCGCGCCGTCGAAACCGAACGTCGTGTACGCATTTGTCGAAGCGGTCCCCCCAAGAAACGGGCTCTACCGCTCCGACGATGGCGGCCGCACCTGGCAGATGAAAGACCGCAGCCAGAACATGATCTGGCGCCCCTTCTACTTCGCGAATCTCATCGTCGATCCGAAAAATGAGAACCGCGTCTACAAGCCGGACGGTTCGCTGATCGTGACCAACGACGGCGGCGGGAGCTTCAGCGTCATCAACGGCGGCGCGCACGGGGACTTCCACGACGTGTGGATCGATCCGGAGAACACCGACCATCTCGTCACCGGGGACGATGGCGGGCTCTGGTACTCGTACAACGCCGGCTCGCACTGGTGGAAGGCGGAGAACCTTCCCGTATCGCAGTTCTACCACGTGAGCCTGGACATGGATCGCCCCTACAACGTGTACGGCGGTCTGCAGGACAACAGCTCCTGGGTGGGCCCGTCGCAATACCCGGGTGGGATCACGAACGGCCGGTGGGAAAACATGTACGGCGGTGACGGCTTCTGGATGTTTCCCGATCCCAGCGATCCGACCTACATCTACGCCGAGGCGCAGGGGGGCGAGATCGGCCGCGTCAACCGCAAGACACACGAAACGCGCAACATCAAGCCGCTTCCCCACTACAAGGAAGGCAAGCTGCGCTTCAACTGGAATGCGCCTATTCACGTCAGCCCGACGGTGAAAGGCACCCTCTATGTAGGATCGCAGTTCCTCTTCCGCTCACGCGATCACGGGCAGACGTGGGATCGCATTTCACCGGATCTCACGACAAACGATCCCCAGAAACAGAAACAAGAGCAGTCTGGCGGCGTCACGGTTGACAACTCGTACGCCGAGATGCACACCACGATCTATGCGGTCTCGGAATCGCCGGTAGGCCCGCTGGTGATTTGGGCCGGCACGGATGACGGGAACGTTCAGGTGACGCGCGATGGCGGCAAGAGCTGGACGAACGTCGCAGGCAACGTCCACGGCATTCCGAAGAACGCCTGGGTGTCGTCGGTCGAAGCGGGACACTTCCGCGCCGGCACGGCGTTCGCGACATTCGATGCGCACAACTTCGGCGACGTTCGCCCGTATGCATACAAAACGACCGACTACGGCCAGCGGTGGACACCGCTCGTGGCCGCGGACTCGCCGGTGCGCGGCTACGCACATGTTCTCAAGCAGGATCTGGTCAACCCGAATCTGCTCTTCCTGGGTACCGAGTTCGGCTTGTGGATTTCCATTGATGGCGGGCAGAACTGGTCGCAATACAAAGGGAGCGATCTGCCGGCCGTCGCCGTGCGCGACCTCGCGATCCATCCTCGCGATCACGATCTCGTGATTGCAACACACGGTCGTGGCATCTGGATTGTGGACGACATCACGCCGCTGCGCGCGCTGACGCCGCAGACGCTCAGCCAACCCGTCCAGTTCTTCCAGGTGAAGCCCACGGTGCAGGCGATCCCGGCCGGGGGCGGCTGGCCAAACGGGGATGCCGCGTTCGTCGGATCGAATCCGCCCGACGATGCGGTGATTACGTACTACCTGCAGAAGCGCCACATCTTCGGGGACATGAAACTTGAAGTATTCGACGCGGCCGGGAAATTCGTGAGCGTGATTCCCACGAGCAAGCGAAAAGGGTTGAGCCGGTTGGGGTGGAGCATGCGGCTTACGCCGCCGCGCGTACCCACCGCCGCGAGCGCGGCATTCGGCGCGGCGACGGGCCCGCGGCTGATGCCTGGCCGGTACACCCTGAAGCTCACCGAAGGGGACAGCGTCCATGAGTCGCCCATCACGGTACTGGCCGATCCGCGCTCGACGCACACCGCACTCGATCGCAAGGCGCAGTTCGATCTCGCCATGAAGCTCTACAATCTGCTGAACGAGATGACAGATGATCTCGAGCGTATCAACACGGTGCGTCTGGAGCTCGACGGCCGTATCGCGACGCTCGCGCCGACGGATGTCTCAGGCGCCGAGCTGCGCAAAGCGTCCGCAGCGGTTGATACGCTGCGAAAGAAGATCGTCGCCACGACAGAAGGCGGAGCGATCACCGGCGAAGAGCGCCTGCGTGAGAATCTCGCGGACCTGTACGGAAACGTGGTCGGGTATGAAGGACGTCCATCCGCGACCCAGCAGGATCGCGCGGACGCCATCGCGCGCGAGCTGGGTGACGTGATGAAGGAGTTCGACGCCTGGTTGGCGAAGGAGGTTCCACGCATCAACCCGTTGCTGACGAGCCGCCAGTTGCCCCCGATCGAAGGTGCGGCGCAGGCAGGGGTGCCGAAAAAGCGATAGAGCCTAAAACCAGCTGACTCAATTCGTTCTGTTAGCCATGGCGATACAATCACCGACGTATGACTGCATGGCTGCGGCTCGAGTTCGCCGATCCTATCCCCGGCAGGGCTGACCCCACCCACGTCACTTTGTTCGATTCCACCCGGCCGCCGAATTTTGCCGTCGCCACAGGCACCGGAGAAGGTCGCGAGGGGGCACTGCTCGATTTGTGGACCACGCTGACCGAGAGAAACGAAACCCCTGAACTAATAGAGCGGGCCGCTGAGGCCTATCGCCGTCTGACGGGAGTGCCGCCGGCGAGCGTTCCATGAGAGTTCCAGCTGACCCGATGCGAGCTTGACCGTGTAATACTCTGGCGTGCTGATCTCACAATCTCTCGGCGAATACGCGGGCTCCAGTGCTTTCAGCGGGATCGCGACAACAATGCGATCTGCCATGTCGTGGGTGGAATCAAGCTTCACACACGATCGGCCGTTGTGGATTGGTGGGGTAATCGTGCTGGCGGTGGTGTGGTTCTTCTTGAGAAGAAGATAAAACCCAGGCGTCGTGGAGTGCCAGGGTTCAGCGCAACCCCTGACGGCGCGCGGTGTACTCGCGCGCTGATTGCGTGTCGGTAGTGATTTCGGGCGCTCCCCAGAGTACGGTCGCGGGTAACGCTTCCGTCGCGTCGGCGGCGAGAACAACCCTCCACGTGATCCGATCCGGACGATAGAATAGGCTCCACTTCCAGCCCGCGTAAGCGGACAGGTCGGCGCTGAAGTCGATCCACGTGTGCCGGCCGGGCGAAAGGATCAGCTCCGTAACGCCTTCGTAGATGCGATGATCGCTGACGCCGACGCGAAGACGAACCGGTGCGGCCCTCACGCCGGGAGGTCCGTCGGCGAGCGCCACAAACGCGTGAAAGACGCCGCGCCTGGGAAGAGGAAGCGCCACCGTCAGCCGGCTCGGCACCGCCGCAGCGATGGCCGGGCGGGGCACGCCGTCGACCTGCTGCATCGCGATAGAAAAGCCGCCTGCCGGCCGCTTGTCGGCGCGATCCATCTCGCGGATTAGATCCACAACCCGGACGGGGGCCAATGGCGTGGAAGACCGGCAGCCAAACAGGACAACCGCCACCACGAGGCAATGGACGTATCGTGGCGTGGCGATCGCACTGGTCATCCTGTTCCTGGTATCGGTGTCGCGATTCTACCATCCCGGTACAGGCTTCACCGCGCTCATCGGTTTTCCGGCCGGCGCCGACTCTGAAGCGCCGGCGCTCCGTGAGGTGCCGCATTTCACCTATCCCCCATGGGCGAGCTACGACGGTCAGTTCTACGCGCAGCGCGCGCTCGACCCGCTCTGCCGCGATCCGCTCGTCGATCACGCGATAGACCTTCCGCCTTTCCGCGCGCGGCGCATTCTCTTCAGCTGGACTGCGTTCGCCTTCGGACTCGGACGCCCGGCGTGGATCATCGAGGTCTACGCCCTTCAGAACGTCGTCTGCTGGATGGTCCTCGCGTGGTTGCTCACGCGCTGGATTCCGCCAGCCTCGGGGAGAGGTCTGGCCCTGTGGACCGCGTGCCTGTTCTCGCACGGGGTGCTGTGGTCGGTGAGGTTCGCGTTACTCGACGCACCCAGCCTCGTCCTGACGGTGTGCGCAGTGCGGGCGGTGGAAAAACGTCGCCCTTTCCTGTCGGCCGTAATTGTCGGAATTGCGGGGCTGGCGCGCGAGACGAACCTGCTGGTCGTGGCGGCGCAACCGTTTCCACGCGATCGGCGAGCATGGATCCGGCTCGCCGCCGCTGTCGCGCTCGCGGCATTGCCTCTCTTGGTATGGGAGGACTACCTGCGCTCGATTTATCGGTCGACGATTTTCGCCGGCGCTGACACGCTCATGGCACCGGCCACCGCGCTGACGGCGCGCTGGACGCAGACGCTCGCGGCAGTTCGCGCCGGGGGACTTTTCTCAGGCGAGGGACGTGCCCTGGCCCTGTTGTCGTCGATGGTTGTGCAGGCCGTGTACGTGCTTCTCCACCGGAAGTACAGCGATCCCTGGTGGCGGGTCGCCGTTCCTTATGTGGTGTTGATGCTCCTGCTCGATCGCGTGCTCGCGGACCCGCACACGGCTGCGATCACGCGCATCCTGCTGCCGCTGACCGTGGGATTCAATATTCTGCTGGCAACCGAATCCCGGCCCGGGCGCTTCTGGCCATGGTTCGCGGCAGGCAATCTCCACCTGTTGTCGGCCCTGACCGTGATGCCGCTGCTAGGATAGACGGCCATCGGTTGTACTCTTTTTGTCTTTCCCTTCCTCATCTCTCGCGTTCCCGAGTGGTGAGGCTCCGCTGTTCTCTGACGGTCGATCAGGCTCCGCCGTCCGGCGGCGATCAGGCTTCGGCTTGATCCATATCCGCGTCGAGTTGCTCGTCAATGGGTCGCCGGGAGACTTTCGCTCAGACAATCGGCCCTCCACCACGACCGTTGGCCGTTTTCGGCCGTCGCACTCGTGGATGGAACGCTGGAGAGCAAGATCGCGCCCGGGAGACGCCTTCGATTTATCCAACGATTAGCGGCAGCGCTGTCGCCTGAAGATGACCCCGTCGAGCCGCCTTCCGGACGGGATGTCCATTTTTGAACATAAAGGCTTGCTCCCCTTTAGTACACTGTAAGTTGGGGTCAGATCTCGAGATCTGACCCCAAGTATCTTTGGGGCTGCGAAAAGAAACCGGTGACCATGAGACTTGTGCGAATCCTCGTTCTTGCGTGTGCTGGCGTGGCTGCGACGACGGTTCCTGCGGCAGCGCAGGGCTTCTTCACGCCATTTGCCGGCTACAACTACGGCGGCGACTCAGTGAATTGCGTCAGCCTCCGCAACTGCGACGAAAGGCGCACCAATCTCGGCATCTCATTCGGGAAGACGGGCCAGTACTCAGGCACCGAGCAGGACATCAGCTATGCGCGCCATTTCTTCGGAGAGACGGCGGATGGCAAGAGCTCGATGCTCACCGCGATGACCAATTTCCTCGTGATCGTGCCGGCCGGTCCCGTGCGGCCCTACGGGGTCCTGGGCTTCGGCCTGATTCGTCCGCGGGGGAAGAACGCGTTAGGCTACGACATCGGCCTCGGCACGAACGTATTTTTCACGAAGCGCTTCGGCCTGCGGGCTGACCTGCGGCGCATGCGTTCGCTGCGAGACGTGACGCTGTTTGAACTCAGCGAAGGCCACAAGCTGGACTTCTGGCGCGCCAGCCTTGGAGTGACCTTCCGGTAACCAGAAACAAGTAGCGGCCGTTTCAATGCGCTGCTTGTTTCCGGGATCTCGTGACCCTTCAACTCGCGCAAAGCGCGAGTTGCCGGAAGGGGTGAGCAGCCGCCTCCTTAATTGTCTGCTCCGCGCTCTCGGCGCTCTCTGCGTGAACTCGTCGTGACAAATAGCCGACCGTCGTCCGAGCAAATTGGCTGATCTGACAGCGTCGTGCTAGGCGGGCAGGCTCGCAGCGAAGTCCGGTCCGCTGGAGCGCACGTCCACGCGGCCGCCGTGAACCTCCGCGACCCAGCGCGCGATCGCGAGGCCGAGGCCGGCGCCGCCAGCGGCACGCGCGGAATCCAGCCGCACGAAGCGCTCGAACACCCGCTCACGATCCTCCGGTGGAATGCCTGGACCGGTGTCCGCGACGCGCAATTCGACAGCTTGCTGCAGTCTGGCGAGTGACACGTTCACGGACCCGCCACGGGGCGTATACGTGAGGGCGTTGTTCAGCAGGTTACCGAACATGCGGCGGAGCAAGGCTTCGTCGGCCATGATCCGGACCGGCTCCAGCGACGTGCTGACCCGGATGTCCCGGTCATCGGCGCGCCCGCCAAGCTCACGCACACACCCGGCCACGAGATCGGTCAGGTCGACGTCGGCCAACACCACCGGATAGCCTCCGCCGTCGGCGCGCGCCAGTACCAGCATGTCGTCCACGAGACGAGTGAGACGTGAGCTCTGCTGCGAGACGGCCGCGAGCGCCTCTCGATACTCCGATTCGTCGCGTTCGGGCTGACTGAGCGTGACATCGGCGGCGGTGCGGATGATGGACACCGGCGTTCGCAGCTCGTGCTCTTCGACCAGCGATCCGCATGACCCTGATCTTACGGCCTGATCGGTTTGCCGTCGGCGTCGACTTCGATGGCGACCTTCTTGCCGCCCTTGGTCTGGACCTGGCCTTCGTATGTCGTCTTCCCGTCCTTCATGACGGACTCGAGAACGACGATCTTCCCCTTCGCCTCCAACGCGGCCCTCACCGGGGCGGGGGCCTTATCGACATCGAGCTGCTCTTCGACGACGTAGACCTTGCCCGCCGAGTCGATCATCAGGTCGCGCGTGCGGCCGTTGACGAGCGTCTGGAGCTCGTACACCGTCTTGCCGTGCTCCTTCTCGCTCGAGACGCCCTTGACCGTCGCCCCTTTCGATTCGGACTCGACCGTCGCCCTGACCGCCGGCGGCAGCTTGCTCAGATTCATCTTCTGGTCGTGGTCTTTTGCTTCCTTCTTCTCCGCTTTTTCCGCCGCCTTGCTCTGCATTCCACCCGCCGGTTGTCCTGCGTATGCCGCGCCCGCCGCCATCAATCCAATGACCAGTGCCAGTCCCGTGCGTTTCATCTTCGCTCCTGTTTTTTAGAAATGGAATCCCGCCGAGAGTTGAACCCGACGCGGCGGCTGGGCGGCAATCGCCTGGCCATAGAACGGCGACGTGAGGGTCCCGACGAACCCCGAGTAGTTGACGCGATTCGTGACATTGAACGCATCGATTCCAATGCTGAAAGCCGGCGCGTCCTCGTCGCGTTTGCCGGCCTTGGCGGACCCGAGCGCAAACTCGTGCAACCACCGGACGTCAAGGCTCGCGAATCCGGGGCCCCGCAATGTATTGCGCCCGACTCCAGCCGGGCGCGCGTTGGTCTGTCCCGTATGGAAGTCGTCGCGCCCGGTGCGTTCCGTGTAGGGCCGGCCGGATCCAAGCGACAAGCTGACGCCGACATTCGCCCATGCGCCGCCTTTCAGCGTGAGCAGGGCTTCCAGACGGTGCCGCTGATCGAAGTCCGCTCGTCCAAACTCGCCGGAGAGGTCGTGGTTGTTCGCCGGCAGAGAATTGATCCCGCTCGTGTCGTTATGAGCGGTGGCGATCGTGTACTGCACCGATCCCTGCAGGCGCGGCGCCAGGCGCCCCCGCCCGAGGATCTGAAGGGAATGCGCGGTCTGCCGTCCGGCGGACTCTATTTGTCGAATCTGCCCGAACGCGGGATCCGGCCGGCCGTCATAGAGCGGCGCCAGCGGCGCGTTGATGTCCCGCGACCGGAACAGATCCACGCCGCGCGATCCCAAATAATTCACCGCGATGGTCGTACCCTTCCGTACGACACGCTCGAGACCGGCACCGTACTGGAACGTATAGGGAATCCGCATGTCCGGCGAAAGCACCACGACACTGCGAACCGCCGCGTTGGCCGGCCCCGACGCGAACGGATCGGGATACGCAGGATCCAGCAGGATGATCCGCACAAGCCGATCTTCGCGCGAGCGCAGCACCTCGCGAATCGGTCCGTCTCCGGCGCGATCGTAGAACACGCCGCCGCCGCCCCGGACAACGGTGTTCTTGTGGATCGCGTACGCGACCGACAGCCGCGGCGCGACATTATTGTTGTCGCGGAAGATGTTCTGCCAGTCGTAGCGCAGCCCCGGCGTGATTGACACGTGATCGCTCACATTGATCTGGTCCTGCACGAACGCGCCGAAGACTTTCTGCAGGAAGACGATATGGCCGTCCCCACGCTGCTGCAGGAAGGACAGAGGACGTCCGAGCGCGTAATCTTCCAGTGACGCGAACGTGAACGACCCCTCGCGGTACGAGCCGTCGTCGAACCCGCGCCGGCTGAAATCCGGCACGGCGAACCCTGCCTTGAACAGGTGCTTGCCGTGCACGTAGGTCAACGACTCGGCGAGGTTGAAGTGATCCTCGGTCGAGCGCTGATTGGTCTGCGCCCCGCCCCCCGTGAAGGCATCGAGCACGACGATCCGCTGGCCTGGATGGAGACTGACCGCCGACCCGCTCTCGTGCCCAACCAGGAAACGGAACTCGTTGAGGAGCCGCCCGTTCAGCACGCTGCGCGCCCCCAGCACGAGCTGCGCCTCGCGGCCGTGGTTGTCGACGCCCGCTTCCGGGAGCGTCGTTCCGCCGACGCCCTGATTGGTCGTGTGCGACTGTTCGTTGGTGACGCGCAGCGACAACGTGTGACGCTTCCCTTGCTGGTGGTTCACCGACGCGGACAGTTCGAGACCGCGATCCGGCGCGGGTACGATCGCGTGCACCGGGCCCGCCGGGCCGGCGGCGAACACGATGGACTGCAGGTTCTCTTCACTGCGATCGAGCGTGAAGAGAAACGAGGTGTGCTTCCCGTCGCTCACGGGGCCGCCGAGCACGGCTTCGTAAATCCGGCGCTGCTCGGGCGGACGGGAATCGGCAAACGGATCGCGCGAGTTCAACCGCGCGTCACGGAACGTGAAGTCCATCGACCCTTTGTATTTGTCGGTGCCCGCCTTGGTGATGACCTCGATTCGTCCGCGCCCCGGACGCGGAAACTCTGCCGAATAGGGATCCTGGTTGATCTTCACCTGTTGAATCGCCGAGGGCGCTACGCCAACCTTGCGGGCTTCCATCCCGTCAACCACGAGGGTCACGCCCCCGGTGCCGAGCGCCGACGCGTCGAGGAATCGCGAGAGCGTGCCGACGACATCCCGATCGAAGATCGGGATGTCCCGCAGAGCGGAACTGTCGATCGTCACGCCGTCGCGGTTCGCGTCCGCGCCAGTGCCCAGGCTCGCCGCGTCGCGCTCGACCGTGATTTCCTGTGCAATGGACGCCAACTCGAGCGTCAGTTTCTGCGCGGTGGTCCGGCGTCCCGGGGCCACACGAACCCGCGCGACGATCGGCTTGAATCCCTCGAGTGAGGTGCGAATGGTGTAGTCGCCGGGCGACACGCCGGTGAATGAAAATGTTCCCGACGTGTCTGTCTGGGTCGTGGCGACGATCGTCCCGGCGCCGTCGAGGAGCTCCACCGCCGCGTGCGGCACAAGGCCGCCCGACTGGTCCTGCACCAGCCCCTGCACGGATCCAGGGGCCTGCGCGGACGCTGCTGAAGGCATACCGAGCAGCGCACACGCCAGAACCGCTATCGCCGTGCGGGACGCCAAGATGACAGGAAATGTGTCGTGAGTGATCATCGATCGCTGATTCTGACGGGCCGTGGATGAACAGCCGATGACAGCGCGGAAATGCGCGGGCGCCGCAGACTGCCCTACCGCCTAAACGCGGAAGGACAAGTCGCCTTCAGGCGGAAAGGCCCGCTACTTCGTTCCCGGCGCGGTCTTCCGTTCCGCCTCGTCTATCAGCATCCTGAGACGGTCGATCGCGTACACCATGTAGCGGGCGGAGTCCGAAATCTCAACGCCCTTCGTCGCGCCGTCCTGCATGTCAAGGGCCCGCTTGCGCAGGCCGGCGAGCTCCATCCGAATCGTTGTGAAGTCGGCGCTTTTCACGTGTGCTGCCATCCTTTTGTCGATCGACTCAGCGCGGAATCGCGTAGTCCTGGTATTGCGGATCACGTTCGAGGTGTTTGTCTTTCAGGAACGCCCACACACTCTTGTTGATCGCCGACGAGCTGCCGTAATAGTCGTGTGTGTGGCCGTTGATTTCCGTCAACTCGGCATTGAAGCCCTGCTCGTTCAGCGCGTCGCGCGAGCGCGAACCGGCTGCAGTGGAAAGAAATTGTCGTTCGTGCCGAGACTGTCTTCTCGGCAGCATGAGCGACCGAGACCCACACGAGGACTCCGGCAGCGACCATCAATGTTCGAGTCATGACCATGTCCTCCCGCGCTGCGTGACAGCCGTATCATCCTGCGAGCCGTCAGACATCAAGCTCGCTGGTCTCGCACCTCGTAAAGTCGGATCTCCGCTTGCATTTGGCTGCAGGTCAACCTGCCTGGGCTTTATAGTCTCAAGTAGCCGGAGCGGCGGCGGGTCGCCGCGTGCAAGAGGCGGGCGCGCTCGGAGGACTACGCTTCTGGAAGGACCGCGTGGGGATCGCTTTGACTGCCACTGGCAGTCGCACCGACCGATCCGAGCCTGTTTTCAATCAACGCGAGCAGGGCGCTTGGTGAGACGGGTTTGACGAGGTAGCTGGCCCCGAAGGTCTGGGCGTCCGCGCGCAGGACCGGGTCATCGAAGCCAGTCACGACGACGGCGGGAATCCTGACCTGCCCGGTCGAAATCAGCTGGAGGCCGTTGAACGCACCGAGCCGCACGTCGACAATCATCAGATCTGGCGCATTATCCTGCAATACTCGCTTGCCCTGCTCAAAGGTGTTGGCCACGAGCATTTCGTACCCGGCTTCTTCCAGCAGTTCCTTTATCCCAGCGAGATAACCTTCGTCGTCGTCCACGACCAGGACACGAGCCCGCATGGTGATACCTCCCGTCACGCGAAACGAGGCGATTGGACGCGTCTACAGCCGGTGGTCTTGCTGCGGCTCAGTATTGCACAGTTATCCTTCTCACGGAATCCCTGGAAATATATCCTTCCTCGAGGCTCATCAGCAAGGATGGGCCGGAGAGTCACGCTTGAGCCAAGGTTTTTATGAATCAACTGGATCTGAGAGGCCGCGTTGCCGTGATCACCGGGGCAGCCAGGGGCATCGGCTTTGCCGCCGCCACTCGCGCCTTGCGCTCGGGCGCGGTGGTGTCGTTGTGGGATGTTGATGGCGAGAGGCTGGAATCTGCGCGGCAGGAGCTGGCGGCGCTGGGTACCGTCTCGGCCGAGCAGGTTGAGATCACCGACGCCCCGTCCGTCCAGGCGGCGGCGGCCAGTGCCGTCGCGAAACACGGCACGATTGACATCCTCGTCAACAACGCGGGGATCACGGGCGGGAACGGGGTGGCCTGGGAGCTCGAGCCCGATATGTGGCGCCGGGTCATCGAGGTGAACCTGATCGGCTGCTTTCTGACGTGCCGCGCGGTGATTCCCCACATGCTCGCCGGCGGCTACGGCCGCATCGTCAACGTTGCGTCGATCGCGGGCAAAGAAGGAAACCCGAATGCGTCGCACTACAGCGCATCCAAGGCCGGCTTGATCGGTTTCACGAAGTCGCTCGGGAAAGAGCTCGCGACCCGGAACATCCTGGCGAACTGCATCACGCCGGCGGTGGCGAACACCGAGATCCTGGCGCAGATGAAGCAGGAGCATGTCGATTACATGCTCTCGCGCATCCCGATGAGTCGGTTCGTAGAGATCGAGGAAATCGCCGCGCTGATTTGCTGGCTCGCGTCCGAAGACTGCTCGTTTTCAACCGGCGCCGTATTCGACATCAGCGGCGGCCGGGCGACGTATTAACAATCCCTTATCCCTTATCCCTATCCCTTTTCCCTTATCTCTAATGCTCGCCGTCGCGGGAAACTTGCTCGATCACGGCGGCGACACTGACGAAGGCCTCCACCACGGCCGGATCGAAATGAATTCCCTTGCCTCCGATGATGAACTTGACAGTGTCGTCGTGCGACATCGTCCGGCGATAGAGGGTCCTCGCGCTGACCGCATCGTACACGTCCACGATCGCCATCACCCGGCCCGCGATAGGAATCTCCGTGCCCCTCAGTCCCCGCGGATAGCCGCTCCCGTCCCATCGCTCGTGATGCGTATAAACGATGTCCTTCGCCATCGCCAGCGTGACGTCGTCGTGGACGCCCACCTGCTTCTCTGCCTTGAGGAGGACGTCATGGCCGAGCGCCGGGTGTTTTCGCATCTCTTCGAGTTCTTCCGGCGTGAGCGCGCCGGGCTTGTTGAGGATGTGATCGGGAATGCCGACCTTGCCGATGTCGTGAAGCGGAGCCAGGCTGGACAACAGATCGATACGTTCCGGGGTGAGAAAGTCGTGGAACTCCGGATGATGGGACAGCTCCTCGGCAAGCACCCTGGCGTACTGCTGGGTTCTGCGCGAGTGGCGACCGGTCTCGGCGTCCCTGGTTTCGGTCAGTGACAGAAGCGTCTGGACCATCAAACGTTGAGCGGCAGTTCTCTCACGGCCTGCGGTGTCGGCCCGCCGGCGCTCGATCGTGAACTTGGCGAACGTCATGACGGCCAGAGCTGAGATCACCGCGATCGTCGGAAAGAGCGGCGATATGAAAATGCCGCGGGTCGACAGCAGCCACGCGGCCCCACACCAGAGGACGGTGAGTCCAGCGACGCCTCCGAGGACGCCCGGCACAACACCGATCCTCGCGACGAGGACGGCGATTGCAATACCAAGCACGAGGACCAGCTGGCTGTCGAGAATGGACCCAAGCGCGGACCGCCGGATGAAGCTCTGGTCGAGCAGGTTGTCCGCGATGGTCGCCTGAACTTCGACGCCGGCAAACAGCGTATCGAGCGGCGTCGCCACGACCTCGCGTGTTCCAAGCGCGGTGGTGCCGACAAACACGATCTTGTCGCGCAGGATTCCCTCCGGCACCTGCCCGCTGAG
This sequence comes from Vicinamibacterales bacterium, assembly GCA_038320555.1. Classification (GTDB taxonomy): domain Bacteria; phylum Acidobacteriota; class Vicinamibacteria; order Vicinamibacterales; family 2-12-FULL-66-21; genus JALZOC01. Next base: position 56,002 of record JBBQEJ010000007.1, on the reverse strand, counting down.
CACATCGGCCGCCGAAACGTGAGGAAACGTTCCCTTCTTGCCGCGATAGCGAGCCAGCAGATTGCCCTTCCCGTCGAGCGGCACGATGCGTTGATCGATGGTCAGCGTCGAGGCATTGACGTTCGAAACGTAAAGCGCCATGTCGCGCGCGCTGGTTACCGCTGCAACCGCCGCGAGCGCGAGCGACGGATACACCCGGCCGTCGAGCTCGACCACCAGCGGCACGCGTCTGAGAATGCCGTCAGGATCGGGAGCCGCGTTCAGAAAACCGGACGCGCCCGCAGCCGTGGCGAGCATCGGCAGGCTGCAGACGGCACCGGTGGCCCGAAAGTACGGCGCGCCGCCGGTTTCATCAGAAGGATGAACGACGGCGAGGCCGACCGGGTGCAGCACGCACACCGAGTGCTCGCGTGGCGCCCGATCGAATGTGAATGCGTAGCCGAGGACGACGCGGCCGTCGCGAAGCACCCCGGCCAGGATGTCGTCCGGAGTCGCACTCGAGGGGGAATCGCCGGGACCGCTGGACTCGAAACGATCGGGTTCCGCGAAGATGATGTCGAGTGCAACCGTCGACGCGCCCATGTCACGCAACCGCGTAACGAGCCGCCCGACGGCGTCACGCCGCCACGGCCATTGGCCGACCGTCGTCAGGCTCCGCTCGTCTATGTCGACGATGACCACGTGATTGCCCGGCGGCGCAGTGCGGGCCGATCGCATGACCGTGTCGTACACCGTATCGTCGAGGCGGGGAAAGAAGGCGGGCCGATAGATCGCCAACAGCGCCGTGATCAGCACGGGCGCGAGGCCGTACAGAAACACCTGACCGGGACGCGCCGCACGAACACGCTGCGATCTCATCCGGTTCGCCGGCTACCGCACCGAGATCTCGACACGGCGGTTGCGGGGCTCCGGAGTCTCATCGGGCGTGTGAATCAGCAGATTGCTCTCACCATGCGACGTCACGTCGACAGTGGACGCGTCGAGGCCGGCGCTCACGAGCAGATTGCGAACGGTGGTCGCCCGATTCATTCCGAGGTCGATGTTCGCGCGGGGCGCGCCCATGGTGTCCGTGTGCCCGATGACCGAGACCTCGGGTACCGCGCGCTGTTTCACGATCCTCAGAATCTCGGGCACGAGCGCCCGCGACTCTTCGGTCAGCTCGTTGGACTCGAATCGGAAGTACAGGGTGAAGTGCACGGGTGCGGGCGGCAGCGCGGCGAGTACGGCGCCAAACACCCGCTGCACTTCCTGTTCGCTCATTTTCGTGACCGGCCCCGGCCGGTGGGCCGGCGTCGCAATCGCCGAATCGCGTGCGGTCTCGAGGTCGGCGGATCCGGAGGGATTGAACAGGCTGGCGCGCCCGGTGGCACGCGTGTCAGGGTCCTGCAGCAGGACGACCAGCGTTTCCGTCGTCGTTCGGCCGGGCGACGAGGCAACGCGTTTCGGGCCGCACGCCACCCCCAGCGCTCCGGTGCACGCCAGAAGGATAGCGACTGCTGCAGTGCGCGTGGTCACGGCTGGACGCGAATCACCAGGTTCGTGCCCCGGACACCGACGATCGCAGACGGTGTTTCGAGACGGATGGAATCGGGCGCGAGCTTGGCCATCCGTCCGGACACATAGGCCGTCACGCCGCGGACAAACTTGAGCACCATGCCGAGACCCGCGGTACCGGGCGCATACGCGAAGCGCTCGAGACGCACTTCGCTCCCAGGCCCGAGCGCAAGGCGCGTGTCGTCCTTCAACGTCACCCCAATGGTTCCATCGGCGCCCGTCCGAAGTGCGTCAGCCTGAAAGACCACCTGACCAGGCTGCGCCGGGATCACCGCGCCGCCGCGGACGATGAAAGCCGAGCCAGACACGGTCTTGACCCGTCCAGCGGCAGACGACTGTTGCGCCCGCGCCGGCACGGCGGACACGAGCATCAGCGCGAGGACCGAGACCGAACATCGAAAAAGACGGGTCATACGGCCTCCTGGAGGGTTAACACGCCGGCTCGCGGAGATCCGCGAAATCCAGTCCCCAAATGAGACACTCGCTTACAAAAGTGGTACTGCCTGCGGCCGATTTCGTCAAAATTCCTTATGTTTTGTCGGCTTCCGTTGAGTCTGCAGCCGACGTGCCGTAATGAGACTGCCCTCCCGGCAACCTGCAGTTACTGTATCGGAACGAGTCTGCGGCTCCTGAAGGGCTGCCTGAATACGCGAGGCGTCAGGACCTCACTGTGGAAATTGGAAGTCTGTCGCGAACGCGACTAAGTTCGTGGAATCAAGGACTCCTGCGGGCGGGTGCGCGCGGTTTCTTTCGAGAATCGATGCGGGAGCCTGGTGGAATTGGTTTTGCTCTTTCGCCCGCATGACCCCTGATATCGTCATCGGTCGAACACTCGCCTGTTGCGTGCACCCGTCGGCGGCGTGGCGTCGTTTGTCCGGCTCGGGTCGGGCGCTGATCGTCGGCAGCTACTTCGCCGCGAGCTATCTCGCAGTCCTCACCGTCCTGTTCGCCCGCTAGATACCTACCTATCGAGGGGCCAGCGGAACGCGCTGGTGCGTGCGCGATGATTCCCGCGCGGCCTCGAGTATTTCCGTCACGATCAGGTTGTTCTCGAGCGACGACAGCGCGTTCGGTTTGCGTGTGCCACGAGCCACTGCGAGCAGGTGCGCAATCGAATCGTGTTCGTCCGGCGCGCGCGCATCGGGCGTCACGACGTGATCCGGTTCGTTCGGCAGCGCGACGCGCAGGCTGTTGCCGCCGGCTGCGATTGTAAATCCTCGTTCCCCGTACACTTCCAGGTCCTTGCGATTCGCCGGCCAGTTCCACGACGCCTGAATGATCCCCTGCGCCTTGGGGTACTCCACCACTATCGTCGCTTCATCGTCCACCCGCGGATAGACAGCGGGCTGGAAATGCTGCGTGATGGCGGTCACCGCAAGCGGACGCTGATTGTCCATCAGCCACGTCATCAGGTTCGCGCCGTAGCAACCGAAGTCGTAGAGCGCGCCCCCGCCGTTCTTGACGGGATCGGAGAGCCACGCAAAAAACTCCGGCTGGACATTGATGGCTTTCGGACCCTGGTGGCCATCCATTGCGGCCATCTTTCGGATCTCCCCCGCCGCCTTCTTCTCCTTCATCAGCGCCCAGATCGCCCCGTGGCTCGGATACCACGTCGTCTCGTAGTTGACAAACACCTCGACACCGCCGCGGTCGGCGGCGCGTTTGATCCGCTGCCCGTCGGCCTTGCTGACTGCAAGCGGCTTTTCCATCATCACGTGGATGTGGCGCGCGGCCGCGGCCTCGACGACGGCGGGATGATCGTAGGTGTTGGTGAATGACGCGACAGCTTCGGGCTTCGTGCGGTCGAGCATCGCGACAAGATCCGTGAACTGCGCCGTCTCTGGAACCTTGTAGCGTTCGCCGTACTGGCGGAGCAGCGCCGCATCAGGATCGAAGATGCCGACGATCTCGACATCGCGACGTCCCTGCGCACCGCGAAGAAAGCCGCTGACGTGTCCGTGCACGAGGCCCGCGATTGCGAGCCGGAGCGGCGGCTGCGCCGGTTCCTGCGCCTGCGCGGGAACGAGCGCGCCGAGAAGGCCGGCGATTGCCAGCACGCAAAGCCAAACGCGCATGAAAAACCTCGAATGGAAGTCGCCAGTCCCCAGTATCCAGTCTCCAGTTTCCAGTTTCCAGTATGTTGACCTCGAGAACGGGCGACTGTGGCAAGGGCTGGTTACTGAGACTGGTTAGTGAAAACTGGTTAGTGAAAACTGGTTAGTGAAAACTGGCTACTGGAAACTGGTTACTGGAAACTGGAAATTACCGGATCATACCCCACCCATAGGTAGCCCATGCGCGCAAACTCTAGCCGGCATGATATTCTCCCGGCCGGCCGTGATCATGGAGACCCAGTGCACACTGGTGAGCTCTGTTCCGAATCGCACATCAATCGCACAGCACCGTCGTCCGGCAATCCGTCGGTCAGAACGACAGCAGGAGCAACTATGACGATGAACCGAAGACATTTCATCATGAGCACCGCCGTAGTCACCGCCGGCGCTGCCGTCCACGGACTGGCAAGCCCCAACGACACGGTGCGCGTCGGAGTGGTCGGGTGCGGCGGCCGCGGCTCCAGCCACGTCAGTGCCTGGTCGAGCATGCCGAACGTCGAGATCGCGGCGCTGTGCGATGTTGACGAGTCGCATATCGCTGACAAGCTGAAGGGCCTCGCGACCAGGAGCGCGAAGAAACCGGCGACTTATGTCGACGTGCGCAAGATGCTGGAGGACAAGGACATCGATGCGATCTCGATTGCGTCGCCCAACCACTGGCACACGCTGCAGACGATCTGGGCGGTTCAGGCGGGCAAGGACGTGTACGTCGAGAAACCGTGCTCGCACAACGTGTTCGAGTCGCAGCAGATCGTCGCCGCTGCCCGCAAGTACGACCGCATCGTCCAGCAGGGCAGCCAGAGCCGGTCCTCACCCGCGCTTCAGGAGGCGGTTCAGAAGATGAAGGACGGCGAGTTCGGCGAAATCTATATGGCGCGCGGCCTGTGCTACAAGTGGCGCGACACGATCGGCAAGACGCCGGTCTCCGCCGTGCCGGCCGGCGTCGACTACGATCTATGGACCGGACCCGCTCCCAAGCGCGACTTCACGACGAACCGCTTCCACTACAACTGGCATTGGTTCTGGGATACCGGTAACGGCGACCTCGGCAATCAGGGGATTCACGAAGTCGATATCGCGCGCTGGGGGCTCGGCGTCACGCACCCTACCAAGGTCAGCGCAATCGGCGGGAAGTTCATGTTCGACGACGATCAGGAGACGCCGAACACTATCAGCGCCTCGTACGAGTTTGATGTGGACGGCAAGAAGAAGATGATGACCTTCGAGGTGCGCCATTGGATCTCCCCGCACGAGGCGGGCATCAACGGCGAAAAGCCCGGCAACACGATCGGGAACCAGTTCTACGGTTCCAAGGGCTACCTGGTGATCGACAACTACAACAAGTACTACTCGTTCCTGGGGAAGGAACAGACGCCTGGACCAACCGCAACCAAGCGCGACGAGCACTGGGCGAACTTCATCGGCGCGGTCCGCAGCCGCAAGCGTCAGGATCTGACCGCGGAGATCGAGGAAGGCGCGCTCTCGTGCAACCTGATGCACCTGGCCAACATCAGCTACCGGCTTGGCCGCACGCTGAACTGGGATGCGAAGACGATGACGGTTGTGAACGATCCGGAAGCCAACAAGATGCTGACGCGCGACTACCGCGCGCCGTTTGTCGTGCCGAAGCACGTGTAACCCACCGCCCTCGCGACGCCCGGCCCCAAGTGTCGGGCGTCGCCACCCTCCCGCCGCATCGTCCCAAAAACGGTCGGCCCGCTGGCCGGGTGGGGTCTTGCTCCCTTTCGCCGCGAGGTGCGAGCGATTTCCCGGCGCCGGGGTCCCCGCCGCGCGCGCCTGCGCGGTGGGGTGGCCCGTGCGGAGCGGCGGCCAGCGGGCGACGTGCGCGCCTGCTCCAGCAAGAAGAACGTCCCCCGGTCTAGACCTGAGACGCCGACTGGAGTCGAAGACGGGTATTCGCCTGATAGTTGGCTTCCAGGTATTCGACTCCGTCCGCGGTGATAATCAGCCGGGAGTTGTCGTCGCGGCTCACGAACTTTTTCTGACCCAGATACCAGATCGTGAACTCGAGGTGCTCCCGCGGACGGCCGATCATCCCCTCGAGATCGAGGGTGTAGACGGCAGGTTCGCGCGGTTCCATCCGCCGCTTCGTATACAGCACCTCGAGGACGGTCAGCCGCACTCGCTGCTCCATCTCGAAGTCGTTGTCGGCATCCCCGCCCGTTGAGACCAGCCGCCAACGTTCCTGCTTCTGCTGCTCGTGGATGACGTCGTAGCGCGCGCGGTCCTCCGGATTGCTGAGCACCCCGTACGCCTCGCTGATCAAACGGAAACGAGCCGGATTGCCCGTTTCGTGGTTATCGGGATGGAACCGCTGTGCGAGCAGACGATACACGCGATGAATCGTCTCGAGCTCGGCGCTGGCGCTGACCTGCAGCACCTCGTAATAGTCCTGCGCCTTCTCATCTGCGGTCGTGGCGGTATGACTCATCTTGCGCCTCGCGTTTACTGTCCGTTAATCCGGCGCTGCCACTCGGCGTAAAACGCCTCAGGCTGCACGTTATGACTGCTGAGCGCCTGGTCGACGGTGTGTCCGTTACCAAGCATCTGCAGGAAGGGGCCGAGATTGCCGCCGAGGCGCTCGCACAGGAGTTGCCCGGCAATGAGACTCTCGGCATACGCGACGAGCGCCGTCCCGCCGTCGAACCGATCGAATCCGTCGGCCAGGTCTTCGAGCGCGATGCGACCCTCGGCCTTGCGGAGCACCTGTGCTACCCACGCGCGGTCAGGCGATTCCATGTAGCTCGCGAGGCCCTCGTTGATCCAAGTCGGTGCGCCGCTAGGTGCCGCGCTGTGGATGACGGCGTGAACGAACTCGTGCGTCACGACCCGTTCGAGCGTTTTCGGCGATCGCAGTGCGCCTCCTACCGGAAGACGGATCCGTCCGTCGTATCCACCGCCGGCCCAGGCCGGCGCGCGGGTGATGTCCTGGAACTGGCGGTTCGTATACAGGATGACGGTCAGGGTTTCGGAGGGGTACGTATTCAGCGTCTTCCCGATCCGCCAGTAGGCGGATTCGAGCACGGCCGCCACGTGATCGCCGATCGCCTTTTCAGCAGCTCCCTCGAAGAGGACGCGGAAGCGGACCGTCGAGCGTTCCTTGAAGCTGTCGTGAAGCGCCGCCTCGCTCCGCCACTGCTCGAGCTGCTGCGCGATGCGCCGGTCGCGCGGCGCGATCCCCGCCGCCTTCTCGAGCGTCCGCACCGCGAGATCGAGATCTGCGGCCTGATAGGCGACCTGCGACAGCAGCACCATCGCCACCACGAACCGTGGATTGCATTCGATGGCGTGTTTCAGTGACGAGATCGCCGCATCGGTCCGGCCCAGCGAGAACGCGGCATAGCCGGCGCCGTAATAGAGGACCGCGTTTCCGGGACTCCTCTCCAGCTCCTCGCGGAAGATCGAGGCAGCCTTCTCCGCGTCGCCACGATCGAGCGCGGCCCACGCCTCCGGCGCCGGCAGCGCGGGCTCCTGCCCCCGCGCCACAGCAACGTGCGCGGGCAGCACCGCCAGTGCGATCGCAAGAGCCGCCGCACGGGGGTCCAGGAAGCGCATTCACGCGCGTGGCGCAATCGACGTGCCGCGGCGGCGGGAAGCTTCTTCGAGTCTTTTGCGGGCCCTAAGGCCCCGCCAATTACGTTTCTGTGACCGCTCGCCAAAATTGTATGCGGTCACCGAAAGCTGCTACGCGAGCCGAAGGAGCCCGCCTGAGCGAGCGACCGTCGATGCGCCGAGTCGAAGGACACGGCGTTGCCGAACCTTGCGCGGAGCTTCGGGTACAGCGCCGGCACGGCGCGGTTGGCCGCGAGCGGGTGGCCATCGTTGTCGGCCGCGTAATGCGCGAGCGCGCCGAGAGCGAAGGCGCATTCAGTCACGTCGGTCGATTCCCGGAGGAGTGCCTCGATGAAATCATCACTGCGAACGTAGTGGGTGAGGTTGCCGAACAACCGGCTGGAGAAGGGGTAGTACCCGATGTCCTGGATCAGGCTGCCGCCGTAACGCCAATGCACGAGCGCGCTTGAGGTCGGCAGCTGACGGATGAAAACGCGCGCGCAGCGCCGGGACGATGGAGGCGTCCCACGCGGCGTCGATAATCGCCTCGTGCGCGAGGACGGAGTACGCGGCAGCCACATGCGGCGTCGCCAGCACATACGCGAGCGCCAGGGCGACGGGTGCAATCCCGACCCTTTTCGCTGTCCGCCCGCCCATCCTACTCCTTCACCCGGACCGCGGACCACGTGCCCTCGCCGGCACCCTCGAACTCCACTGTCCCCCCCATCGAGTCGCCGTCCGCCTTTCCGCCGAAGACGCCCTCGGTTCGTGTCCCTTCCGCAAGGACAACCACCGTGAACTCGATCACGTTGTCCTTGATGGACCCTTTGAGGTCCGATACGCCGTAGCGTCCTTCGTAGGTGCCGGTCAGTTTCTCGCCGTCCTGCTTGAGCGTGATGACGGGATGTCCGGTGATCGATTCGAGTTGCAGGGTCACATTCCACTTCCCCGCCACTTTCGCGGGCTCGGCCGAAACTACCGCGGCCAGGCCGATGATGGTCAGCAATCGGACAAATGAGGTCATGCCGAAATCTTATCGCAGGGGGACCTTGGAGACGCTTTCCATAACCCCACAAGGTATGTATAATACATATGTGAACGATGCGGTAGACTCCCGTCCGGGCCTATTCTCCTTGCTCCACGCCGCCGAGGCGGCGCAAGCGCACGTAGAGACGAGACTCGCGGTGCTTGGGCTCTCATTGCCGAAATTGGCGGCGCTGCACCAGTTAACGGTTGCCGGCGAGTCATTGCCGCTTGGCCAGCTGGCGGAACGGCTCGCCTGTGTGAAATCGAATATCACGCAGCTCATCGATCGTCTGGAAGCTGATGGTTTCGTGACGCGTGAACCGGACCCGAACGATCGGCGATCGCGCCTGGCTGTGATGACGCCGGCGGGCCGAAAGGCGTACGACCAGGGGATCCGGATTCAGCAAGACTCAGAGCAGGAAATCTTCGCCACGTTGACAGACGAAGAAGGGCGTCAACTCATCGCTCTCATCGCCAAGATCCAGCAACAGAGCCAGTGAGTTTTTTGATCGCGCGGCGGCGTCAAATCATTTCGGCGGCTTGTTGTAGATCGAATCGAGAAACAAGTACCGCTCGCGCGTTTTCTCTGCCTCCGCGCGGGAATCGACATCGAGACGCATGAACTGCGTGGTCGCGCCGCCGTTGGCGGCGGGCCATTGAGGAAGACCGGGGCCGTTCGGGTTCCCGGTCTTCACGAAGTTCGCGAAGTAGCCCTGCATGACGTCCGACACTTTGTTGTCGTCCGGCGTCCACGCGTACACCTTGTTGGTGGCGAGGTTGCCCATCGCGTACTCGATTTCGGCGGAATGAACGGCGCCGCGCGGGGGGGCGGGAGTCACGGGGGCGTTGCCGCCAGCGCTCGCGGCCGGGGCGGCAATCGCCGCCGGCCGTGGACGCGCGTAGAGATAGCGATAGACAGGCTTCCCGCCGGTCTTGCCGTGAAGATCGGCCCATTTCCAGGTGCCGTAGGCAATGAACCTGTCGCTCGCGAGATCGGTCGCGGCCTGCCGCACTTCGTCCGCGTTGGTGCCGGCGTAGAGTTTCACCGCGTCGTCGGCGCGATCGCCGTAGAGCGTGCGCACGGCCTTCGCCAGATTCTCGGGCGTCGGATCGCTCGCGGCAAGGATGACTCGGGCGCCGTTCTCCTCGGTGTTCCATCCGACGAGCAACGGCACATGTGCCTGCTCGCCCGCGGCAAATATCTCGGCGGGCAATTTCGGCAGGAAGTATCCATCAACGGTCGACGCGAACCGCCCGAACGGCAACTTCGCGGCGGCGTCCTGGATCTGGGCGGTCGGCATCGCCCGCAGCGCAGCCAGCGAGCCCGCGCCGAGGCTGGCCGCGAATTTAGCCCCCGCCTCTTCCCCTTGCGCGAGCGACACAGGCGGAAGCGTCGGCGCGATGAGCGCGCCGCTTTCGCCGATCGCTCCGGCGATGAGATCCTTCGAGAGCGGCGAGGCCATCTGCGCACTGACGGCGATTGACCCGGCCGATTCACCCGCAATGGTGACCTTCTTCGGATCGCCCCCGAAGGCGGCGATGTTGTTCTGCACCCATCGCAGCGCCGCGTTCTGATGGAGCAACGCGTAGTTCCCAGACGCATGGTGCGGTGATTCCTTCGTCAGTTCGGGATGGGCCATGAATCCGAAGACGCCAAGCCGGTAATTAACCGTCAGCGACACGAGGCCCTTGCGGGCCATGCTCTCGCCGTCGTAACGGGGCTCGGAGCCGTCGCCCGCGACAAACCCGCCGCCGAAGAAATACACGAGCACCGGCAGCCGCTCGCTGCCCGGCTTCGCAGGCGTCCAGACGTTCAGGTAGAGGCAATCCTCGCTCATCCCGTTCGAGCGGAAATTCATGTCGCTGAAAAGCGGCGCCTGCACGCACCGCGGGCCGAACTGCGTGGCGCTGCGGACGCCCTCCCAGTTCTTGACCGGCTGTGGCGCCTGCCATCGCAGATCGCCCACGGGGGGCGCGGCGAAGGGAATGCCGCGATAGGCCCGAATCCCACTCTGCCCGGTGGTGCCTTCAACGGTCCCGTTGGCGGTCTTGACGCGGTCGGCGGCAATCGCGGGCACCGCGATCGCGAGAAAGATGGCGGCAGCTATCGCTCTTCTCATGTCAACTCCATCCAGTGCGGATACGGTTCGGACATTCTGCGCCGTCACGATCCCACAGGAGACGGTGAGAAAGGGGAGACACCTGTTGATCCACGGGGCGTCACTTGCTTTCGGACAGTACCACGCGCTGCGATTTCAGCTTCGCCGCCAGCGCGCGCGTGTCGATGTCTTGCACGGCCTGTTGCCCTTGGATCGCCATTTTAGCCGCCACGCCGGCGGCGTGGCCGACGATCATATATTGAGGCTCCATCCGTAGCGTCGAGTACGCCACATGTGTCGCCGAAAAACAGACCGGCACGAGGAGATTCGTGGCCTCGGTCCGCCTCGGCAGCATGACGCGGTACGGAATCTCGTACGGGGTCACGCGCACCTGCATGTCCCCTTCGTTCTCGACCGCCGTGCCATCCTCGGTCGGCCTGCGCTGGACGTTGTGGGAGTCGCTGTTATACGACCCCATCCCGATCGCGTCCGGCTTGCCCAGTTCGGTCTGGATGTCGTTCTGCGACATCACGTACTCGCCCACCATGCGCCGCGCCTCGCGCACGTACAGCTGATACGGCCAGTGATCGGCGTCGACGAACTCGTCGCGGCAAAGCCCCCACTCCTTCATCTCGGCGGAGAGAGCGGCCGGCACGCGCGGGTCGGTCGAAAGAAAGTACAGAAAGCCCTGAACGTAGTCGACATGAGCCTGCCGGATGCGCGCGCGCTCGGCGTAGCTGCCTTCCGGATACCCGTAGCTACCGCCGATGTAGTCGGTCGAGAACGCGCCGTTGTTGTTCGTGTCGGTCTTGCCGTTCTGGAGGATGTCGGCCTTCATGACGTCGTTGATGCCCAAGGGGTGGCCGAGCTCCCTCTCGAATGCGGGCAGATACCGCGCGAGCAGTTCGTAACGTGCCGCTCGATAGCCGGCCGGCTTCGGCCAGGCCACGCGGTTCTCAGGCGTCTTCGTCATGCAGAGCCGAAAGTTGTAGGCCTGCACGCGCTTGTCGGCGGCCCCGACGGGATCGTTCGACCGCGGCATGATCTCGGGAAGCGGTTTGCCTGACGAGCCGACAGGAGACACAGCCGCGCGAAACTGGTGGAGCGGCGTGTGGTCGCGCACGCCCGCAAGCGATTCGTTGTACTCCTTGATTCCTTCCCTGCCCCACGTGTACGACACGCCCGCCTGCGCCATCAGATCGCCTTCGTACGTGGCGTCGGCAAAGATCCTGCCGCGGAAGGACGTGCCGTCTTCCGTGAGCATCTCTATGAGGCGCGTGCCCGATTTACCAACGCCGTTCTTCGCGCGCAGCCGATGATTGAGAAACACGCGCACGCCGGCTTCCTTGACAAGGTCGTTGAACACCGCCTCGGCCACGTGAGGCTCGAAGTGCCATTCGATGGGCCGGCCATATCTCGCGCCGACGCGTTCGAAGAACTCGAGCGAGAAGCCGCCGATCACTTCCTTCCGGCCATAGTCGGTCCAGCCGAGCCCGCCCGACACCATGCCCCCGAGGTGACGTCCCGGTTCGAGGAGCGCGACCGTCAGGCCTTCACGCGCGGCCGCCACCGCGGTGATCACGCCGCCGGCCGTGGCCCCGTAGACGACCAAATCGAAGGACTGTGGTACACCGGCCGCGCGCGGTATCGGACGCGGATCGCCGGGAGCCCGGGCGGAAGTGTGCCCGGACCCGGTGACCAGAAGGATCAGGAAGATCAGTGCCAGACGACGAGCCATCGCGCTCCTTTACGGAGCGCGATTATAGCCGGTCGCTGAGGCCGTCGCCGTGACGGCATGACACGCTGCCGGCTGTGCCGCATGTTCTGCGGCAATGGCTCGAACCGCGGTCTCGATTTTTCCCTCGTCGTGGGTCGCCGAGAGCTGCGCCTGGGCGACAGACGAGAACGGTTCGAGGAAGCGGCCGTACTTACGTAGTGTCTGGCGATCGTTCTTTCGAATCGCGCGCGCGACCTCGGTCTGGATCTCAGGCGTCACGATCTCCATGCGGCCGACGAACACACGCGTGATCGTAGCAGGACGTGGTTGGATCTGTAGCGGCAGGATCGCCTCAACGGTGGCTTGCGGCAGCAGGTAGAACAACCGCGCGCCGTCCTCGAACCAGGAGTCGCGCCAGGTCTCGAGCATTGCCGCAGCTTCCCGCGGATACAGGCCCTGCTCGACCAGCAGCCCGCCAAGCGCCTCGCGCAGCGACTCTACGCTCTCGGTCAGCGCGGGACGTTCGACAGACATCTCGTTCGCAGGCGGATGGATTATCCGGTAGCCGAGGCGGTCTCCCCGACGCTCGAACATGATGAATGTGCCAATCCGGTACTCCCCGATGCTTTTCACCGCAATCGTGCCGTCGCGAGCAACCGTCGCGGACACGGGGACCGGGAAGTTGGCGATCCCGCGATAAAACAGGAATTTCTCCTGCTGCGACCCGACCTGCAGCGAAGCCGCGTCAGTCTCGCGGGCCGCGTAGTAGTGGCTTTTCCCGGAGTCGGTCGGCAGATTCGGCTTCGCCCCGGGGGTGACCCTCACATCGTTCCACTCGATGCTCCCGAACCCGCCCGCCATCGTTCGCGCGGGGATAGCCTGCGGTACGTGTGCTTGTGGGTACCACTCGGAGATCACGCCCTGCAGAAACTCCACCTTGGCGCGCACGGTCTGCTCGCGGGGCGAATAGAAGTACAGAACCGGCGTCTCCATGCGGACGGTGGCCTTGAGTCCTGGCACGCCGCCACGGTCGGTCTTGATGCTGCCGGGATTGAGCGCGGTGACAAAGCACGGCAGGTCAGCTGGTCCGCTCAACGGGCGCCATTGAACGGCCTGGCCGTCGGCACCTGCAACGGTCGTAAAGGTGCCCCATTCATGGACGGTCAAGTCAGAAGCGGCGGTCCCCGGATGCGGACCCTGTGCACTCGCCGCAAGAAGGCTCGTTGCCACGACAAAGGGGCCCAGAATCATGACGCCACGGCGCTTCAGCATGGACGCCTCCTCGAAACAAGAAACGATCGACCTTTGGACTGTCCTCCCCGCGGTTTGGCCGTTCCGATTCTACGCCCGCTCTCTTTTTCGGCCGCGTATAATGCGCCCCCATGGGACAACTGCCGGCTTCGCTCAAGCTCTTCTTTCTGTGGCCCTTCTCGATTGCCGTCCTCCTCGCTGCGCCGGCTCAACAGCCGCCGGTGAAGCCGGCGAGCAACGTCCTCGTCGTCACGATGGACGGGATGCGGTGGCAGGAAGTCTTCGGGGGGATGTCCCGCGATCTCTTGACGCCCAAAGGCGGTGGGGTTTCCGACGCTCCCGGGCTGGAGGGACGGTTCGGGGGCGTAACACCAGAACAGCGACGCGAAAAGCTGATGCCGTTTTTCTGGACAGCGGTCGCCAACCAGGGCCAGATATTTGGGGATCCATCACACAAGAGCATTGCACGCGTGACCAACGGGCTGCGCTTCTCCTACCCCGGCTACAACGAGATCCTGTCCGGATTTGCAGATCCCCGGATCAACAGCAACGACAGGGTGTCCAATCCCAACGTCACGGTTCTCGAGTGGCTCAACCGACGGCCAGGCCTTACCGGCAAGATCGCGGCCTTTGCGTCGTGGGAACTGCTGCCCTGGATCCTCAACACCGAGCGAAGCCATATCCCGTCGAACGGCGATGGCATGCCCGTCGTTGACGCACAGACGGAGCGGGAGCGAACGCTCAACGACTTCGCCGCCGACCTGCCGCCGTACTGGGGTGAGACGCGCGCGGATGCGCCAACCGGCTTCGGCGCGCTCGAGTATCTGAAGAAGCACCGCCCTCGCGTGTTGTTCGTGATGCTCGGCGAGACCGACGAATGGGCACACGGCCGCCGGTACGATTTGTATCTGGATGCCGCGTGGCGCAATGACCGGTTCATCCGCCGGCTGTGGGAGACCGCCCAGTCCCTGCCCGAGTACGCAGGGCGCACGGCGCTCGTGCTGACGACCGATCACGGGCGTGGGAATACCGCAGAGAACTGGACCAGCCATGGCGAAAAGGTTCCCGAATCGGATCAGATATGGATGGCGGTGATGGGGCCCGGCGTGCCGCAGTTGGGCGTGCGGCCGGACATGACGGTCACACAGTCGCAGGCGGCGGCAACGATCGCGCTATTGCTCGGGGAAGACTACAACGCGGCGCAACCGAAAGCGGCAATCCCGTTGACGCTGAATAAATGAAGGCTGCGTGTTTCAGTTTCCAGTTTCCAGTTTCCGGTTTTCCAGCTGAGCCCTGCACTGGGTCCGGCGCCCCGAGCCGTCTTATACTGCGCCCGGAGGTTCCGTGCGATGCGTGTAACTGCCGGCCGTTCATGCCCGACGCTCGTCCCCTTGGTGATCGTTCTGTCGATGGCCGTTTCCCACGTCACAGCCCTGGCCGCCCTGGCAGTGAACCGAATGGTGTACGTGACGATTACCGACCCGAAGGGCGGCCCCGTTACAGATCTCACGCCTGCGGACCTCAAGGTCAAGGAAGGCGGGAAGGATCGAGAGATCGTTAAGGCTAAACCGGCGAAGGCTCGCCCGCACATCGCCCTGCTGGTCGAAGAACGGCTCGCACCGGATCCGTCGACGCGGGTCGGCTTATTCGAATTCGTGAAGCGGATCAACGGCACGGCGGAGATGTCGCTGATTACGGTCGGACTCCGCAACACGACGGTCGTGCCCTACGTCACCTCGCCGCCCAATACGTGGTCACCTACGCCCTCCCCGATGGGGTAAAGCCGGATCGCCGCTTCACCATCACGACAGATCGAAAGGGGATCACGATGCGGGCGCCAGCCGCGCTGCCGGATCGATGACTCGCGGGTCGCGATTCGCTGCTCGCGGTTCGCGGGTGGAGGGTGGCAATTCGGGACTCGCCGCTGGCGACTGGCGCCTGGCCCTAGCTCTTCCGGCTCAACGCGGAAGCTTCCCCTTTCTCTTTGTGGCTTCCGCCTTTAGGCGGAAGAATACTGCCGCCCAGTGTTAGCATATTTCCGTACGCGTCCAGGCTGCCGCCTGGCGGCCCGGTGACGACTATCAACAGGAGACTCAGAATGGCGGGTCATTCGAACGACAAGGACGGCATCTCGCGTCGCGACTTTGCGGCGCGGCTTGGGGCCGCGGCAGCGGGCGTGGCGGTCGGCGCGGAGTTGTTGACGGCGCGCGCGGACGCGGCGCCGCACGTCGGCAACAGGATTCTCGGCGCGAACGATCGCGTCGTGACCGCCAGCATCGGCATCCGAGGGCAGGGGAACGCGTTGAAGCGCGGGTTCGCGCGAGTGCCGAACGTCGAGATCAAGACGCTGTGTGACATCGACGCGAATCTCGCGCCCGAGCGCATCAATGATTCGCGCCTGTCGGATGTGACGACCTTCAAGCCTGGCTTCGTCCAGGATCTTCGTCGCGTTCTCGACGACAAGGACATCGACGCGGTCGTGATCGCCACGCCGAATCACTGGCACGCGCTCGCGACGATCTGGGCGCTGCAGGCCGGCAAGCACGTGTATGTCGAGAAGCCGTCGTCGCACACCGTCTGGGAAGGACGGAAGATGGTCGAGGCGGCCACGCGCTACAACAAGGCCGTCCAGATCGGCACGATGAACCGCAGCCGTCCAGCCGTGATCGAAGCGATCAAGTTCCTGCACGACGGGGGCATCGGGAAGATCTACATGGCGCGCGGCCTGTGCTTCAAGCCGCGGCCGGCGATCGGCAAGTACCCCGACGGACCGATGGCGCCGGGTGAAAAATACTCGCTGACTGTGACCTCGACGACGCCCGAACCGGCTTACGATCAGCAGTACCTCTCGAAGGTCGATTACGACATGTGGCTCGGACCCGCCGAGAAACGCCCCTTCAATCGGAACCGCTTTCACTACAACTGGCACTGGCACTGGGATTACGGCAACGGCGACAGCGGCAACCAGGGTCCGCACCAGTTCGACATCGCACGCTGGGGCCTGAAGAAGCAGGAGCACCCGGTCAAGATTCGATCCGTGGGCGGGTACTTCGGCGCCGAATCGTCACAGGAAACGCCCGACACACAGACGTCGCTCTTCGAGTACGCCGACGGCACGATCCTCGAATTCGCCACGCGCGGCGAATTCACGAACGATGAAGGCACGCAGCGCGTCGGGAACCTGTTCTATGGCTCCAAAGGCTGGGTCTGGATAGACGGCAACGGCAGCGCATGGCAGTCGCACCTGGGACCGAAGAACGAGAAAGGCCCCGGCGCCGACTACGAGGCGCATCCGCCCGCGGGGCCAGCGCCTTCCTCCGAGGGGTTCGCGCATTACCAGAACTTCGTCGACGCGGTACGCTCGGGCGATCCGAAGACGCTCGCCTGCGACGTGCTCGAAGGACATTACACATCGACGCTGCCGCACCTCGGCAACATCTCGTACCTTGTCGGGCACGGGCTTGTGTTCGACGGCAAGAAGGAAGCGTTCGTCGACGACAAGAAGGCCGACGCACTGCTGACTCGGCAATACCGGAAGGGGTTCGACATTCCGTCGTCTACGTAATCGCGGCTCGCGCCTGGCGGTTAGCGGTTAGCGAGAAACCACACAGGAGGAAGAGAGAAACGGAGCGCGCTCCCATTCTTCTCTCTCGTACCGCCAGTCTCTAGCCGCTAGCCGCCAGTCGCTAGATTTGCGAATACGCCGCGGGCCGCAGCAGCACGGTCGTGATGTTCGACACGATCTCGGCGTCGCTGTAGCCGGGCGTTGATGCGAGCTTCTTCCACTCGGGATCGTTCCGGAAGTTGTCCCAGCTCTTCTCCCGCCCCGCCGTGTTCTCGTGCACCAGCATATACGTAATGTTGGGTATGTGGGGTCCGACAATCGTGCGCGAAAAGAACACCGGCGTCAGGCCCGAGCGGCGGAAGATCTCGATCTCTCCCATGTCGCTGAACATCCGGATCTTGGCGCGCTGCGCCTTCTCGCTGGGATTTTCATAAGTCCGCAGCTCGAAAAGACGCGGGCCTTTTGCCGCCGTCGCCGCGGGCACCTCGATCCGCGGCATCTTTGGAAACGCCGCCAGCAGCGACACCTCCTGGCGCACGTAGGGCGCATCGGTCGCCGGTGCGTCGATGTACGGCGCGCCTGCGCGCGTGTATTCCGCGTCGGCGTCCAGTCCCGCGTCAAGCGCCGCCAGGCTGTCGAGCGAGGAACAGGGAGTGAGCAGGAACACCGTCGGCGACGGGGCGCCCGCGACCACTTCGAACGCGCCAATCGGCTTGTGCCCCAAGCGGTTCAACGCCGGAATGGCGGCAGTGCGCAGAAAATCCGCGAGGACGCGAGGCTGCGGCCCGTTGCGCACGACATACTGCCGCCAGACATAGAACTCCGGCGACGGCTGACCCGCCGGGGCCTGGCCCGCCTCCCCTTTCGATGCGGCGAACGTGGCCAGCATCGAGGATCCCAAGACAGACGTCAGAAAGGTTCGTCGCTCCACGTATCGCTCCTCACAAATCAATCGCGATGACTTCGTGCACGTCGACGGACGGCACCGTCACCGTGCACACCTCCCCCACCATCCGTGGGGTGATCGTTGTGCCTGCGGTCAGCAGCTGAACTTTCCGCGGTCGCAGCCCGTCAGGGAGTCGGATGCGCGCCAGCTGAGGCCCGACGGGGACGACCTCGCGCAGCGGTCCCTTCATCATCATCGGGTTCGTGAGGTTGACGAGATGCACCGTCATCGAGGCCTGCTGGCGCCACACCGTGACATCGAGAATGCCCGGCCCCTCGACGATCGCGGGCGCCGGTTCATTCGTGGCCCATTCGATCGCATTTCGCAGAAGGCGCAGATGATCGACGCACATCACGTCCCAGAATGTCCGATCGATGTCCCAGGGAATGTACACCACGCGGCTGCGGCCGAGATCGCGGAGATAGATCTCGCGGGTCGCTGTGTGCCCGACCCGCGGATAGACATCTTCCATCGGGAGGTCGGGATAGGTCGGAATCAGCGTCAGCGGCGACGGAAAATCAATGGCCGGCCGGACATCGAGACGAAAGACCCCGTTGATGATGCGGGGCGTGTCCTCGAGCCCTGCAAGAACCGGATGCCGCGCGCCGGTCGACGGGTCGCCATCGAGGCTCAGATAGGAATTCTGCATCGGGCCGTCGATGCGGCCGCCGAACGACACGCCGAAGAGATCGGCAAGGCCGAAGTTCTCGCGGCGCCGGCCAGTCTCGTCGTACAGCGAGGAGGCAAACGTCGCCAGCACGCTCCCGCCGCGTTCCACATACTCGCGGATCGCGCGGCACTGCGCATCAGACAGCGCAGCGGCGTCGGCGAGGATGAGCAGCTTGAAATGATCGAGCCTATCCGGGGTGAGGACCGCCTCGTGGACCATTTCAAACGGGACCCGCGATTCGACGAGCGCGTGGTACATGCCGAGCACGTGATCCTCGGCGCGATCGCCCTGCGCGACGCCCGGATGCTCGGCGGCTGTCTGTTCGGAATAAAGTAGCGCCACCCGCGCGAGCGGGGACTCGTTGCGCAGATATCGTTCGTGCGCGTAGTGCCACTCGTAGATGCGTTCGATCATCGGCAACCACCGCCGGTCATACAGGACGCCCGAGAACTTCGTCACCCAGGGCCGCATGCCGTTGGCCGTGCCCTGGGCGACCCAAAGCCGGATCTCCGGTTCGCTCTGCACCGAATCCTTCCAGCGGTACGCCTCCTCGAGGCCCACGCTGAAGATCCCACCGATGGGACGGCGGCCCATGACCGACCGGTATTCTTTCGCGCGCCGGCCGTTGTTCCACGGGGGCGTCACGCCGCGGCGCGCCTGGTTGTCGGTGAACTGAATCGCGGCAAGCTCGCCGGCCGTTTTGAGGTCGGGCGGTCCGTTGGGAATGAAGCTCGCGTCGGGGTTGGCAGCGCGCACGGTCGCATCCCAGCGCTTCCACAATTCCGTCAGCCGCGCCTTGCGCCACGCGACGAATGCACGACGCGCCGGATCCCGGCGATCGCTGGTGCGCGGCAAGTCCATGCCGGTCGCGTCCCTGAAATTCTTCTGGCAGTGAACGCAGTAGCAGTTCCCACCCTGCGGCGCCCAGCGGTTGGAGAAAATGCCGTCGACCTTGTACTTCGTGACAATCTCACGATGGACCTGGTCCATGAATTCGAAGTTGTAGGGGCCAAGCGCGCAGGTGACCCACAGATCCGGATTGGCCCAGTGTTTTCTGGGCTCGCCGTCGCTCGTGCGGGCGATCCAGTCCGGGTGCGCGACGCGCACCTCCTCGCGCGCGGCGTGGGGATCGGTCCGGGCCACGACCCGCATCTTCATCTCTCGGCATCCCGCGACGAGCGTCCCGAATGGGTCGGTCTCTCCGAGAAAGGCGCTGCGATGATGCAGCGGCACGTCGGTCGGATAGTACGCGACAATGCCACCGGCGCTGAGCGTCGCGGCATCGGCGTGCAGACGACGAAAGTAGTCGAGCCAGAAGCGCGGATCGAAGCGTCCCGGGTCATTCTCGACGAGCGTCAGCTGGACCCACCGCATCGGCGTGTCGAACCACCCTGCGCCGGGGACCGGCGGTTGCGCGGCGTACGTCAAGGCGTCACGCGCGGGGACGAACGAGGACCCGAGCGCTCCGAACGCGCCCGCGCCGGTTGTGACGTGAAGGAAATCCCGGCGCGATATTGGCATAGATTGGTCGCTTGAGAAGTAATGGAGGCAATTGAGATAACGGAGTATTTCACCACAGAGTAAGCAGAGTTAGCAGAGAACAATAATTTTCCTCTGTTTACTCCGTTGCCTCTGTGGTGAAATCACTCTGCTTCCTCCGCGACCTTCGTTATCTCAGCGGCGGCTATCACCGACGTCGCCGCTCGTCGTATACTCGCCATCCGGCCCGCTGACGGCCGTCAACAGGAAAGGACAGAACATGCGTCTGGTCTATGGTTCCGCACTCGCAATGGCTATTGCTACGCTCGTTCCGCTCGCACCCGCCGCACAGGCACCTGCCGCGCAGGCGCCGCAGGAAACCAACCGCAGCGTCGCCGGCGGGGGCGTCTCCGTCCCGGGATGGACGGGCAAGGTCGATCCGGCGGCCGAAAAGCAGGGACAGACCATCAACGATGCGAAGCTCTCTCATGAGGGCAAGGATCTGCACGTTGTCACGGGTCCGGCCGTGACCTATTGGAACCCGGCCAACCAGGCCACGGGCAACTACACGGTGAAGGCCACCTTCACCGAGCCGAAGTACATGAATCTGAACAATCATCCCCACCCGTACGGCATCGTGATCGCGGGCAACGATCTCGGCACGCCGCAGGAGAGCTATCTGTACTGCGCAGCTTACGGGAGCGGCACGTTCATCGTTCGCGGCTTCGGCCCCGCGCCATTTCAGATGAATGGGCGCGGTGAGCCAAATGACGCGGTGCACAAGGCGGCAGGCAAGGACCAGCCCGTGACGCAGGAGATTGCGATGTCGGTCAAGGGCGACAAGGTCGACTGCTCGGTCAACGGCACCGTCGTCGGCACGTACGACAAGGCCGCGCTCGTGACAGCCGGCAAACTGAAGTCGACGGATGGTGTCTACGGGATCCGCTTCGCGCACAACACCGACGCGACGGTGTCGGGGTTGACGATCACGAAGAACTGAGATCGGCGGCAAATTCGCTGGAGGAGATCCGAAGGCCTCGGGTCTTCTCCAGATCCGCCTGCGTGCCGACGTTGCATACGGTCCCGAGTCACACGACGCCTGCCTTCTTCATGACTGCCAGCGTCGTGTCGAGCGCCAGCTTCGCGCCCTCTTCCGGCGACATTTCGGCAGGCACGCGGCCCAGCGGTTCCGGGCTGACACCGTCGTCGTAGCCGATCTTCTTCAATGCCTGGAAGAATCCGACGAGATCGATCACCCCTTCCCCGGGCATGAGGCGTTGATTGTCGCGAACCTCCTCCGGCGGCTGGGCTTTCGCGTCGGAGACGTGGATGTGAACGATCCGCGCCTTCTCCACTGGAAGGATATCGGCGGTCGTGCCTCCCGAATGATGCCAGTGCCACACGTCGAGGACGACGCCAATGTTCGCTCCGCAGTCCTTGGCGAGCGCGACGGTTTCTGGAAGCGTCCAGATGAACGGGTTAGGGGGCGGTCCGCCTTCGCGACCTGCTCGAAACTGCTGCACGCCAAGAAACTCGAGGCCCAGCCGAAGGTTCGACCGCTGAAGCACCTCGGAGATTGCCGACAGCCGATCTCTTACGACCTTGCGTTGCTCCTCCTTTGGGAGTGGGCCAGTCGGAGACATCACGACCATCATCTTCTGACATCCGATGCCCGCGACAAATGGGGCATCCTCAGCGAACGTTGTGAGAGCCTGCTGAAAAGCGCCCTGCTCGCCGGCAAAGGGAAACGGTCTCGCCATCGGAAAATTCGTGATCGTCGGCTTGATCTTGAGCTCGGCAAACAGCGCCTTCGTGGCTTCGAGGCCCGCTGCTTTCGCCGGACCCAGATCCCAATCGACGCCCCCGT
This sequence comes from Vicinamibacterales bacterium, assembly GCA_038320555.1. GTDB lineage: Bacteria > Acidobacteriota > Vicinamibacteria > Vicinamibacterales > 2-12-FULL-66-21 > JALZOC01. Next base: position 34,141 of record JBBQEJ010000007.1, on the reverse strand, counting down.
ACCCGAGCTTGGCCGCGAGACGCGCCCTGTCGAACCCACTGACGCCGCGGGTCACGGCGCCATTCAGCGAGACAAACATGGTGCCGGCGGCTGCGGCCGGTCGCGCCGCCCATGCCAGCACGGCGCTCGTCAGCGCGGCGCGTTCCAGAAAGTCCCGGCGGGTCAGGGGGGGACCCGCCCGGAGCGAAGTCGAAGGGTGCATGATTCCTCCTATTACGGTGCCGGCTGAGGATATCTCATGCCACGGAAGCACACGGACAAACACGGACAAAAGAGGGCGCGTCGTCCGCGGCCTGTCATCGAATCCGCCACGTCACTCAAGTCGGCGCTGCGGCGTCGGGGGCGCAGGGCGCATCTATCCGTGTTCTTCTCTGTGCATCTGTCGCACGTGATCTTCCGTGTGCGTCTGTGGCGCGACGCGTGGTTCGAGCACGCGCACGCGGCGCAGCAGCAAATCGATGAACCACAGGCCGAGCGCGCCCATCGTCAGGGCAGGCCACAGAGGCCGGCGTTGGCTGTGGCGATCGGTTGGCGCGGCCCTCAGAGCCGATACCGCCGGTGTCCAGCTGCCGCCGGTGGCCGAAGCCAACGACTTCAGCAGCGCAGCATCCGCGGGGCGAAACCGGTACTCCGCCGCTCGGTCGGCAGCAACGACGCGGGAGATCGTTGTGCCGTTGGCATCCGCCGTTGTGATCGTGACCATGCGCGAGGCATCCGCGAGCACGGATGCTTCGTAGCGGCCAGGCGCAACCTGTCGAAGCGGAACGTTGGCGGAACTCTCACCGGCGACGATGCCGACGGACGGCCGGAGCAATTCGCGGTATCCACCATTCGCGTCCCGAGCCTCGAGTGAAACGGCAACAGGCCGCGTGCCGTTGTCAATCTGACCAGGCACCGCATCCAGATCGAGCAGCCGCGGCCTCTGTCGCTCGACGGCGTGCACGACCGCCGAGAAGAACGGACCATAGCCGCGCCACTTGATCCAGCCGGCCGCCCATCGATCTTTGACATCGGACGTGAAGACCGCGGTCCGCCCGAGCCCCACGGGCCAGAATGCCAGTAACGGATCGCCCTCATCGGTGGAGAGCACTTCCAGCGCGGCGTCCTTGATCACCGTGGCGGTCACGCCTTTGAGGTGCGGCGCGCGCGCGACGTCCACGGCGCCAAGAAACGCAGAAGCTTTCACAATCGGCGTGATGTCTTTTTCATCGAATGATGGGGTGGCGGCGTTCTTTGCTTCCTTGACGAAGACCTCCGGCAGCTCTCTCGCGTTCTGCACGGAATAGTCCCGTCCCTTGCCCCAGACCGCGATGTTGTGCAGCAGCTCGCGGTCCGCCGCTGGCCCGACGGCAACCGACGACACCGTAATATGCGCGGCCGACATCTTCCGTACGAGCGTCTCGTGATCGTCTGGGAGCGATCGACCGTCTGACAATACGACGACGTGCTTCGCGCGCGCCTTTGCGGCGCGGAGCGCCAGATACGCCTGCTCGAGCGCGGGAAAGATTCGCGTGGGACCGGAAGGCGAGATGGCGGCAATCCTTTCCCGGATGGTCGCGCGATTCTGTCCGACGGTGCCGAGCGGCACGTTCCAGTCGTACTGATCGTTGAACGTAATGACACCGACCGCCTGCTTGTCCGTCATGACATCGACGGCCGCTTGCGCCGCTGCCTTGCACAGATCGATGGACGGCCCTGCCATGCTCCACGATCGATCGAGAACCAGAACCAGCGCCACGTCCGGCTCGTCGCGTCGTTCGAAGGTCACGGGCGTAATCCGTTCGATCGCAGTTTTCTGGTAACCGCCCTCGCCGAACACGGATTCCCCGCCCGCCACCAGGAGCCCTCCCCCGAGTTTCTCGACCCATTCAGTCAGCGCGGCTATGGATCCGTTCGGGAGAGCGGCGCGCGCGACGTCGCTGATGATCACGACGTCCCACGGATCGAGCGCGGCCGCGCTCGCTGGGAGTCCTGATGGCGGCCTGACGGCGACGTCAAAGCCGCCGCCCTTGAGCGCACCGGCAAGATATCGCGCGCTCGCGGGCGTTCCCTCGATATACAACACACGCCCTCGAGGATCCGCCCGCGCCGCACGCTCGAGCGTGTTGTTGGCCATCAGCGGATCGCCGGCGACTGAAATCGACGCCTGAAAGACGTGGCTGCCCGGCTCGTCGATGCGTGCCTCGAGCGCGACGGCGGTGAGGCCGGACGGGATCGTGAGGTGCCGGCTCGCAAGAACGGCCCCCTCCGAGCGAAGCTCGACGGTGGCGGCCGCGCCGCGCTGCGCACCCACCGCGACGACAGCCGTGAACGCCGCGCCCGCCGCCATCCGCTCCGGCAGATCTATCCGGTCGACCCACGTGTCGCCCAGCGACCGCACGGACATCGGCTCGACGAATATCGGAACGTGGGCAGCCGCCAGACGCAGGACCGCCGCACGAACATCTCCCATCGTTGGCCGGCCGTCCGTGAACAGCACGATTCGCGGCGTGGAATCCGGCGCCAGTTGTGCGCGCGCCGCGCCAAGCGCCCGTTCGAGATCCGATCCAGTACGATCGATTGACTGATTGGCTTCAGAGGTGTCGATCTGCGCCAGTCGCCGTAGTGCCGCGGTATTGTCGAGTGTTGCCGAGGTTGCGCCGAAGGCCACGATGCGCCAATGGCTCGGACGGAGTCCGGCGTTGAGCTCATCGATCCGCCGCGCGGCTTCCTCGATCGCGCGGCTCGAGATGCTGTGCGAGACGTCGACGACGTAGACGATGGACTGACGCGGCGAGCTCGTGGAGAGCACGGGGCGGGCCAGCGCGAGCGCCAGCGCGGCAAGCAGCAGCGACCGTACGGCCGCCTGGAGACGTCGCTGGCGCGGGTTGAAGCTCGTGCGCGCGAGCAGGTGCGCAAGCCAGACGAGCGGCACGCCCGCCAACAACCACAACGCGCCCGGCGCAACCCAGCTCACCACGACATCAGACCGTGAGGCGGCGCTGCCATGTCCACCACTCGACAAGCGCGAGCACGAACGCCGCTATCGCGCAGCCTATCCACCAGGAGGGGTCCGGAAATCCCTGCGCGGAGGCCGTGTTCGCTCCTGAGGCGAGGGTGGAGTGCGCGACATTCGATCGCTGGGGGTCCGCCATGTTCATCGCAAACGTGCTTCGCGTCCCTCCCCCTTCGGCCACATACAGTCCGGGCGTTCGAAGGATCCCGACGGCCGCGCCGCCCACGCGGGTCAGCGGCAGCGATTCTCCGCGAGGCCCACTCACGTTCGTCGTCACCTCGCTGAACGACGCGAGGCCCGGGCGGAGCGAATGTGCCTGTGACTCCGGATGTGCCAGCCACGCGAGAGCGTTGCCGGCAAGAACAGGAAACCCGGGCGCCGACGCGAGGTTTGATTCCGATGGCCCGAAACCCACGACGACGAATCGGCGTTCAGCAGTTTCGCTGACGGAGACGAGTGGGGTTCCACGCGCCGACCGCGCCGCCGCAATGAGCAGCGGCGACGAATACCCGCGCGCCTTGTCGATCCGGATCGTCAGCGGATCGACTCCCCGAAGCACGGGGTGCGATCCAGCGTTCTCCCATCGCGGGCGCCTTTCCTCCTCGGCGGCCACACCGGACGAGCCCGACAGCCAGGGCGTCTCCGGGGGCGGCGCAAAGTAGAGCGCGGGTCGCGGTGGCGGGCTCGCCGGCGCCCAACGATCGAAGATCGTCACATCTTCGCGTCCGTCTCGATACGCCTGAGGCGTGACGAACGTTGCGCGCACATCGGCATCCGGCGCGAGCAGACGCCGCAGCCACTCGGTGCGCTCTCCAACGACCACGACCGACAACCGTTGCGCGCGCCCGATCCACGCAAAACCGTCGTCGTCCACGCCAAGCGCGTTCTGCGATGCCTCCACGTGCGCCCGCAGCGACGGGTCTCCCTGCCGCGTGAGCGGGATAACCTGCCGATACGCCTCGCCTGCCGCCATGTCGATGTGGCTATCGCCGATCGTGACGTTTCCGCGCGTCAGGACGATATGAACCTGCTGCGCCGCGGGCGCAAAATTTGCGACTTCAAGGTAGCCCTCGGCAATCTGCGAACCGGGTCCCCGCCGATCGGGCCCGAGCGAGGGCCGAACGTCGAAGGCCGTGATGGCAACGTTGGCAACCGGCTCGAACACGGAGTGCACGACCACGGATCGATCGAGCGAGCGGGCAACGGCGCCGTCGGTAATGAAATGGACCGAGTCCATCCCGGAGATCACGGGCCAGGACGACGACGATGAGGAGGCATCCGAGACCGAGGGCGTCAGCCTCGCCAATGCCGATTCGATGAGCACGGTATCGTCGGTAGGCCCTTCGACAAGGCCATCGGCCGTCGTGGCAAGCGCCACCTCGTCATTCGACGCCGCAAGTCGCCGCGCTTCCGCACGCGCGCGGTCCCACCGCGTTTCACCGCCGCGCGTCTTCGCCAGCATCGACCACGAAGAGTCGATCACCACCAGCATCCGGCCGCGCGCACCGGCGCCAGGCCCGGCCGCGCGTGAAGGCCGGGCAACCGCCATCGCCAGCATGGCGGCAATCGCTACGGTGACGAGCAGTGACACCGCCCGGCGTATGCGCTCCCACCGCGTGATATCCGGTGAGGCATCGAGCACTCGCTGCCACAACGACAGCGAGGGCACGAGAATGCGCGGCGGGCGCAGCTTGATGAAAAACAAGCCGGCGGCCAGCGCGCCCGCGCCGGCAAGAAGCGCCCAGGCCTGCCACGTCGCCATCCCGGCAAACGTCATGCGAGAAACCGTCCCTGGCGGAAGGTCCGCAGAATGACGTCTTCAAAGGGCCGCTCCGCCTCCGCCCGCACGTAGCCGATGTCGTAGCGTCCGCAGAAATGCTCCAGCGCCTCACCGTGCGCCTTTGAGGCCTGGATGTAGGCGGTCGCAAGCCGCGGCGTGACGTCTACCTCGCGCACCTCGCCCGTCTCGACGTCGACGAAGCGGACTGTGCCGAGCACCCCCGGATCGCGGTCCCGCTCCGACGTTACGTGCACGGCAAACACATCGTGGCCGAGCGTGCGTAGGATCTTGAGTCCGGCCTGGTACCCTTCCGCCTTCGCTCGCGAATTCCCTTCAGTTGAGCTACGGCGGGAGCCCGCCGCAGCCATTGGCGAAGGCGGCCCGGGGTCGAGAAAGTCCGAAATCATCACGACGAGCCCGAGCTGACGTGGGCGTGATGCGAACACCTTGCAGGACTCGCGCAGGTCGGTAGGCCCTGACGCTTCGAGCCGTTCGAGCGCATCGAACACGCGGAAGATCCGTCCCTTCCCTCGTCCTGGTGACGATTCGTGGCCGAGGCCCCGGCCGAATGGCACAATCGTCAACCGATCCAGATGGACCAGGCCGATGTAACACAAGGCCGCGGCAATCCGCCTGGCCATGTCGAACTTCGCCGGTTCCGCCATCGAGCGGCTGACATCGAGCATCACGTAGATTGACAGATCCCGCTCTTCGTCGAACAGCCGGAGCAGGAGCCGGTTGAGACGCTTGTAGGCCTTCCAGTCGATGTGCCGGTAGTCGTCACCCGGGGTGTAGGGTCGATGATCGGCGAACTCCAGCCCTCGTCCTCGCTTCGGCGATAACCGGTCCGCACGGTTCTGTCCCGCAAGCGCACGCTTGGAAACCACGTGCAAGTACTCGAGCTTTTTCAGGAAATCGTTTTCGAAACGGAGGGGCATTCGGGCCGGGGTTTCCAGTTGCCAGTTTCCAGTTGCCAGCTGCCAGCCTGCGACCTGGCAGAAACTATTCCGTTGCCACGGTCGAAAGGAGCTCGGTCACAATCGTATCCGTGTTCACCTCGTCGGCTTCGCCTTCGAAGTTGAGGAGAATCCGATGACGCAGCGCCGGCAGGGCTGCGGAGCGAATATCGTCGATCGAAACGAACGCCTGACCGTGGTTGATCGCCTGGATCTTTCCGGCAAGCACGAGTGCCTGGGCCGCGCGCGGGCTTGCGCCGTAGCGAACGTAGCGCGTCACGAGCGGCGTCGCATACGGCGATCCCGGATGGGACCCCAGGGTCAACCGGATCGCGTAGGCCTGCACGGGCCGCGCGATCGGCACTGACCGGGCGATACGGCGCATGTCCATGATCTCCGGACCGTCCACCACGCGCGTGACGGTCCGATCCGTCTCGCGCGTCGTCCGGTCCAGGATTTCGTGCATGGCCGATTCGCTGGGATACGTGACCTTCAGCTTGAAGAAGAACCGATCGAGCTGCGCCTCCGGCAAGGGATACGTGCCTTCCATCTCGATGGGGTTCTGGGTCGCCATCACCAGAAACGGCTGCTCGAGCGGGTACGTCGTCTTGCCCACCGACACGCTCACGTCCTGCATCGCTTCGAGCAGCGCCGACTGCGTTTTCGGCGTGGCGCGGTTGATCTCGTCGGCCAGCACCACGTTGGCGAAAATCGGACCCGGCTGGAACTCGAAGAAGGTTCCACCGTGCGAGTGCTCCTGCACGATATTGGTCCCGACGATGTCGGCTGGCATCAGGTCGGGCGTGAATTGTATGCGCGAGAACGTGAGATGCAGCGCGTCGGCGAGCGTGTGCACGAGACTGGTCTTCCCCACCCCTGGAATTCCTTCGAGCAGCACGTGCCCGCCCGCAAGGAGACTCGTCACCGTTCCGTTGACGATTTCCTCATGGCCGACGATCCGCCGCGCAACTTCCTGAGTGATACGGCTGAACCGGTCGCGAAACTGATCGATGGATTGCGCAACGGCGGTGGCTGTCATTGTTTACGGCTGAAGTATGTCTGAATCCCCGCGCGGCGCGTTTCCGGCACCGGCGGCGGAGCTGACGCCCGCGTGGCATCGAACGTTCCGGAGGCGCTTCCCGTGAACGTCGCGGCCGCTTTCCCGCGCTCCGTTTGCCGGCGCTCGGCCGTGTGCACGTCGCCGCTCACGTCGTCCTCATTCGCCTCGATGATCTCATGGCGCAAGGCCTTGGAAATCCCGGCCATCGTGCCGCCTGGACCCGGCGACGATGATGCGCCGCCGGCGCCCGCTCCGGGAGGCGCGTTCGGATCTGAAGCTTCCTGCTTGGACAACGCGACCATTCCGAGCGACGCAATCGCGCTGGCATCGCGTGACGACTGCGGGGGCGGGCCGGCAAGGTCGGCGCCGGCCTGTGGTTGGGCCTCGTCGCTCTTCTCGAATCCGGCGGAATCCATCTCGCGCTCCGGATCCGACAGCTTCTTCGACAGTTGCTGGAGCGCGTCCCGGATGTCTGATGGCGGCGTCATCGACGCATCCCGCTTTGCCCGATCCGCAAGCTCTTTCATCTTCGCGCCGTCGTCGGCCCGCGATCGATCGGCGGCCATGGCACGGGCCAGCGCCGCGAGCGCCTGCGGATCCTTCAACGCCTGGAGGTGGGTGAGCGTATTCCGCAGCGCGGCGTCCGCGGCACTCCCGGCTGGCAACGTGCCGTTTTCAATGGCCGCGAGGAGGTCTTCGAGCTCCTGAGGCAATTCCGCAGGCACACCCTCGAGCGCGACTGGCGGCACCTTCCGCGGGGCCGTCTCGGAAGGCGCGACCCGCGTCGCCGCGACGGCGCGAGGGCGCTCGGGGAACGTCGCCACGAGGAGCAATGCGAGCGCGACCATCACGCCCGTCGCCACGCGTGCGCGACGTGCGCGAACGGGCGGGTACAGTCGGGCGAAATCAATGGACTCGAGGTGATCGGCCGCCCGCTCGAGATGGAAACCTGCCCAGGGGTCGGTCGTGCCGCGAGCCGCAAACCAGGCCGCGCTTCGCAGTTCACCGCCGAGGTGCGCGTCGTCGTCAATCGCGGCAGCCGTCGCATCTGAGACGCGCACGCGATACCGCTGCAGATACGCGTACGCGATCCACGCCGCTGCGGCGAGGACCAGCAAGACCGGCGGAATGACCGCAGACGCGTTCCTCCATCTCACGAACGCAGCCACGATGAGCCCTGTTGCCGACACGATCGGCGCAACCCGCCACAGGAGACGGCTTGTTTCGCGTGCGCGCCGCCTGCGGGCCGCGGCCGCCACGGCGGCGATCACGCGCTGAGCACTTCGATCCAGTCACACCCCCGCGCCCGAGTATATGGCACAGGGGCGGACAGAGGGAACGGGAGACCCTGCCATTATTCAAATAGACACTCCGGTTGCAAGTCACGTACTCGCGCAGAGATCGCTGAGAGCGCCGAGAAGACACCCTGCCACAGTGTGTTCCGCCGACGCCGGCCTTCGGCCGGCCAACAGGAGGTCGCGAGATCCCAGAAACAAACAGCAGAGAGGTCATGTGCTGCTTGTTTCTGGGATCTCGTGACCTCCTGCCGCGCGAAGCGCGGGTCGGCGGAACCGACTCGGCAGGTATCGATCGGTCTTCGGCGGCCTTGGCGACTCGGCGTGAGAGGATCTTCTCTGCGACCTCTGCGTTCTCTGCGCGAGATGATCTGCTCCGTGCGCGAGAGGCAGCCGTTAGCGCGATCGCCGCTCTGACGTCGAGGGATGCTGCGGCTTGGGGGCGCCGTACGGCAACGTATCGGGAAGCACCCGGATGGCAGTCGTTTCCTTGAACGGATATTTTCCTCCGGTGGGGAACGTCATCTCGACGAAGAACGCCGTCCACCCTTTCACAGGGGTCTGGACACGCGCGACCCAGGTGTTCGGACCGCTGGGCGTCAGCGGCGTACTCTGGTATGCATCGCCAATGGCGTCCTGCCGAAAATTCCGCGCCGCCGGGTTCGTCGCCTGCCACATCAGCACCGCGTCCGGCCGGTCCCTGGCGACCACCTTGATCGACCCGTCGCGCTCGAAGGTCCACTTGATCTGGGGACGTGGAGTCTCCTTGACGATCGACATGTAGAACGCCTGGATATTCTCGAGCGCATCGGTCTTCTCGAGCGAGTGCGAGGCATTCGGCACGTACCGCAGATGCTTTTCGCCCTGAAGGTCGTCGAAGTAAAAGCGCGAGGAGTCGGGCAGGAAGAATTGATCGCCCGACGCGTTCAGCAGAAACTTCGGCATCGTCAACCGATCGCGGTATTCGTACGGCTCCTCGATCTTCATCAGCGCGCGGAACTGAGGCGTTCCCATCCAGTCCATGATGCCCTGCTGCACGTAGTCCTTCACGGCGTCGGACCATGCGCCGTAGGCGCGGTAGTGATGGATAAACGACGGCTCGACGTTGAGCATGTCGATGACGGCCGGAGCGATCGCAATGACGCGCTGATCAACTGCCGCAGTCGTCCACGTCGTCCAGCCGCGCTTCGATGCGCCCGTGACCACGAAGCGCGCGACCCGGGTCGTCCCGCCTTCGGCCGATGCGGCAAAGGCGCTGACCGCGTCCATGGCGCGGACCGCGCTCTTCGTCATCGGCAGCCGCGCGGGCCATTTCTCGTCACCGGTGCGCAGGTATTTGTTCCAGGTGTACGCGATGAAGTCGTCCTCGGAGCGCGGCATGCGCGCCGGATCGTCCTTGAATACCATGGGCTGGTTCGGCACGAGTCGAAGCTCGGCCGTCACCGTGCCGGTGGTCTGCGCGGCTTCCACCAGCCACGCCGGCGGGCGCGCCGGCGCCGGGCGCTCGCTGCTGCCGCCGGTGATGAAGAGAAGCGCCGCGTCGCTCGTCACCTTCGCAGGGCGGATAACGGTGAGCCAGTGGGTCCACAGCGGCCGCTCGACCTCCTGCTCGGTCAGCCAGCGCTGGGACGTCATCTCCAGGAGCGTCGCCGTAACCCCTTCGGCCGGCAGATCGCGCAGGACCTTCCAGGCGAAGCTGGAGTCGGGGGCGGCGACGTACCGATCGAGCGCCGTCTGGCCGGTGTGGGCCCGAGCCGATGGCTGCTGCGGCGCCGCACGCATCGCGAATGGCATCGAAACCAGGGCGGCCGCAAGGGCCCATTGCACGGCGCACGACCCAAAGCGACGAATCATCAACGCCTCCAAAAAAAGCCCGGCGTGGACTGATCCACGCCGGGCTCCAATTTACACGAAGAAGGATTAGCTCTTCTTCCGTGTTAGTCCGTGTTCCTCAGTGGCTTAGAAGAGGAACCTCAGCGCGAGCTGAATGTCCCGCCTGTTGCCGTCCTTCGAGATACTCCGCCCGAAGTTCGCGTTGGTGATATCGGTGTTCGGGCCGTTCAGGTTCGGATGATTCGGAAAGTTGAACACCTCAGTGCGGAACTGGACCTTCCTGCTCCCGCCCATTGCGAAGTTCTTGAAGAGCGCAATGTCCCACTGCTGGTCCCCGGGATTCCGAAGGAGGTTGCGCGGGGCATTGCCGAACCTGCCCGCGGCCGGGTTCGCGAACGCGGCCGGGTTGAACCTAAAGTTCTGATCGGTGGCAACTCCGGACACCACACCTCCGGAGAACTTGCCGTTGCTGTTGGCATTGACGTCGCCGACGAGATCCACCGGCTGGCCGTTCGACCCTTCACCGACTCCGGCGATGTCGTTGGTCCGTGTGATCGAGAACGGGGTGCCCGAGCGCATGAAGGTGGCTCCAGAGATCTGCCAGCCGCCAAACGCACTCTTCATCACCGAACCGCCCTCGCGCCAGAACGGCAGGTCGTAGATGTAGTAGACCGACAGCACGTGCTTGCGGTCGAAGCTCGAGGGTCCCCAGAAGATCGTGTCGTCGTAGGTGTTCCAGAGGCGGTCGCGCTTGTCGCTGGCGTTGTCCTCTGAATAGCCGAGCGTGTAGGCCGCGCCGACCTTCAGCCCTTTAGTGTAGCGACGGTCTGCGCTGAGCTGCAGGCTGTTGTACTTCGAATAGCCGGCATTCTCGCTCAGACGAATCGCACCGTAGCCCTTGTAGGGACGCAGGGCGGCGATGTTGACGCCGGGGTTCGCCTGGGTCGTGCCTGCCACCAACTGGTTGATGTTGCGCTCCCGCTGCAGGTACAGGCCGCGACGGCCGACGTAGGTCACGTCCACGACAAAACCGAGCGGCACCTCACGCTGCACGCCTGCGGACCACAGATACGACGTCGGATGTTTGAACACGACATCCTGGCCCTGAATGCCGAACGGGAGATCGGATGCGCCTCCGACGCCGCCAGGGTTGTCCACGCTGCCGTTGGACACCGTGACCATCGGCTGGAACGGTGGGTTGCCGCCGAGCAGCGTCGAGTCGTTGAGGGTGACGCGATTGTGGAAGATGCCACCGCTCGCGCGGGCGATCGTCTGTTTGTTGAGCTGGTACGATATGCCCAGCCGCGGCTCGATCGCGTTGTAGTGCGTCTGCGAGAAGCCGCGCGGCTCGCCGCGGAACAGCGCCAGGACTCTCGGATCCTGCGCCACGACGAGATCCTTGGCATCGCCGATGAAACCGCTTCCCGGAAGCACGATACCGTTGTAGCGATCGCCCCCGATCAGACGGCCCGTCGACGGATTGATGATCGCCTGGGTTGCCGTGTTGTAGAACCGAGGATCGAAGTTGGCAATGTTGTTCGTCTGCGAATGCCACGGCGGCCAGATCGCCCACCGGATGCCGCCTTCAATCGTCACGTTGCTGCGCGGCTTCCAGGAATCCTGGACGAAGATGTCGGTCGCCAGCGAACGCCACTTGGTGAATGCGCGCTGTCCGAGCTCGGCGTAGTCGGTGAACACCCCAAGCGCCATGTCGGAAATGCCCAGCCCGCTTCTGGCGGTGGAGCTGTCCCGGAAGGCGAATTGCCCGTTCTGATTGTTGGTGCCCCCAGGAATGGCGCTGACGTTGATCTGATCGAAGTCGTCCTCGCCGGAGTACTCGATCGCCACGCCGCCCTTGAGCGTGTGACGCCCGGTGACAAACGTCGTTGCGTTCGACACCAGGTGAATCGGACCCTGTGACGATGACGGGTATGGACCACCGTCGAACCCGCTGAAGACATCGATATTGACGGTCGGAATCTTGTCGTCGATTTCCTTGTTCGCTGGAAAGATGTACGGGTAGTTGATCCCCGTGCGGCTCCGTTTGTACAGACCCGACTCCTTGAACACCCCGATGAACACCTGGTCGAGGGAGTGGGAGTAGCTGAACTCGTTGATGAGGGTCGGCGTAATCGTGCTCGTCCAGTTCAGGTTCTGCGTCGAGTTGGGCCGGTTCCAGTCCGTGCGTGCGAAGGGGAACGTGCCGCGGAACGCGTCGACTGCCTTCCAGCCGTATCGCGAATAGCGGTACGTGACCTGGTTCCTGTCGTTGAGCCGGTAGTCAAGACGGATGTTGTCTTTCCGCTGATCCTGCGGGTTCTCGCTGTTGAAGATCGCGTTGCTCGTGCCCGACCGATACCCGGGAGTCGGCAGCGGGTACAAGTTCATGAGGGCAATCCCGTTGGCTGACAGACTTCCAGGCGGGATGATATTGCCCGGAAACGGCTGGCCGGTCTGCGGGTCCCTGATGATCTGGGCGGCGCCGTAAAAGCCGCTGCTCGGATTCAGGAGCTCGCTGAAATCGCCGGTCCGCATCAACGCGGTCGGCACGGTCGCGGTGTTGGTCTGGACCTGAAAGAAGTTCACCCACTCCTGCGCCGCGAAGAAGAAGGCCTTGTCCTTGAACATCGCGCCGGGAACCGGGCCGCCGAACGAATAGCCGTACTGCTTGTAATTGAACGGCGAGGCGCCGGAGTTTTCGATCGCGTTGGGGCTGCGGTTGCGAGCCCAGGTGTTGGCCTGCAGCTTGTCGTCGCGATAGAAGAACGACGTGCTGCCGGAATACCGTGCGCTGCCGCCCTTGGTGATGAACCGGATCTGCCCGCCGCTCGCGCGGCCGTACTCCGGCATGTAGTTCGCGGTGAGGACCTGCACCTCCTGCACGGCGTCGACGTTCTGCACGCCGACGATCGCTCCTGTCGAACGGGTGCGCACCGCAACCGCGCCGTCCACATAGATCGTGTTCTCGTCAGAGCGGCTGCCGTTGATGTTGAAGCCGCCCGTCGTCAGCGACGAGAAGCCCGCGTTGTTAAAGCTGCCGCCGATGACGCCGGCCTTCAGGGCCGGCACGCCAATCGGGTTGCGGCCTGAGAACGACAGGAGCTCGATGTCCTTCGCTTCAACGGTCTTGCGGACTGCGACGTCTGTCTGGAGCGGGGTGGCCTCAGCGGTGACCGTCACAGCTTCGGTGACGGCGCCCGTCTCGAGCGCGAAGTTGAGCGTCTGCGAGCTCGATGAATCGAGCGTCACGTTCTGCCGGAGCGCCTTCTTGAAGCCCTGCAGCTCGCCAGAGACGTCGTATTTGCCTCCCGGAAGATTCGGGACCGTGTAGAACCCGCTTGCGTCGGTCACCGTCGTGGTGCCCCGTTGCGTGTCCCGGTTCGTGACGACAATCGTCACGCCCGGAACGACTCCGCCCTGGGCGTCCTTGACGACGCCCGAAATTTGACCTCGGTCGAACTGCGCTGCAGCGGGCAGCGCCGTCAGCAGCACACACGCCAGCGTGGCCGCGAAATACCGAAGGAACCCTCTCATTAAATAGCCTCCTCCAAAGTGGACCGATTACAACCGCGACGGGCAAAGTACGTCCCGACCGGTGTTTCTGTCAAGTGTTGTGATTTCAGCGGATTAGGGCTAAGCAGGCTGGCAACGCGGTCGGTAATGCCTTCCCGCAAAACCGAGGTGGCGACACCCTTTTGGCCTGGCTCACCGGCAGGGACGATTCGCCGGCACGGTTGCCACAGACATGCCTCACCGGAACCGGCGCTGGAGTTTCTCCAACTCAGCACTGCCCGGGCAGAGGTCCTCGTGCTGGAGCTGGACCAGGGGCGTTGCGACGGTGTTGCTCTGCTCGTGAAGATCGCTCGAATCCGGCGAGATGAACAAGAGGCCCGTGGCGACCTCCCCCGCCTTCTGACGTTCGCGGACGTAGGCGTAAGTCTGGTCGCGGTCGGTGGGGTCGTAATCCTCGGCGACCTTCCGCAGGCGCACCCAGTTGCCGTCGTGCAGCAGGACGTTGCGCACGGTTCCGGGATCGTACTCCGCGGTGATGGCGGTCGTGGGGGGCACGAAATCCGCCTGGACGACCTCGACGTTCCTCTCGCGCGTGTAGGCGTAGCTCTTCGTCGAGCCCTCGTGATCGTTGAAGGTCACGCACGGCGAGATGACGTCGATGAATGCGAAGCCCTTGTGCATCAGCCCGGCCTTCAGCATCGGCACGAGCTGCGCCTTGTCGCCCGAAAAACCGCGCGCGACGAAGGTCGCGCCAAGGGTCAGGGCGAGGAGGCAGCCGTCGATGGCATCCATCGTGTTGGCTTCCCCCTTCTTGTTGGTCGAGCCCGGATCCGCCGACGCGGAAAACTGTCCCTTCGTCAGCCCGTAGACACCGTTGTTCTCGAGGATATAGAGGACGTTCACGTTGCGGCGGATCGCATGGCAGAGCTGGCCGAGCCCAATCGACAGCGAATCGCCGTCACCGGAGATCCCGATGTAGATGATGTCGCGATTTGCCGCATTGGCGCCGGCGACGATCGCCGGCATGCGGCCGTGCACGGCGTTGAATCCGTGCGCCTCCCGTAGAAAATACGCCGGGGTCTTCGACGAACATCCAATCCCGGACAGCTTCGCGACTTTGTGCGGCGCGATCGACAGCTCCCAGAACGCCTGGATGATGGCCGCGGTAATCGAATCGTGTCCGCAGCCCGCGCAGAGGGTCGTAATCGCCCCCTCATAGTCCCGGCGCGTCAAGCCCACCGCGTTCTTCTGCAGCGCCGGATGGTGGACCTTCGGTTTGGCGATGTAGGTCATGCCGCCTTCTCCAGCTTCGCCTTCACGGCCGCGATCACGTGATGCGCGCTCATCGGAAACCCGCCGTAGTACCGGACCGATTCGAGTTTATCGACTGGCGCGCCGGTCTCCAGTATCAGCAGGCTGCGCAGCTGCGCGTCGCGATTCTGCTCGACGACGAAGTTGACCGGGTGGGACTCGAGGAACGCCCGCACGTCGTCGCCGAACGGAAAGCCGCGGACGCGCATGTAATCGACCGCCAGCCCCTCGGCCGCGAGCAGATCGAGCGCTTCCACGCAGGCGGCGTGGCACCCGCCAATGGTCACGAGTCCGGCCTTGGCGCCAGGCGCCGGCCGCATGAACGGCTGCGGCACCGCGCGCGCCGCGTGCTGGATCTTGCGGTCGATGCGATCGAGCACATCGACGTACTCGTCGCTGTCCTCGGTGTACACGCCGTAGCGGTTGTGCCCCGATCCTCGTGTGAAATAGGCGCCGTTGGGATGGACGCCCGGGAGCGTGCGGTACGCGACGCCGTCGCCGTCGACATCCATGTAGCGGTGGAACGTCTTGACGTGCTCGAGCTCTTCGGACGACAGCACCTTGCCTCTATCGGGACGATAGCTGTCGCTCCACGTGAGCTTCGGTACCATCCAGTCGTTCATGCCGATGTCGAGATCGCTCAGCACGAAGACCGGCGTCTGATAGCGTTCGGCCAGGTCGAACGACGCCACGGCAAACTCGAACGCCTCGCGCGGATCGCTGGGGTACAGGCAGATGTGGCGCGTGTCGCCATGCGACGCGTACGCGCACAACATCAAATCGCCCTGTTGCGTGCGCGTCGGCATGCCGGTCGACGGCCCGGTCCGCTGCACGTCGAAGATGACGGCCGGCACTTCAGCGTAGTACGCCAGGCCGATGAACTCGGTCATCAGCGAAATACCGGGGCCCGCCGTCGGCGTGAACGCGCGGGCGCCGGCCCACGACGCACCAATCACCATGCCGACCGCCGCCAGCTCATCTTCCGCCTGGAGAATCGCAAAGCGGTTGCGATTGGTCCCCGGCTCCTGACGGTACTTCTGGCAGAAGCCTTTGAATGCCTCCATGAGCGAGGTCGCCGGGGTGATCGGATACCACGCGCCGACGGTGGCGCCCGCGTAGAGGCATCCGAGCGCGGCGGCCGTGTTGCCGTCGATCAGGATCGAATCCCTCGTCTTGTCCATCGGCTCGAGCCGGATCGGCAGGGGGCACGAGAAGTGGGACTTCGCGTAGTCGTACCCGATGTCGATGGCCTGCTGGTTCGAGTCCATCAGCGCCGGCTTCCTCGAAAATTTCTCGGTCAAGAGCGCGCGAATGATCGACGTGTCCATGTCGACGAGCGCGCACAAGGCTCCCGCGTACGCGATGTTCTTCATCAGGATGCGCTCGCGGACCGCCGAGAACTGCGCGTTGCACATCTCAGCAAGCGGAATGCCCAGATAGGTGACGTCGGGCCGCGACAGCCGCGCATCGAGCGGCCACGTCGAGTCGTATAACAGCCAGCCGCCCGTTCGGAGCTCCGCGATGTCCTTCTGATACGTCGCCGGATTCATGGCGACCATCAAATCGAAGTGCGGCGTTCGCGCAGTGTATCCGTTCCGGCTGACGCGGATCTCGTACCAGGTCGGCAGGCCCTGAATGTTCGACGGAAACACGTTCTTGCCGGTCACCGGCACGCCCATGCGGAAAATGGTCTGCATGATGAGGCCATTCGCCGAGGCCGACCCGGTGCCGTTGGCCGTCGCGATCTTGAACGCGAAGTCGTTGGTTCGGTCCATTGAAAGTGAAGTTGCCAGTGACCAGTTACCAGTTACCAGTTACCAGTTGCCAGTTGCCAGTTGCCAGAACCGGACCGGAGACCGGGAACTGGGAACTGGAAACTTCCGTTACACCGAGACAAGCGGAATGACCTTTCCCCGGCTGCCTGCGTAGGGTATCTGCAGCACGAACTTGCGCATGTCCCACGCGTAGGTCGGACAGCGCTCAGCGCACAGACCGCAGTGCAGACAGACATTCTCGTCCTTCAGCATGACGCGGCGCGTCTGCTTCAGGGGATCCGAGACGTACAACGGCTGCTCCAGATTGGTGGCCGGTGCATTGAACCGCTCCCGCAGGGAGGGCTCCTCGCCGTTTGTCGTGATCGCAAGACAATCAACCGGGCAAATGTCGATGCACGCGTCGCACTCGATGCAGAGCGAGGGCATGAAGTGCGTCTCCATGTCGCAGTTCAGGCAGCGCTCGACTTCCGCCTGTGTCTGCTCCGCGGTGAAGCCCTTCTCCACCTCCGTCGTCATGCTCGCGAAGCGCACGGGCAACTCCACGTGCATCATCTTCTGCCGCTCGGCGGTGTTGTAGTTGTTGCTGTAGGCCCACTCGTGCAGCCCCATCTTCGTGCTCGAGAGCGTCATCCCCTGCTCGGGCCGCTCGGTGACCGGGATCCCCTGGCAGTGGTTGTGGATGGAGATGGCGGCCTGGTGGCCGTGCTCCACCGCCCAGATGATGTTTGCGGGACCAAACGCCGCGTCGCCGCCAAAGAAGACCCCCCGGCGCGTCGACATGAACGTCGTCTTGTCCACGACCGGCATGTCCCACTTGCCGAAGTCGAGCCCGATGTCCCGCTCGATCCACGGGAACGCGTTGTCCTGCCCGACCGCCAGCACCACCGTGTCGCAGGGAATGATCTCGCGCCCGATCACCTCCTGCTTCAGGCCCGATGCCGTCTCCACCGACGTGAACTTGTCGAACTCCATGCCGGTCAGGACGCCGTTCTCGATGATGAAGCGAACCGGCTGAAGATTCTCGAGGATCTCGACGCCTTCTTCCTCCGCGTCTTCGAGCTCCCACGGCGACGCCTTGAAATACTTGCGCGTTTTCCGCGCGATGACCTTGACGTCGGTCGCGCCAAGCCGCTTCGACGAACGGCAGCAGTCCATCGCCGTATTGCCGACGCCGATAATCAGCACGCGTTGACCAACCGAGTCGACATGACCGAAGTGGATCGACTCGAGCCACTCGATGCCGATGAAGATCTGATCGCTGTCGTGGCGCCCGGGGATCTCGAGCTCCTTTCCCTTCGGCGCGCCGGTGCCGACAAACACGGCGTCGAACTCGCCGGTGTCGAGCAGCGACTTGAGGCTCGCAACCGGCGCGTTGTAGCGCACGTCGACGCCCATGTCGATGATGTAGGCGATTTCTTCGTCGAGGACTTGCTCTGGCAGACGGAATGCGGGGATGTTGATGCGCATCAGGCCGCCAGGACGCGGCTGACGTTCGAAGATCGTCACTTGGTACCCGAGCGGTACGAGGTCGTTTGCCACGGTAAGCGACGCGGGACCCGCCCCGATGAGCGCGATCTTCTTGCCGTTCTTCTCGAGCGGCGCCTGCGGCAGGAGGTGCTTCACCTCGCCGCGATGATCGGCGGCCACCCGTTTCAGCCGGCAGATGGCGACCGGCTTGCCGTCGACCCGCGTGCGGCGGCACGCCGGTTCACACGGCCTGTCGCAGGTTCGGCCGAGGATGCCCGGGAAAACGTTCGACTCGCGATTGAGCAGATAGGCTTCAGTGAAGCGGTTCTGCGCGATCAGCCGGATGTACTCAGGGACGTTCGTATGGGCCGGACAGGCCCATTGGCAGTCCACGACCCGGTGGTAATAATTCGGGTTCCCGATATCGGTTGGCTGCATTCAAGGCAATATTATAGGGCATCCAGGGCCAAATGCCTGAAATCAAAGAGCCTACTGTCCTACTGGCAGGCCTTTGCGGTCTGCGATGAGCAGATGCTGATTTCGACGTTGGAGCTTTCGGCGGCAATGCTGCAGGTTGCGCTTCGGGCCTGCACCGCGTTGATATGCCCGCCATCGCCGGCTGTTCCGGCCCTGAGATGTCTCCTGTCCACGAAGGTGATGACGGCCTGAGGACCCACTCGCGTTCTGTGTGGCGCCAGGAAACTGCCGCCCGTCGTAAACACCGCGCGGTCATTCGATTTGCTGTATTGGATTCTGATCGGCTGTCCCACACCCCGGCACGTCCCTGTCGAAGACGTGACTTTGACCCAAAGTTCCTTGTCGTTGTGCTTGCCGGCTGTCTCGTTGACCCACGCGTCGTCGCCGTCTTTCCACTCTCCGTCCGCTGTCTCGATCTCGATCGAGCCGTTCTTGACGATAATCGCCGCCTCATCCTCCGTCGACCCGCTCTTCATCCACAAAAGGAGGAGCAATCCGACAACCACAACCGCCGCAGCCACATACACAATCTTCCGCATCCATCCTCCAGTTCCCTGGCGTAACATACGATCATCATGCAGCGATTGCACTTACGTCATGGCTGGTACGCTCCCGTCGCGGATATGAAAATACGAGTCAGTCTGGTGCTCATCACTGCCTGCGCAGCCGCCGTGTTGACGGCGCAGGGTCAGTCCTCCGCCCCTGCTGGGACGTTGCTGGTGCTCGCCAAGTCCGATCAGACATTATCCGTTGTCGATCCAGCGACGCTCAAGGTGCTGGGGCGCGCGCCATCGGGACCGGACCCGCACGAGGTCGTCGCGTCCAGCGACGGGCGCGTCGCGTACATTTCGAATTACAACGGCGGGATCAATCTCATTACCGTGATCGATCTCGTGGCCATGAAGCCGTCGCCTCCGATCGATCTCGGTGCGTTGCGCGCCCCGCACGGGCTCACGTTCACCGGCGGGAAACTGTGGTTCACCGCTGAGGCCGCAAAGGCGATCGGCAACTACGATCCCGCGACGAACAAAGTGGACTGGATCCTCGGCACGGGACAGAACCGTACGCACATGATCTTCGTATCGCCGGACCTTTCGCGCATCGTAACGTCGAATGTGAGCTCGGCGACGATGACGATTATCGAGAAAAGTGCCGGCGGCGGACGAGGCGGCCGCGGCGGACCACCTCCAGGAACGCCCGATCGCGGAGGCGCGCCGCCTGCGGAGATGCCGGGGCGCGGCGGCGATCCGGGCGGACGCGGCGGCCCTCAGATGGATTGGAACGAAACCGTCGTGCCGGTCGGCCGAGGCGCGGAGGGATTTGACGTCTCTCCAGACGGCACGCAGATCTGGGCAGCCAACGCACAGGACGGCACCATCTCGATCATCGACGTGGCGTCGAAGAAAGTCACAGACACCCTCGCCGCAAATGTGAACGGCGCGAACCGCCTCAAGTTCACGCCGGACGGTAGGCTGGTATTCGTCTCGACGCTCGGGGGACCGGAACTGGCCATCATCGATGCCGCGACGAACCGGGAGGTGAAGCGATTGAAGATCGGGCGCGGCGCCGCCGGCATCGAGATGCAGCCCGACGGGGCGCGCGCGTATGTGGCGTGCACTCCAGACGACAACGTCGCCGTCATCGACCTGAAGACGCTCGAGGTGACCGGGCGCATCCAGGCCGGCCGGCAGCCCGACGGCCTGGCCTGGACCACGCGCCGCTGATTACTCCACAACCTTCGTGACGAAGTACGTGACCTTGGCGCCGGGCGCCAGCTTCATCTGGTGCGGAACCTTCGCCGGGATGTGCAGCACGTCGCCCGGCCCGAGCGGCACCTCGGTCCCTCCGCGAATCGATGGGCCCCGCATCTCGCCGGGTGTTGTGGTCTTGCTCTCGTCGATGGTGCCGCCATAGACCATCGTCACGTTGCCGGCGGAGATGAACATGACGTCCGCCTCCTTCTCGTGCCACTCCGCCAAGCCAGATCCTTCCCGGTGCGCCACCATGAATCTCCGATTTCCCTCGGTGGCGATGACTTCGCTCGCCACGTTCTGCGCATC
Organism: Vicinamibacterales bacterium; assembly: GCA_038320555.1. Lineage (GTDB taxonomy): Bacteria > Acidobacteriota > Vicinamibacteria > Vicinamibacterales > 2-12-FULL-66-21 > JALZOC01. The sequence goes on along the minus strand of JBBQEJ010000007.1, from coordinate 13,619 downwards.
CAGTTTCTGCGCGAGCGACGTACCCTTGGCGGCGATATCGGCCGCCTTCCACACGTGGACGCCACTCGGGCCATTCTGGCCCTGGACGGCAAACGCCGCCACCGCGACAATCGTAACGACAAGACGCAGGACCACCTCTTTTCAGAACTCCACAGAATCTCCACCAGACGTACTTGCCTGCTGCCGGTCGCGAGCGTATGGTAAACGACTTCGCGGCGCGGGTCTGGACCCGGTCCAGCCACCTTTTGGCTTGGCGGTATTGACGACCGGAGAGGTCGGATATAAGCTTACCTATCCGACCGATCTAGTCGTATATCGCCAACATGCTGAGACGGATACCATTTATAACCTTTCCCCTGACCGCTGGAGCTGCGGCGGTCGCGGCAATTCTCATCCTCCAGGTGCTCCGGACCGGCGGTTTGCCAGACCCGACCGGCCATGGCGACTTCGGCGCGCGCGTCCTCGATATCGCGGTGCTGGTGTTCCGTGAGGGGCTCGAGTGCATCCTCGTGCTCTCCGCGATTACGGCGAACATGGTCGGGGCGCGACGGTCATTCCAACGACCCGTCGCGGCCGGAGCAGGCGCCGCGTTCCTGGCGGCGCTTCTGACCTGGGGAGCGGCCATCAGCATCGTCGACAGCTTCGCGGACAACGTCCCGGCGCTCGATCTGCAGGCAGCAACCGGGCTGCTCGCAATCCTCGTGCTGCTGCTCGTCATGAACTGGTTCTTCCACAAGGTCTATTGGGCCGGCTGGATCTCAATGCACAGCCGCAGGAAGCAGACGCTGATGAAGCATGCTTCCGACGGCCGTCTCTGGTGGGGTCTCGCGCTGCTCGGTTTTTCGTCGCTCTATCGTGAAGGATTCGAGATCGTGCTCTTCCTGCAAAGCTATCGACTGAAGCTCGGTGGCACGCCCGTGTTCTACGGCGTCTCGATCGGTCTGGCCCTCACCACGATCGTCGGCGTGCTGACGTTTGTGGCGCACCGGCGGCTTCCCTATCGCCGGATGCTCGTGTTCACCGGCGTGATGCTTGGACTCGTGCTCCTCGTCATGGTTGGCGAGCAGGCGCAGGAAATGCAGCTCGCGCGATGGCTCCCCACGACTCCGATTGTGCCGCTCGAGCGCGTCATCCCCGGCTGGATGGGATTGTGGTTCGCGATATTCCCGACGGTTGAGACGCTTGCCGCGCAGATCTTCGCCGCGGCGATCGTCGTGGGATCCTTTGTGCTCGCGCGTCCGCAGGGCCGCGCACTGCAGGCCGGCCGCGCCTAGGGTCGACTCGTAAAACGAGAAACACAGAAAGAGCCCGCCGGTGCCTTGACACCGGCGGGCCGTCGAACGCAGAGCCCGGGAGGACCCTTTCATGCGCTATGCGCCTGATGCGTCCGACACCGCGATTGTATGGGCTGGCCGGCGGCGGCGCAATGAGAGACGGAATTCTGGCCGCCCGGAAACCTGCGAAGAAGGTATGCTGGCCAGCAGAAATGCGATCCCTCATCCTCCTGGTCGAGGACGATCCAGACATTCTTGCGATGATGGTGACGGCTCTTGGCGGGGAGGGCTATCGTATCGCGACAGCGGAAGACGGCGCGGAAGCGCTGGCGGCCGCTCGCCGCGAGCGGCCCGACCTCATCGTGCTCGATTTGATGCTTCCGCGCATGAACGCCCTGCAGTTCCGGGCGGAACAGCTTCGGGATCCCGACCTCGCGAAGATTCCAATCCTCTGCCTGAGCGGCGCGTCACATGCCGCAACGGTCGCCTTCGAGCTCGGCACGGTGGACTGCCTGCCGAAACCAGTGGACTTCGATCGTCTGCTGACACTCATCAGGAAACAACTGGCTTCTGATCGGCAGGACTGACGCTACGGGCGTCGGATGAACCGCGCGTCAGCGCCGCGCCTGACGCAGGACTTCAGTCTCGCGTCGGGGACGCCCGCAGCGCGGGACTTGTAGTCCCCCGCGTCAGCGGGAGATCTATTGCCCGCTGCCGCGGCCAGTTGTTGGCGGCGCCGGAAGCGGCTTGCGCGGCAGCTTCTCGTCGCGGTTCGCGGCCAGGTACGCAAATGCGGCCGCGATGGTCGCGTTCTTCATCATGTCGTTCGGCTGCAGCCGCTCGTAGCTGTCGAGGTTCGTGTGGTGCGTCATCGTGCCGTATTCGACCTCGTCCTGAATGAACTGAAAGCCCGGCAGCCCGACGCGATCGAATGACTGGTGATCGGTGCCGCCCGTGTTTCGAATCGTCAGGTACGACATCCCCAGGCTCCGGAACGGCTCGATCCATTCGCGGAAGATCGGCGCGACGGTATCGTTTCCCTGGAGGTAAACTCCGCGGATTGCCCCCGTGCCGTTATCGATGTTGAAGTAACCGGCGAACTTCGCATGATCGGGCTTGAACTCGAGCGGGCCGAGCGCGCCACCGCGACCACCACCACCCCCGCCGCACTGTCCCGGGAACGGATTGGGCGCGCTGACATTGGGAGGCGTTGCCGGAGCGGGACCGCGTGATGCGAAATGAGCGGCGACATACTGGGCCGATCCGATGAGGCCCTGCTCCTCGCCTGTCCACAGTCCGATGCGAACCGTCCGGCGAAGACGCACGCCGCTCTGCTTCAGAATGCGCATCGCCTCGAGCATTCCCGCCGAACCCGCGGCGTTGTCGGTGGCTCCCGTTGACGCATGCCACGAATCGAAATGCGCACCGAGCATCACGAGCTCATCCGCCTTATCGGTCCCCGGAATTTCTCCCACGACATTGAACATCACCGGGTTGGGATTGTAGGTGTTCTTGATATCAGCTTCGATCGTGACCGGCAGGTTCTTGGCCAGCATGCGCGCCATACGGCCGTACTGTTCGGCGGGAATCATCACCGCCGGCAGCGTGGACGCCGGATCACACCTGCGATCCCCGCTGATCGTGTAGATGCCATGGCCGCGCGCGGCAGTGGACAGCGTGCCGAGAACCCCTTCGGCGCGGAAGAAGTCGTTGCGATTGAAGGGTGCCGCGCCCGCCTGTCCCCTTCCTCCCCCCGGTCCGCCCTGCCGGCCGCCGCGACCGCCTCCAGGAGGCGTCAGTCCGAACTCTGATGAAGGCGGCGTCAGGAGTTCCATCCGTTCGAGTTCCTCTGGCGTATTGCGGGTCGCAGGCGCCGTCCACAACGCCGGCACGTCGGGCGCGGCTTGCGTCAGAACCCATTTCCCCTTCAGCTTGCCGGCATACTTCTGCAGGTCTTCCTGCGTGGTTTCTGGAACCAGAACGACTTCGCCCTTGACCAGACCGTCGGTGCCTGGCGTCCACGCAGTGGGCGTACCCGGAATCGGGAAGGCCTGCGGCGTGAGGGCGGCCATGTAGAATTTTTCGTTCGTCCATCCACGGTCGAACTGCATCTGCTCGGGCCACTTCTCGAGCGAGACTTTCTGAAGTCCCCACTCCTTCATTTTCGAGACGGCCCACTCGCCTGCTTTCTGGGTGTTGGGCGACCCCGTCAGTCGCGGGCCATACACATCGGTCAGCCAGCTCGAGATCTCCATGACCTGCGAGTTCTGCGGGAGCATGCCCTGCTGTTTAATCTTGTCGATGGCTTCGTAGTCGATCTTCTCGCCTGCGGCGCCCAATGGCAGCGTCGCCACGAGCGCAGCGGTGCCGGCGGCCAGCACCAGCCTGCGGAACTCTCGTTTCATCGTGTCCTCTCCAGCGTGTCAGGAAAATCGAGGGAAGCCACCAATATAGCGCAGTTCCGGGCTATAATAGGTGGTTCTCTCGTCTTCCGATCAACCCGATAGAGCGATCGATCATGATTTCAGTCCAGGGTGTTTCGATGCGGTTCGGGTCGAAGGTGCTCTTCGATGATGTCACCACGACCTTTTCAAGCGGCCGGCGGTACGGCCTGACCGGGCCCAATGGCGCCGGCAAGTCCACATTCATGAAGCTGCTGACCGGTGAGCTCCCGCCCCAGCAGGGCACGGTCGTCAAGCCGGCCAAGCTGGGCGTGCTTCGGCAGGACCAGTATGCGTTCGACGAGTTCCGTGTCATCGACACGGTCATCATGGGAAACCATCGGCTGTGGGGCGCGCTCGAAGAGCGCGAGAAGCTCTACGCCAAGGCGGACATGACGCACGACGATGGCATGCGGCTCGGCGAGCTCGAGGGCATCGTCGGCGAGGAAGACGGTTATACGGCCGAAAGTGACGCGGCGATTCTGCTCCAGGGTCTCGATATTCCCGACGCGGTGCACGAACGGAAGATGAGCGAGCTTCAGGGCGGGCAGAAGGTCCGCGTACTCCTCGCGCAGGCACTGTTCGGACATCCAGAAGCGCTGCTCCTCGACGAGCCCACGAACCATCTCGACCTTGATTCGATCCACTGGCTGCACGAGTTTCTCGCGCGCTATACGGGCACGTTGATCGTGATCTCGCACGACCGTCACTTCCTCAACTCCGTCTGCACGCAGATCGCCGACATCGACTATCAGACCATCATCACGTACACGGGCGGGTACGACGACATGGTGGTGGCCAAGACACAGATTCGATCGCGCATCGAGTCGGAGAACGCACAGCGCGAGAAGAAGATCGCACAGTTGAACGACTTCATCGCGCGCTTCTCCGCCGGCACCCGGTCCAGTCAGGTCCAGTCACGCCGCAAGGAAGTCGAGCGGCTGCAGACAACGGAGCTGGCGCGATCGAACATTCAGCGCCCGTATATCAAGTTCCAGATGAACCGGCCGTCGGGCCGGACCGCCATGGAGATCAAGGGCGTAAGCAAGGCGCACGGCGGCGCGCCTGTGATTGCCAACTTCAGCGCAATCGTCAACCGCGGCGAGAAGATCGTCCTCGTCGGGCGGAACGGTCTGGGCAAGACGACGCTGCTCAAGGCGTTGCTCGCGGATTCACCGAACCTGCCTTCGTCTCCCGCGGACCTCGACAGCGGTTCCGTGCGCTGGGGACACGAGGTCTCGATCGGCTACTTCGCCCAGGATCACACCGGCGTGATCGAGAAGGGCATGACGGCAGTCGAGTGGCTGCACCGTTTCGATCCGGACGCCGCCCGGCAGGACATCCATGGGCTGCTTGGACAGATGCTGTTCAGCGGGGAGGAAGGCTTGAAGCCGACCGAGGCGCTCTCGGGAGGCGAGACCGCGCGGCTGCTGTTCTGCCGCCTCATGCTGCAGAAGCCGAATCTGCTCATCCTCGACGAGCCGACGAACCACCTGGACCTCGAATCGATTAACGCCCTGAACGTGGCGTTGCAGAAGTTCGACGGCACGGTCCTGCTCGTGACGCACGACCAGGATCTGATGGAAGAAGTCGGCTCGCGCGTGTGGCACTTCGACAACGGCCAGATCACGGATTTCAAGGGGACGTACGAGGAGTACGCGTCGACACTCGCCTAAAGCCCGTCGGCCTGCCGATCGTTACTGGCGCCGTCCACACCTTAGCCCTTTGACAGAAGATCACGAGATCAGGAGATTTTCAGTTACTCCTGGTCTTCTGATCTTCTGTTAGATCACTCTCACTCTGGCTGTCGCGCTGAATCAGGATCTAATGAGTACGAAAATAGACGAGTCCGGGCAGGCCGGCTTCGCAACGCTGGGCCTGGGCGACGATATCCTCGGGGCGCTGACCGCGCTCGGCTACGAAGAGCCCACCCCGGTTCAGCGCGAAACGATTCCGTTGATGCTCGAGGGACGCGACGTGCTGGCCCAGGCTGCCACGGGCACCGGCAAAACGGCCGCGTTCGCGCTGCCGATGCTGCAACGCATCAGCGCCGATACCACGTGCCGCGTCGCCGCCATGGTCCTCGTCCCGACCCGCGAGCTGGCCATGCAGGTCGCCGAGGCCATCCACAAGTACGGACGCGCCGCGAACATCACCGTGTTGCCGCTCTACGGTGGCGCCTCGATGCAGCACCAGATCCGGGCGCTCGAACGGGGTCCCCACGTGATCGTCGCCACGCCGGGCCGCGCGCTCGATCATATTCGCCGCGGCACCTTGAAGCTCGATCGCCTCGCCCTTCTGGTGCTGGACGAGGCGGACGAAATGCTCGACATGGGCTTCGCCGACGATCTCGAAGCAATCCTCGAAGCGACTCCCGCGGATCGGCAGACGGCGCTCTTTTCGGCGACGATGCCGTCACGCATCACGGCTATTGCCGGACGCCACCTGCGGGAGCCCGCGCGCGTCACGATCGCCCGCGAGAAAGCGGTGGCCGGCAAGCTTCCGCGCGTGCGTCAGGTGGCCTACATCGTGGCCCGGGCCCATAAGCCGGCGGCGCTGGAGCGTGTGCTCGAGATGGAGAACCCGGCGTCTACGCTCGTGTTCTGCCGCACACGTCTCGAGGTCGACACCCTCGTCGAAATGCTCAACGCGCACGGACACCGTGCCGAGGCGCTGCACGGCGGCATGGAACAGCGGCTCCGCGATCGCGTCATGGGACGTTTTCGCGACGGCACCGCGGAGTTGCTGGTCGCCACGGACGTTGCGGCACGAGGCCTGGACATCGAGCGGTTGTCGCACGTCGTCAACTACGACGTGCCGGCGGCGGCTGAAGCCTATATCCACCGGATTGGCCGGACCGGGCGTGCAGGCCGCGGCGGCACCGCGATCACGCTGGCCGAGCCGCGCGAGCATCGTCTGCTGCGAAGCATCGAGGCGATGACGAAGCAGAAGATCGAAGTCGCGACCGTGCCGACCGTGGCGGATCTGCGCGCGAAGCGTCTCGATATCACCCGGGCGTCTCTACGCGAACGACTGCTCGCGGGCGACCTCGACCACACGCGCGTGGTCGTCGAATCGTTGGCCGGGGAGTTCGACATCGTGGACATCGCGGCGGCTGCGGTGCACCTGGCGCACGCGGCGGTCGCGGGAGACAGCGACGATCGAGAGATTCCCGCGGTGAGCTCCACGCCTGAGGGGCGCGGACCCCGGCGTGACCCGCGGCCACTCAAATCCGCGCGGGGGCGGCTCGTTCCTGCCGGCGGCGACGACGCGGGCAGCGTAACGCGCTTGTTCGTGGGGGCCGGACGACGGGCGGGGATTCGGCCCGGCGATCTCGTCGGGGCAATCACCGGTGAAGCGGGCATACAGTCGCGCGCGATCGGCGCGATTGAAATAGCGGACGGCTTCTCGCTCGTCGACGTGCCCGAGGAGATGGCTGACGACATCATCGTGGCGCTTCGCGCGACAAAGATCCGCGGGCTGAAGCCGACGGTCAAACGCGACCGCAGCTAGGCGGCTGTCGTTGTTCCACAGCGCGTGGAGAAGACGATCTCACGCAGAGAACGCCGAGAAAGGCTGCGTTGACGGCCCTTCCGGCACTGCCGGCCTGCAGCCGGCGCCAGGAGGGCCACGAGATCCCAGAAACATACAGCGGGAGTTTCAATGGCTGCTTGTTTCATGACTGCTTCATTTTGTCCGGTGATGAGGACCGTCGTGTCCTTGCGGTGTGGCGTTTCTGTTGTCCGCGCGCACCGGTGCCGATGGATTCACGTGGCAAAGCTCTTGCTGTCGTCCCGTCTGCATGCGACGGCTTTCGGTCTTCTCCCATTCGCAATTAGCCCTTCTTGCCGCATCGGTTGGTTTCGTAGTGGCCTTGGAGTCCGCGTGCGGCGGAGGCTCGCCTACGGCGCCGGATACGGCCGGGCCGGTTCAGGACCCGGCAACTGCCACCTCGCTGACATTCACCGCCGACGTGCAGCCGATCTTGAACAACGACTGCGTCCAGTATCACGGCGGCTCGAGCGCCGCAAATGGCTACGACGTCCGCACGTACGCCGGCGTGATGCGCGCGGTGACGGCCGGCAGCGCGAGTTCCCTGCTCGTGCGGCAGACGCAGCCGGGCGGTCAGATGTATGGTCAGTTCAGAGGAAGCGCGGCGGCCAAGACGGAAACCATCCGCAGGTGGGTCGTTGACTTCCGGGCTGTTCAGTAACGATCATCGGGAAGGACATCATGCGATTTCTGTTCATCGCCGCGTGCGGCCTGATGCTGCTCGGGCCGCGCGACGCGGCCGCAGCACAGGATCCCTGGACCCATATCTTGAGCGACGGTGCCATCAGTCGAGCGCCATCGGCGCCGCTGTTTGACGCGTCGGTTGCCCCGCTGCCCGATCCCGCGCAAACGCCTGCCCCACGCGTCGCGACCGTCGAGTACAGCGACGCCTACAAGACGCGGGCGAAGATTCACAAATACGCAAGCTTCGCGACCCTCCCGTTGTTTGGCACCGAGGTGGCCATCAGCCAGTCCCTTTACAGCAACGCGACGGATGGAAAACGGTCGGCGCACATCGCGCTCGGAGCGGCGCTTGGCGGACTCTTCGCGGTCAACACGGTGACCGGCGTCTGGAATATGTGGGAGGCGCGGAAAGATCCAAACGGGCGCAAGCGACGCCTGGTCCATGGCGTGCTCATGCTGGCGGCCGACGCGGGGTTCGCCCTGACGCCGGCCGTCGCGCCGAACCGCGACTCGATCGATTATTTCAATCAGCGAAGCACGCATCGCGCGGTCGCATTGACCTCGATCGGCATCGCGACGGCCGGGTACCTGACGATGATCATCGGCGGACGGTGATTATGAATGCATTCATCGCCCACCTCGTCGCGTCATGGTCGTCCGCGTACGCCGGCTCCGGGCTCTTGAGGACGTTCGTCGGATTCATCCACACCGCCGGTCTCGTCGCCGGCGGCGGCGCGGCAATCGCGGCTGATCGCGCCACGCTGGCGGCGGCAAAGAGGGAATCCGACATCCGTTCGCGGCAGCTCACCTCGATCCATGCGACGCACCGCATCGTCATCATCGGGCTGGGAGCGGTCATCGCCAGCGGGGTTCTGCTTTTCGCGGCCGACGCGGCCACCTACCTGACCTCGAGGCTGTTCTGGGTGAAGATGGGGCTGCTCGCCCTTCTGATGGTGAACGGGGCCGTTCTCATGCGCGTCGGACAGCGAGCCGGATCCGGCGACGAGCGCGCGTGGAACACGCTCCGGCACACCGCCGTCGTGAGCCTGGCCCTGTGGTTTCTGACAACGCTGGCCGGCGTCGCCCTGCCTAATGCGGGATAAGGCCAGTGCGAGTCCAGGAATGACGCGACAATCATCGACCGCTGGCGCCTGCCCGATGACCGGCGGTTGTGCACATCCGTGTGCAGAGGGCACGACGCGCAGGGAGTTCGGCTTCATCATCGGCACGCTAGCCCTGCTCGCCCTCGCAGGAGATACAGGAGCCGCCCCCGTCACACTCGCATCGGGTACTCAGAGCGGGAGCGATCGCGCGTATCCGATACCTCCGGCGGACGGCGTGGCGATCGATCGCGACGCCCAGGTGATTCTCGTGCGCGCCAGCGGGCACATCTACGCGTTCGCGTTGTCGTGCCCGCATCAGAACGCGGCGGTGAAGTGGGTCGCTCAAGGCAACAGGTTTCAATGCACGAAACATGACTCGCGCTATCAGGTCGATGGCGTCCACACCGCCGGGCGCGCCACCCGAAACCTGGACCGCTACCCGATCCGCCGGGGCGACAACGTCGTGCACGTTGACATCAGCCGCGTCTTCCGATCCGACGCGGACCTCCCGGGCTGGACCGCCGCAAGCCTCACCGTTTCCTGATACCTTATCCATTTTTTGTCACCGAGGGTTCGCGCAGAGAGCGCTGAGCGCGCGGAGAAGACAAGTAAGGAGGCGTTCTCTGCGTCTCTGCTTTCCTCCGCGTGAGATTGTCTTCTCCGCGCGCTTTGCGCGCGTGCCTTCCTCCGGCCAGCCCGGGTCATGCGATAATTGCTGCCGTGTTTTATTTCTTCAAGCGGGGAAACGAGGCGGTCCAGTGCGAAGTGCGTTCAGAACCCGAGGGTCCCGGCTACGAGATCGTCATCACCGAACCCAACGGTGTTCAACGCATCGAGCGATTCGCCACCTCCGAACAGGTCCATGACCGCTGGGTCGAACTCCACAAACGCTTCGAGCACGAAGGCTGGTGGGGGCCTTCCACGCAGGACGGACGCGGATGACCACGACCGGCAAAGTTCTGCTCGCTGAATTCCTCGGTACGTTTTATCTGTATTTCGCCGGTATCCCGGCCGTCCTCTGCGCCGGCCGAGTCTCCCATACGCGAGGAGTGCCTGGACGCGGGCGGACGCCGCTGACTCTCGTCAGTGCACGCGACCGTTGACGCCGCTTCGATCGACATCGCCATCGTCGGGGCCGGAGCCGCCGGGCTCGCGACTGCCATCTTCACGCGCCGGCTGAACCCTTCACGCTCGGTGCTGCTCCTCGACGGCGCCGCCCGCCCGGGGGCGAAGATCCTCGTCAGCGGCGGCTCACGCTGCAACGTGACGAACGTGGCCGTCACCGAGCGCGATTTCGCCGGCGGCAAGCCAACCATCGTGCGCCGCGTGCTTCGTGCGTTTTCACCTGCTGAGACGACTGCCTGGTTTGCGTCGATCGGTGTGCCATTGCACGAGGAAGCGCACGGCAAGCTGTTCCCCGACTCGAATCGCTCGCGCGACGTGATCGACGCGCTGCTGCGCGAAGTGCAGGCGTCGGGTGTCGACCTCAGGACGGGCGCGCGCGTTCATGAGGTGCGCCAGGAAGATGCCCGGTTCCGGCTCGACACGTCTCGAGGATCGATCCATGCGGGCGCCGTCGTGCTGGCAACGGGTGGACAGTCGCTGCCGAAGACGGGCAGCGACGGTGCAGGCCTCGAGATGGCGCGCCGGCTCGGTCATACGATCGTCCCGACGACACCGTCGCTCGTCCCGCTGACGGCGAGCGACGACGAGCCGTTGCACAAGAGCCTGAGCGGCGTTGCGCACGAAGTCGAGCTCGCGCTGTGGATCGATGGCCGAGTGGCGCGGCGTATCCGCGGGGCGATGCTCTGGACGCACTTCGGCATCAGCGGACCGGCGGTCCTCGATGCATCGCGGCACTGGCTGCGGGCGCGACTCGAAGAGCACGATGCGCGGCTCACCATCAGCGTCTCGCCCGGCGAATCGTTCGATACTGTCGATGCGCGGTGGGCGTCGCTCACGCGAAGTCGTCCGCGTGCGTCGGTCCAGAGCGTCCTCGCGGACATGATTCCCGCATCGTCCGCAACTGCGGTATTGCAGCGGCTCAATCTGGATCCATCCGCGGCGCTCACGAACCTTTCACGGCTTGCGCGCCGCCGGCTGTCGCACGCGCTCGTCGAGTGGCCCGTGTCCCTGACCGGCAGCCGCGGCTACAACTACGCAGAGGCCACCGCCGGTGGCGTCGCGCTCGACGAGATCGATCCCGGCACCATGGCATCGCGACGGTGTCCGGGCCTTTATGTGGTGGGGGAAATGCTCGACGTCGATGGGCGAATCGGCGGATTCAACTTCCAATGGGCCTGGTCGAGCGCGCGCATGGCGGCTTTGGCGCTGGCGTCGGGCGGTTAAGCCTCTCTCTCGATCCTCCGATGTGTCTCGACCGCATCGCGCCCGAGATAATCGCGCAGCCAGATGTCTTCGACGCACGGGTACATCGCCGCCACGGGGAGCGCGAGGAGTGCGCCGACGATCCCGAACAGTTCCGCGCCAACCGCAAATGCGAGGAGGACGGCGAGATTGGAGAGCCGCAGCTGTCCCCCGTACACCTTCGGGCCAATCAGATAATTCTCCGCCATGTGATACGCGACATAGACGCCGGCCACGATCACGGCAGTCGTGGTCGAAACGGTCAACGCGAGCAAAACGGCAGGTACGGCGGAGACGATGAACCCGAGCACGGGCACGAAATCACAGACCCCTGCCAGCACCGCAAGCAGCAGCGCGGCCGGCACGCGAAGGACTGTCAGCGCCACGTAAACGCAGATGCCGGCGAAGACCGATGTGGCGACGTTGCCCGCAACGTATCGGAGCACCGCCACGCGCGCGGCGTCAGCCGTTTCCTGGACGCGCCCGCGATTGCGCCTCGGCACGTAAGCCACCAGCCATGCCCACGTGGTACGCCCTTCGATGAGGAAGTAGATCGTGAAAATGAACGCGACCGCCGCACCGACCAGCGCGTTCGCGAGCGAACTGCCGAGGCTCACGGCATAGCCGGCGATCACCGACGCGTCGGGCGAAGAAGTGCGGCTGCCGCGGATGATGCGGGCGAGCGGCGGCGGCAACCACTCACCCGTTTCTTTCTGAACCGTAACCAGCCGCTCCGCAACCTGCCGGCCCTGCGCGGCGAGCGACGAGCCGCAGAGCACCATGAATACGACGAGGCAGCCGACGACGGTGATTACGGCAACCGTCGCACCGACCCAGCGGGGTACGCGCCTCCGTTCAAGCCACTCGACCGACGGTTCCAACGCGATCGCCAGGACGACGGCGATCAGCACGAGCGCGATGACTGTCCCGAGCTCGTAGAGTGCCCACAGAGCAAAGAGGGTGAGGAGGACCTTGGCGATCGTCGCCGCGGGCAGGAAAAGAGCGCGGCGCGGGGGCTCATCCACCTCGTCAACATCGACGCGGCGTGACGCGTCAGTCTTCAAAGCCACGGAACAACACGGACCAGGACATGAAAATGCCGCCCACTTAAGATTATGGTCTTTGCCCGCGAAGAGCGGACAGGCTATTTATTCGGTTGACTTCCGCGCAGCTGAAAGGGCGATCTTAAGATCCCGCGCGACTCAGAATGCCGGTGCGGCGACCAGCAGGAGGCCGAGCTCCATCTGTGTCGAGGGGATAGAAGCCGGCGCGGGCTTTCGGGACGCGGCCGGACGGCCAGCGCGTCCGCGGGGGATCCGACGACGGAGATCGGGGCCGAACTCTCCCCAGAGGTTCGTGCCAAGCCGCCCGAGTAAACCGGTGGCGACTCGCACGGCGGTCTCTTTCGGCGTTATCAGCCTCGACGGCAGCCACGCGTTCTGGACGAGATTACTACCGACTGTCCCTGCGAATCGTCCCCAGGCCGGAGCGAGGTGGCCGTCGGGTCGTTGCGCCAGGACGACGGTCTTCATCGCGTATCCCAGCCGGCTCCCAAAGCTGTGACGTCCTGACGGCGAGGAGCGCGGATCTTCGCCCCATAGCATGCCGAGGCTTGCTTCAATGCCTTTCGAAATCCCGTTATCGGCCTGGCTCGTGAGCACCCGTTTGGTGAAGCCGGCAGATCCCTGCCATTCTTCGGGCCACCCGATTGCCGTCTGCCACGTCGCGATCATCAGGCCTGTGCCGAGACTTCCCGGCGCAAGGATTCCTTCGGCCACCCACTTGCGTCTCTCCTGCGGAGTGATCGCCCGCGGCAGTGGGCTGAGCGTCATGGCGGGCTCGGCGGTAGGCTGGGCCGTTTGTCCGGTGGCCAAGGCTGGGAAGGGGATGAGCACGGTCATCGCAAGCGCACCAACCCTCAAGGCAACTATCGCGCTCGTCCGATCAACAATGGAGCTTATCCGCATCCTATCCAACTGGAAAGGCAACGATGGGGCCAACTCTGACCGCCCCTGTCTGGACGCCAAGAGGATGCTTTAGCCGAATATGGATCCGTCGATACCACTTGTGCTGCCAGCGCGCTTCTCATAAGCAGCTAACGGAGACACAGCTAACTGCCGAGCCGATTGGATCAGCTGACAGTCCCGCCCTGATCGGAGTTATGCTGCAGCCGCCCAGCTCAACCTGGGATCAGTCGG
>JBBQEJ010000006.1:0-72346 GCA_038320555.1 Vicinamibacterales bacterium | reverse complement strand
GGCGATTGGCCCGATTTATAATCTCGCGACCGGCGATGGAGTAGGGTACGCCGTAGCCCCAGCCCCGCAGCGGTAACGCCGAGGTCATGGCCGTCTCTCGAACGCCCGGCACGGCCTCCACCGCGGCGCTGATCGAGGCGAGATATGCGTTCAGTTCGTTAGGATCGGGGTAATGTTCTTGACTAATCGGCAGACCTGCTGTCAGGACATTCGTCGCATCGAATCCGGGATCGATGTCGAGCAGCTTGAAGAAACTGCGCATCAGCAGCCCCGAAGCGACCAACAGCACGAATGCCAGCACGATTTCTGCGACGACGAGACCGCCGCGCATGCGCCGACCTGGGCTGCCCGCCGTGGTACCGTGTCCGCCTTCCTTCAGCGTGCTGACCAAGCTCGGGTTCGTCGTCTGCGCCGCTGGCGCCATGCCGAACAGCAGGCCTGTCACGACGGCAACGATCAAGGTAAACAGCAGGACGGACGTGTCCATTCGAATGTCCACCGCGGGGGGCAGCGCGGAAGGCGGAATCAACGATTGGATCCATTTCAACATCGCGTAACCAACGCCGATTCCGACGATGCCACCGCACACAGAGATCACGACGTTCTCGATCAGCAACTGCCGTACTAAGCGCCAGCGGCTTGCACCGAGCGCGGCGCGCACTGCCATCTCGCTTTCCCGTGAAAGGTTGCTGGCAAGCGCGAGACTCGCCAAGTTGGCGCAACCGATCAGCAATACGAACAGAGTGGCGGCGAACAGGACCGTGACGGCGGTGTGCAACCCTGGGCCGATCAGCACGTCGGCGAGACGGTCGACGGCAACGCTCCAGCCCTTGTTCGAGTCGGGATAGGCGTTGGCAATACGCTGCCCGATGACGTCCATCTGGGCCTGTGCTTTCTGGAGCGTCACGCCCGGTTTGAGCTTGGCGCTCGCGCCGAGCCAGCGAAAATCACGCGTCATGTTTGAAGGCTGGAAGGCAAGGGGTGTCCAAATCTGGGCCGCGGCGCGATCGAAGGGGCCTTCCTGAAGGACGCCGATCACGGTGTATGCCTCGCCGTTCAACAAGATGTCGCGTCCCAGCATTACGGGATCGGAACCGAAGCGCCTTTCCCAGAGCCCATGGCTCAGCAGCACAACACGATCGTTGCCGGCCTGGTCCTCGCCCCGAAGAAATGTGCGGCCCAGCGCTGGCTTCGCTCCGAAGATATCGAAGTACTGCGCCGAGACGCGCGCGCCCCGGATCGAGACCGGCTCGCCCGCTCCGGTCAACGTCGCACGCCAACCAACTTCCGCGGCCATGTACTCGAAGACGGCGTTCCGGTTCGTCCAATCGAGATAGTTCAGGGTGGAGATGCCATTGAGCCCGCCGGTGGGAAGCCTTTCGAGGACGCGCACGATGCGGTCCGATTCGGGATTTGGCAAAGGCCTGAGTAACAGGCCATTCACAAAGCTGAACATGGCCGTGTTCGCGCCAATCGCGAGCGCGACGGTGGCAATCGCGACAGCCGAGAAGCCCGGGCTGTTGCGAAGCCGGCGAATTGCGTAACGAAGGTCGTGAAGCACGCTAGAAGGGCCGTACATGAGACGCTACGTCAAGAATCTCTGGGCCTCGCCGATGACAAAACTCACACTTGAAGCGCCGCGCTGTGCGCGATGAGGCCCATTCATTAGCCTCAAGAAACTTGGTGGAGATTGCTCAACGAGAGCCGCCTGCCCATACACCAATCACGTGCTCGTCGTCAGTCCAATGTTCTTGAACCCGGTGACATATTCGTGAGCGCGTCCATTTGTTCGCGGAACGATTGAGATCCAGGCGGTGAGTATAAGGCAACCGCAGAGGAACTCCCGGTCGCGCCAGAATGGAACATCAGGTCCGACTCGCGTCGGGCGTCATCGGCGTCGCTTCGCTGGATTCTGTCTGCTCTGTGTCTCTCCGTGTTTTTCTGTGGCCAGTATTTCTCCTTGGTGGCTCTGCCGCGCGGACTTGCGCTCTCCATGTTGAGTGGAGGATGATCGATGGATGGCTTCACAGAATTCCTTCGAGACGCGGACCCGGGTGACCGCCGGCGGCGCCACGTACGACATTTTCAGCCTGCCGGCGCTCGAGCGTTCAGGCTATAGCGGCGTCTCGCGGTTGCCCTACTCCCTGAAGATCCTCCTCGAGAATCTGTTGCGCTGCGAGGACGGCCGATTCGTTCACGCCGAGCACGTGACGGCGATGGCGGCGTGGGACGTCACGTCCACGGCGCAGAAGGAGATCGCCTTTACTCCGGCCCGCGTGTTGCTGCAGGATTTCACCGGCGTGCCCGCGGTCGTGGATCTCGCTGCGATGCGCGACGGTATCGTGCGGCTGGGAGGCGATCCGAAGAGAGTCAATCCGCTTCAGCCCGTCGAGCTCGTGATCGACCACTCCGTCCAGGTCGATCACTACCTGGAGCTCAACTCCGCCGACCTCAACGCGGCGCTCGAGTTCGGCCGTAACCGCGAGCGGTACACATTCCTCCGCTGGGGCCAGGAAGCCTTCCAGAACTTTCGCGTCGTCCCACCCGATACGGGCATCGTGCACCAGGTCAACCTCGAGTACCTGGCGCGTGTCATCTTCAACGAATCATCCGGCGGCGCGCTGCTCGCCTATCCGGACACGCTGGTCGGAACCGATTCGCACACCACCATGGTCAACGGGCTTGGGGTTGTGGGCTGGGGCGTTGGCGGAATCGAAGCCGAAGCGGCGATGCTCGGCCAGCCGATTTCGATGCTGATTCCCGACGTGGTGGGCTTCCGTCTCGTCGACCGCCTGCCGGAGGGGGCTACAGCGACGGATCTCGTGCTGACCATTACTGAACGGCTGCGCAAATTCGGCGTGGTCGGCAAATTCGTCGAGTTCTATGGGGCTGGCCTCGAGTTTCTGACGATCGCCGATCGCGCAACGCTCGGCAACATGTCGCCGGAGTACGGCGCGACGATCGCGATTTGTCCCATCGACGAGATGACGCTCGATTACCTGCGGCTGACCGGCCGCGAAGAGTCGCACGTGCAACTGGTGGAGGCCTATGCGAAGCACCAGGGGCTCTTCCGGACCGCCGGCGCCGCTGATCCTGTCTACACGTCGACGCTGGAGCTCGATCTCTCGACCGTTGAACCGAGTCTCGCAGGACCCAAGCGCCCGCAGGACCGCGTCTCGCTTCGCCAGTCGAAGTACAAGTTCCAGCAGGCGCTGGATCTCATGCTGACGGAGCGCAAGCCACAGGCCCCGCCTGAGAAGCCGGGGGAAACCGGCTCTCCGGCTGCACAACATGCGGCGGCCGCTGTCGTCACGCGCAGCGATACGGTTCCGGGCATGGACGAGCTCGATCATGGTGCTGTCGTGGTCGCGGCCATCACCAGCTGCACGAACACCTCGAACCCGAGCGTCATGATCGGGGCCGGACTGCTCGCCCGCAATGCCGTCAAGCGCGGACTCAAGGTGAAGCCGTGGGTGAAGACCAGCCTGGCGCCGGGATCCCTCGTCGTCACGGAGTATTACAAGGCTTCCGGCCTTCTCGAGTATCTCGCCCAATTGGGTTTCAACATCGTTGGCTACGGATGCACGACATGCATCGGCAACAGCGGACCGCTTCCCGAGCCGGTGTCGAGCATCGTCAAGGAACGCAATCTGATCGTCGCGTCCGTGCTGAGCGGCAACCGCAATTTCGAGGGACGCATTCAGTCCCAGGTGCGCGCGAATTATCTCGCGTCCCCACCGCTGGTGGTCGCCTACGCGCTTGCCGGCCGCATGCAGATCGATATGACGTCCGAGCCGCTCGGTCATGATCCCGCGGGGCAGCCGGTGTATCTCAAGGACATCTGGCCACCCGAGCGTGAGATCCAGGAGACGATGCTGAAGGCGGTGAAGTCGGAGATGTTCCGTTCGCAGTACGCGACCGTGTTCGACGGGGACGAACGGTGGCGCTCGCTGCCCAGTCCGCGAGGCGAGCGGTTCGAATGGGACGATAGCTCGACGTACATTCGCAATCCGCCGTTCTTCGAAGACCTGACGCTCGAGCCCGCGCCTACCTGCGACATCGTCGGGGCGCGGGCGCTCGCGGTCCTGGGCGACAGCGTGACGACCGATCATATTTCGCCCGCCGGATCCATCCCGGCCGACAGCCCGGCGGGGAAGTACTTGATCTCGAAGGGCGTCAAGCCGGCGGACTTCAATTCGTACGGGGCGCGGCGCGGCAACCACGAAGTGATGATGCGCGGCACGTTCGCGAACATCCGGCTGCGCAACCAGCTCGCACCCGGCACCGAGGGGGGTTGGACGACGGTCCTGCCCGACGGCGACGTGATGACGATCTACGATGCTTCGGTCCGCTATCGAGACGCCGGCGTTGCGCTCATTATCATCGCCGGCAAGGAGTACGGCTCGGGCTCATCGCGCGACTGGGCGGCCAAGGGTACATTGCTGCTTGGCGTGAAGGTCGTGATCGCCGAGACCTTCGAGCGGATTCACCGCAGCAACCTCGTCAACATGGGAGTCCTGCCGCTCGAATTCCGCGCGGGGGCGAACGCGGCGTCGCTCCAGATCACCGGGCGGGAGCGTTACGATATCCTGGGAATGGGCGCAACGCTGCAACCTCGCGGGGTGGTCACCGTGCGGGTCACGTGCGCGGACGGCACGATTCAGGACATCACTGCTACCGCGCGCATCGATACACCAGAAGAGCTCGTGGCGTTCCGCCACGGCGGCATTCTGCCGTATGTCGTCAGGCAGCTGGTGAAGGGCTAGGTCGACCGTTCTGCCTATAATCGGGGTGATGGCCCCTGCGGTGGAAGCCCGGAATCCGACGTCGGCCACCGTCAAAGCTGAAGCGGCGGCGCTTGGGTTCGATCTATGCGGCATTGCGCCGGCGAAGAGCTTCCCGGAGCTCCAATTCCTTCCCGAGTGGCTCGGGCGCGGCTATGCCGGGGAGATGCAATACATGCGTCGCACGGCGGAGTGCCGCTCGGACGTGCGTGCGGTCATGCCATCAGCGCTATCGGTGATCTCGCTCGGCGTCGTGTACAACGCGGATCGTCCGTACTCCACGGAGAATGCTGATCCCTCGCGAGCCGCGATTGCCCGCTACGCGTGGGGCGACGACTACCACGTCGTCATCGAGCAGCGCCTCTCGAAGCTTGTCGCACGTTTGCGGGCGCTCACCGGCGAGTCGTTTGAAGCGCGCGCGTACGTCGACACCGGTCCGGTCCAGGAGCGGGTCTACGCGCAATACGCGGGTCTGGGATGGATCGGCAAAAACACGTGTCTCATTAATCCGGAGCTCGGGTCGTGGATGTTCCTCTCGGAGATCATCTGCAACCTGCCGCTCGAGCCGGACAGTCCCTCGCTGGATCAGTGCGGCACGTGCACGCTCTGCCTGGACGCGTGCCCGACCGGCGCCCTCGTCGACTCGCATGTGCTCGATTCGACCCGGTGCCTGTCGTATCTCACGATCGAGCTGAAGGGGTCCATCCCGCACGCCCATCGGGATTCGCTCGGGGAACACGCGTACGGCTGTGATATCTGCCAGGAGGTTTGTCCCTGGAACCTGTCGCCCGCTACCGCGGTGACCGCTGATGGTGCATGGCAGCCGCGAGGAGGTCTCGAGAGCCCGGGTCTCCTGGACCTGTGGAACCGGTCGGATGACGATCTGCGGTTGCTGTTGAAGGGAAGCGCGATGAAGCGCGCCGGCGTGAAACGCCTGCGGCGGAATATTGCCGTCGCGATTGGCAACAGCGGAGACCGGGCGGCTGTTGACGCGCTCGTCAACCATCGAGAGTCCACCTGCGCGGATCCGCTTGTCGCTGAGCACGTCGCATGGGCGGTTGAGAAGCTCGCGACACACAGTGGCTAAGAAGGGACGCACGCCGGCAAATCTGCCGAAGCCCGGCGAGCCAGTGCCGAACCTGTTGCCGGAAGATGAAGCGGTTTGTCGCGGATTTGAAGAAGGTGGCGGCGGCACTGTCCTCCGCGGGAGAATAGGATCATGACGGAACCATTTCATCCCACGCTGCTGCTGTCCATGCCGCAGTTGCAGGATCCCAACTTTGCCAGGACCGTGATCCTTCTGTGCGACTTCGTGCCGGAAGGGGCATTCGGTCTGGTCGTGAATCGGCCGACCGATGCGCCTGCCAGTGGCATGGTGAGGCTCGAACCGCCTGTGGAGAATGGCAACGATCTGCCACTCCACACTGGAGGACCTGTCGAGCCCGACCGGGGATGGATTCTGAGCGCGGACGAACCGTCCGACGTCGAGCACCGCACGATTGTGCCTGGCCTGTTCTTGTCGACATCTCCGATCCTGCTTCGTCGCGTGCTCGAGGCGCGGCCCGCGCCTCGCGCGCTGGTTCTGGCCGGCTACGCGGGATGGGGCCCCGGCCAGCTCGATGAAGAACTCTCTCAATCCGCCTGGCTCATGGGCGATGTTGATCCGGGTCTCGTCTTCGACACGGATCCCTCGATCATGTGGGAGATCGCGATTCGGCGTCTTGGCGCCGATCCTTCAGCGCTCCAGATGAGCCACGGCGTTCATTGACGGGGGGTTCCACGAGTCTACGATGTTCTACAGGGTTCGACGAGGTTCGCAGAATCCGGAATCAGAATTGCAACCCTCCGATCGGAACAGAAACTGATTAGGAGGACACGAATGACAGAAGAGACGAACCCGTTGGAAGAACTGTTCGTTGACGAACTGAAAGACATTTACAGCGCCGAGAATCAGATCGTCAAGGCGTTACCGAAGATGGCGCGGGCTGCGAGCTCGCCGGAGCTGAAGCGTGCGTTCGAGCGTCACCTGGAAGAGACTCGCCGCCACGTCGAGCGCCTCGAACAGATCGCCGGCGAGCTCGACATAAAGCTCACCGGCAAGAAGTGCCACGGAATGGAAGGCCTGATCGAGGAAGGCAAGGAGATCATGGAGGAGGACCTCGAGGAAAACGCGATCGATGCGGGCCTCATCGGCGCGGCGCAGAAGGTGGAACACTACGAGATCGCAGCATATGGCACAGCACGCGCCCACGCCGCAATGCTCGGATATAACAAGATCGCGCGGGTGCTTCAGCAGACCCTCAACGAAGAAGGGGCGACCGACAAGAAGCTGACGCAGATTGCCGAGAACGTCATCAACGTTGAAGCGGTCCACGCCTGATCGGCTTGTAGGGATTCCCGCCACAGCGCGGCAGCACCTGATACAGATGCTGTCGCGCTTTTTCTTTTGCCTTTAGCCTTTTCCCTTTACTTGCCGAGTACGTCCGCGAAAAAGTCGACGGCGCGGGGATCCTTCGACTGCCCGAGCCAGAACATCGCCTGCTTGCGCACTTCGAGGTTCGTATTCGTCCGCGCCACCTTGATGAGGAGCGGCACGCCTTCGTCTTTGGGCAACTGACTCAGCGCGAATACGGCCTTCTTCTTTACCTCCGTGTCTGGATCCTGGTCGATGCGCTCGGCGATCGTCGCCGATACTTTCTGACCGGCTTTCTGGGCAAGCCAGAACAGGGCCTCGCTGCGCAGGCGCGGTTCAGTGTCTGAGCGTGCGATGCTGATGAGCGTGTCGAGCGTCTCCGGCACGCGGCTCTGTGACAGGCCGAAGATCGCCCCCTTGCGGACCTCGATGCTCGGATCGTCGCGCATCACGCGCCGGAGGGTGTCGAATCCGCGCCGGCCGCGCGAATTGCCGAGCCAGAACGTGACCCTCTTCCGCACGGCTTCCGGCTGACCGGGGGCCACGAGCCGCTCGAGCGACCCGTCCGCCGCGGGATCGCCGTGCAATGCAATCGCCGTGATCGCGCCATCCGCGATCCGCCCTTTCAGATCCCCCTCGACGGTGGTGAGAGATTCGAGCAGCGCGATGCTGTCTGCCGGGCGGACGTTCTCGAGCCAGCGCACGGGCCGGCCCCCGGCGTCGAGCCCGCAGTCTTCCGAGAAGACACGGACGCGATCGATTTTTCTGTCGGCGATCCGGTACAAGACGACCATCCGGTCAGAGCCCTCGAGCTTGACGACGCCCGCCGGAGTGGTCGACTCGGTCCGTGACGAGATGTTGGTCCCGCTGGAGTTCTCGAGACGGCATGCTCCGCAACAGCCTGACGCGCTGGAAACCATGCCGTTGATATGTGTCGTGCCGGAGTCGAAACAGCACATCACGCGTTCGCTCTCGGAGACCGGCACGGAGTAGCCGATCCACGCGACGTCGGGCTGCGACGACACAAGGGAACGGAACGATTGCGCAAACGGAGAGCCGGCCGGTTGCGCGGTCACGGTTCCGTTTTCGATGTGCTGCGCCGCGGCGACGACCGCAAGCGCGCTCGTCATGACGAGTCCCGACGCGATCAGTTTGAATGGCCTCGACATCAGATACCTCTACTTGCTCAACAATTCCATCATGAACTGCATCACGATGGGATCCTTACTGCCCATGACCGACAACTTCGACACGATCTCTTTCTTCATGGCGGGGTCCTGTTCCTTGCGCGCGAGATCGACGAGCGCCGTGGCATTCCCCTGTTGGAAGAGCCCTGTGACCACGGCCCGGCGGATGTCCGGATCCTTGTCCGTGTTGTAGAGCTCCACGAGCGCGTCGCTCGCGCGCCTGGATCCCATGATGCCCAGGTTGCGGACCGCCGTCCGGCGAAGTTCCGGGTTCTTCTCGGTCTTCGCCAGGTCGATGAGCCGCTCCACATTGCCGCCGACGAACATGGCCTGGATGATTCGTTTCTTGACGTCCGTCGCGGTCTCCTTCTGATAGAGCTGCCACAGTTCTTCGTGCGCGCCCATGACGCCCAGTTGCTGGACCGCTTCGGCGCGGAGGTCCGCATTCTGTTCGCTCTGCGCGGCGCTCAGCAGGCGATCCTTCTCTCCCGCGACCATGAATGCCCGCAGGATCCGGCGCTTCACATCGACGTCCGGCGTTGACCCGTAGATTTCGGCGAGCGTGGCGCGGCTTTCTCGGCCTCCCTGCGTCCCCAGATAATCGATGGCCCGCTTCTGAAGATCCGGCGTGGAATTTCCCTTCGCGATGTTCTTGAGAACCTCGCGGCCCCGGGGCGAGTCGCTCTGCGCAAGCACGAAGAGCGCCCTCGATTTCACCCTGGGTGAGGCCGACCCCTGGAGCAGTTTCTCGAGCAGCGGCACCGCCTTCTCCGGGTCGGAGTTCTGCAGCGCTGCGATCGCGAGGAGCTTCAATTCTTCGTCGCTTTCGCTCTCGGGCCGGACCGGTTGACCGCTGCTGCGTCGTACCTCGGCGTCGAGCGCCTTCGCCTCGGTCAGATAACGGCTCTTCGGGTAATCCCTCGCAAGCACCGCAATCGTGGCGAGCGCTTCGGCACGCTGGCCGGCCTTGTTCTGTGCCCACGCCTTGAAGTACAGCGCGCCGTCAGCGCGCGATCCCTTCAGCGATACGACGTCGGTGAAACGCTCGACTGCGCGGTCGTATTTACCCTGGTCGAGGTATTCCCGGCCCTGGTCGTAGGCTCGGGTTTCGCGCTCGCGTTCGCGTTGTTCCGCCTCCTTTTCGCGGTCCTTTGACGAATCCTGTTCTTCCCAGGTCAGCAGCATCGCCGGTGCCTCGAGGGTCATCGGCGCCATCATGGGGGCCGAGAGGAAGATGCTCATCGGGCCGGGGCCAGGTCCCACACCGACGGGGCCAGGACCGACAGGACCTGGACCAACAGGACCCGGACCGACGGGCTGCGCCGGCGCGAGGCCAGCCACGGCAAGCGCGCCCACGAACGCGAGGCCGCACACATACGACTGTCTGATGCTCATGATTCGATATCCTGATCCTCTGCGGGCATTGCCCGCGCTTCTCATTGCCACTGGTGTGACGAGCCGCTACGAGCTCTGGCCAGCCCGCGCGCGGATTTCCGTTTTCTGCCGCTTTTGAACTTCGGAGGACAACACCCGCACTTTCAGGAGCAGTCCCTTGTTTTCGATCCGTTGCCGCACTTCCGTCAGATCCGCCGCCGACAACGTGTCCGGGCCGGCTGCGACATCCACCAGCACCTGTTCGAGGTCGTCCAGCACCGCGGCGAGTGCGACGTTGCCGTTTGCCGTGGCGGTCTGCCGATAGAGGCGGTTGTCGGCCACGAGCTGCTGTGCGCGCGCACGTTCCGCCGGCAGGTCAACATCGCCGGCGGCGTCGGCACTGACGAGCTCGATGAGCATCATCTGGGAACGATCGAGATGGCCGCCCAGGTCCGCGAGCAGTACACGCTCGCGCAATCCGGAGGAGGCCGCCGCGCTTTCGACCGGCGCCGTGACCGACGCGTGCTGCGATACGCGTCCGGCGAAGAAGGCCGCCGCCACGACCATCACGATCCCGGCAGCCCACGCGAGGCGAGCCGGCGAAAACACCAACCGGGCGGTCCACCAACCGCCCCTGGCGCCAAGGTCCGGCTGCAGCCGTGCCCAGACGGTGCGTTCAAACCCATCCGCAATCTCCGGAGCGGGCGCGCTTTCGACCGCAGTGAGCACACGCTGAAGCGTCGTGAAGCCTGCGTGACACGCGGCGCACGCGCGCAGGTGATCGGTCACTCGCGCATCGGCGCTCGTATCGAGCTCGCCGTAATAGTGAAGAATGAGATCGTCGTCGGTGAGGTGCATACAGTTCTACAGTTCTACGTTCTAGAGTGTGAAAGTTCCACAGTTCACAGCGCTAATCCGCTGACACGAGAGGCTCGAGGGCGACGCGCATCTTTCTGACCGCGCGGAAAATGCTGTGTTTCGTCGCGTTGGACTTCAGGCTGAGCGCGCGGCTGATCTCGTCGATGGACTGTCCCTCGAAATGCCGCAGAACAAACGCCGCCCGTTCCATCCGGCTGAGTGACGACATCGCGGCCGTCACCCGGTCCTGCACTTCGGTACTCAACATCAGGCGCTCCGGCGACGCCTGTCCGGCCTGGTCGTGATCGTCGGTGCCGAATTGATCGAGATCGGCCGTATCGTGTGCAGCCTCGCGATGAGGCCGCGACCGGATCAGGTCGATCGAACAGTTCACGGCAATGCGATGCAGCCAGGTGCCGAAATTCGCACGAGACTCGAAACGGCTCAGTTGCTTGTAGGCCTTCAAAAGAGTCTCCTGAACGACGTCTTCGGCGTCCTGCGGGCTGCCGGTCATCCGGTGCGCGAGACGGAAGACAGCGCGGCTATGCCGCTCGACGAGCGCCCGAAAAGCTTCGCTATCCCCGTCGCGGGCCAGCGCGACGACGGCGGCGTCCGTTTGCGGCATCCAATTGCTTAGACGGGAGTTGGGGGCTTGGGTTAGCTGGAGGAGGGAATGGGTTAGCTGCGCTCGTCGCGGGGATCTCGCGGATTCGGGTCATCGCCCGAAATGTCATCCAGCGGCTGCCTCGCCGAAGCTTCAGCGAAGGCGGGCCCCTGCAAGCGCTCTACGACCAGACGTATGCGGGAGATTTCAACATGAAGGGAGGCGATGCAGGCTTCCTGCGTCTCGTGAGGCAAATCGGTCCCGGTCCCGCAGAAAGGACAGGACATCAGCATGTGCCACCTTCTTCAAATTTCAAAGTTTGTCCCGGGGTTGCGCCGGTCGTGTGCAAGATTCCCTCCAGGGGCGCCTGCCGCGCCGAACCTTCACCGCAAGCGGGCCTTCAAGACATGGACGACAGCAAATCGCGGAGTCCTGTCTCGAGCGGCGTGATGCGATAGTTGAGTGCGTCCACGCTGCGTGCGCTGTCCATCGACCAATCGTGGCGAAAAATCTCAACGATGCCGCGCGTGATCGCCGGGGGCCGTCCGGTTAACCCGGCGCGCATTTCTTCCACCCAACCCACCGCCGATGCCACCGCGAAGGGAATGCGCCGGGGGAGCGCGGCGCCGGTCTCGTTCCGGACGACCTCGAAGACGCGCAACTGTGGGACATTGTCCCCACCGAGCAAATATTCCCCAGCCGGGACCTTTGGCGTCAGCGCGCTGACGTGGGCGTCCGCCACGTCGTTCACATGAGCGTAGGACCAGCAGCGGTCGGCCCCAATCAGCCCAGGTAGTCGTCCGGCAAGATGATCCCGGATCATCCGGCCGATGAGGTTCCCTTCCGTCGCCTCGCCAGGACCGTAAACGACACCGGGGACGAGCGACACGAGCGGCACGCCCGCCTCGACCGCCGCAAGCGCCACCATGCGGGCCCGCGCCTTGGTCCGCTGATAGTCGTTGGCGGCAAGCGCGACCGGGCTGTCCGCCGGGGGGCGCGCCAGGAACGAGGACGTGTACAGGATACGGCGAATGCCGAGGGCGCGCACGGCATCGAGTGAGGCCTCGAGTCCGCCGACGTTGACGTCATCGAACATCGAGGGTTGCCGGTGCCACACGCTGACCAGCGCCGCCGTGTGAACGATCGCCTCGACGCCTTCGGCCGCGTGCCGGACGGCCGCCCGGTCGCGGACGTCACCATCGACGGCTCGGCCCGGAAGTCCCGCCGCCGATGCCCGTCGCGCAAACACGATCGGTTCGTGTCCCCGCGCCGCCAGCGCCCTCACGATCGCGCCGCCCAGATACCCGCTGCCGCCGGTGACGAGAACGCGCACGCCACAGCAGAACACGAAACCGGCCGCAAGGAAACTCACCGCACGCACAAGCAGGCCACGGAAAGTTCCGTACTTTCCGTCGCGTACTTCCGTTGTTTCTCTGCCGCCGGCATCTATGGGCTTCCGTGTTCTTCTGTGGCATGCTTCGGTAAATGTTCAAGCGGCAGAAAACCGGTTCGGTCGTCTGCGCCTCGTGCGGATCGCTGGTCGGCGTCAACGACGAACAGTGCTACACATGCGGCCGGCGGAACCCGGGACTCTGGGGATTTGCGCCGCTGCTGCGGCGGTTGGGGAACGACTTCGGGTTCGTGCCGCTCGTGGTTTACGGCTGTTCGGCCCTCTATCTCGCCGGGCTGGTCGTGACCGTCGCGCTCGGCGGGAACATTATGGGCGGCGGCGGTATCTTCAGCCTGCTGTCTGCACATCCAGTCGTCCAGCTTGCCTTCGGGGCGAGCGGAGCGTATCCGGTCTTCGTCAACGGGATGTGGTGGACGATTCTGAGTGCCGGATGGCTGCACGGCGGGGCGCTGCACATCCTTTTCAACATGATGGTCCTGCGGCAACTCGGCCCTGCCGTCGAAGAGATCTACGGCGGGCCGCGTATGGTGATCGTCTACACGATTTCATCCGCCTGCGGATTTTTCCTGAGCTCGTGCGCCGGCGAGTTCATGCCGCGGGTGCCGATACTGGGCGGCGCCGACACCACGTTGGGAGCATCCGCCGCAATCTTCGGACTGGTCGGCGCGCTCGTGCATTACGGCCGACACGGCGGGGGGAGCCTCCTCCGGTCGCAGGCGACGAGCTACGCTCTCTCCATGTTCGTCTTCGGCCTGATCATGCCCGGCATCGACAACTACGCTCACGCCGGGGGCTTTCTCGGCGGCTACCTCGCCAGCGCGTGGCTCGATCCGCTCACGCGCCCTCGCTCGCATCACATTTTCGGCGCCGTGGTCTGTCTGGTACTGACGGCCATGGCAATCCTCGCGTCGATGCTGACGGTGTTTGTCTTGCGCCGCTGATCTCCTGGAGATGGTTTTGCCACATCGTGCGGCCTACCTGGAATACAGATCGATGATGCGCTCGATGGCGCGGCGGCAGACCCTGCAGAATCCCACCGGATCCCGCGTGAACATGATGCAGTCGGTTTCCGGGCGGTAGAGCCCGCGTGCCTCGTAGGCGGCGCCTTCAAAGGCGCCGACGCGCCCTGAATACGTCATCGACGACAGGAACTTCATGTCCCACGCCTGTTCTTCGCGGAACAATGCGTCCATCTCGGCTTCCGGGGCGTTGCGGCCCCGGATCTCGCGCCGGCGTTGCTGGATGGTGGCGGTGTGTTTTTCGAATTCGGCCTTGTCCCACGGAGTGGGCAGCGGCGTGCCGGGCGTCACCAGATCCTTCCACTTCAACCGGGCCGGATCATGGAGCGCCGTCACGTTCGGCTCCCAGGGCTCCGGCCGCTCCCCGCGGCCCGTTTCGTACGCCACGTCGGAGGTGTAGTACTCGTCGGCAAGCGCGGCGAAGTGATGACCGAACTCGTGGACGAACACGTACGGCGAGAACGCACTGTCCACCGAGGCGGTCGCCTGATCATTGAAAATGCCGCCCCCGCCGTACGTGCGATCGTTCACGAGGATCTCGATGAACTCGTACGGCGCGGCTGACGCGGCGTCACGCAGGGCCCGGTTGTCGAGCGTCAGCACGTAGCGCTCCGAATCGAAGATGTTGTACTCGGTCGACAACGGCGTGCGCCGGAACAGGCCGGCGTTGGGCTTGTTGACCCCGCTCACGGCGGACGGCAGATCGAGCGCGCGAACGTTGAAATCCGAACGGCGGCTCTTGAACGGCTCTTCGGCGAACAGCGCGGGGAGGAGCCGCTTCACGTCGCGATGGAACTTCGCCATCTCGGCGGCCGTGTAACCCTCTCCAATAACGAGAAGGTCGACCTTGTCAGCCGGTGGACCGTTCACAAAGACGGGCCAGACGAGCCCCGCGCGGCGGGTGAGCCGCGCGCGATCCACGAAGCGTGATTGCGGATCAACATCGGTCGTCCAGATGGACGACAAACCGTTATCGGCCTGCCGTTTCGAGAGGGTGATCGCGACCGGCCCCTTCGGCCATGGAAAGCGGAGAGATTCATGGAACGTTCGATGAGCGGCTTTCTGTTCGCTCGTCGTTTCCCATTCACCGTACACTGACGCGAATCCGCGGGAGTACAGCACCGTTCCCGTTGCCTTGTCACGCACCTCGAACCGGTAGGTTCCGAGATCGGTCGGATCCACGAGCTGAGTGCGGCTCCCGGCCCATGGTCCATCGTTCACCACGCGATCGAGCGAGATGGTCTCGCCGGCCTTTGGCCCGCCGGTGTGAAAATAATCCACGCGCATCGTGTCCGTGGTGAATGCGCGATCGAATGACGACCCCGACGGCAGCGGCGTGGGACTCTGGATTAGTAATGCGCCAATCGCTAGAGCAACTCTTTGCATCTCTATATTCCTGTAAGTTCCGCCTTCAGGAGGAAGCACCTCTATAATAATTCGCGTGCGCAAACCCGTCGTGCTCATCACCGGCGCCGGCGGCGAGATTGGCCACGGGCTGATCGCGCGGCTGTCCGAGCGCGGCGACCGTGCAGTCGTCACCCTCGACGTCAGCCGGCTCGATGCCACCATTGCCGATAAGGTGGACCACGAGATCACGGGCTCGATCCTGGATCGCGGACTCCTCGAACGGGTACTGTCGGAATTCCGTGTTGAGCTGGTCTTTCACCTGGCCGCGCTGCTCTCTACGCGGTCCGAATTCACGCCGATGACCGCGCACCAGGTCAACGTCGAGGGCACGCTGAACCTGCTCGAGTTCGCGCAGCACGAGGCGGAATCCCACGGCCGCCCGGTCGTCTTCATGTATCCGTCGTCGATTGCCGCGTACGGCTTGCCCGATCGGGCGACCAAAATGGCCGCCGGTAAGGTCCGTGAGGACGAATGGCCGCACCCGACGACGATGTACGGGTGCAACAAGCTGTACTGCGAGCAGCTTGGAACCTACTATGCCCGTCACTACAAGCAGCTCGCCGCGGAATCGTTGAGCGGCCGGGTGGATTTCCGCTGCGTGAGGTTTCCGGGACTGATCTCCGGGTTGACCGTGCCGTCGGGCGGGACGTCTGATTACGCGCCGGAAATGATTCACTCGGCGGCGAAGGGGGAACCTTATGCCTGCTTCGTCCGGCCGGATACGCGCATTCCGTTCATGGCGATGCCGGATGGCATCGATGCGTTGATGACATTCGCGTCAGCTCCCCGCGAGCGGCTCACGAGGACGACGTACAACGTCGCCGCCTTCAATCCATCCGCGGAAGAGATCCGCGAAGTCGTTCTCCAGGCGTTTGCCTCGGCGCGAATCGACTGGGATGTCGATCAGAAGCGGCAGGGGATCCTCGATTCATGGCCGGCCGACGTGGACGACTCGACCGCGCGACACGATTGGGGATTCGCGCCGCGTTACGACTTCGAGCACGCCCTCAAGGAATATCTCGTGCCGACGATTCGGCAACGCTACGCGCGCCGCTGACAACAGTCCATTCTGGCGGCGGGGTAATGTCGGTTGCCGGTGTTGGCCCGGGATCGGGACGGCCGCTGCCTTCAAGACGGCTGATCGCGCGCACGCTCATGTCGTGATCGCACACGATCTGGCATGACAGGCGCACGTGGCTGACACCCTTTGCGGCAAGCACCTGACGTTCCGCTACCGTCATCCGGGACGGTTCGCCTTCGATGAACTCGACCCGGCAGGTGGTGCAGCGTGCGTTCCCGCCGCACGCGTGCAGAACATCGACCTTCGCATCCTGCTCAATCGCGAGCACGAGCCGCTTGCCGTTCTCAACCTCAACGGTTCCGAACCCTTCCACCGTCACCTTTGGCACGTCTGGTTTCTCCTTTGTCCACGACCACGCCATCATACAGAATAGAAGACGGTTTCCCAACGGCATGCAGAGTTTCCGGTATGCGTTTCGCGGACTTGTACGACGGCCCTGGTCCGCGGCCGTCGGCGTGCTCGCGCTGGTCCTGAGGGACGCGTTGACGCTCCTGTTTGGTGTCGGCGCGAGAGATCCAGCGACGTTCGTCCTTGCCCCGGCGATTCTGCTGGCGGCGGAACTTCTCGGCTGTCTCGCCCCCGCGTTTCGAGCCATGCGCGTCGATCCGGCCACGGCGCTGCGCTCCGAGTAGGCGCAGCGGCCATGATCCATTCCGAGCTGCTGGTCTCGGCGTACACCAGCGGTTGGTTCCCGATGGCCGTGGACCACGGCGAGATCCGCTGGTACTCACCCGATCCGCGCGGAATCATCCCGCTCGAGACCTTTCGCGTGCCCCCCCGTCTCGGACGCGTGATTCGCGCAGGTACCTTTCAGATCGAGCTGAACCGCGCGTTCGGTGCCGTCATCCGCGCATGTGCGGAGACCGATCGGCGCGACGGCGATCCGGGCACCTGGATCGACCGCGAAATCATCGACAGCTATGTCGAGTTGCACCGGCTTGGGTTCGCCCACTCGGTGGAAGCGTGGCAGGACGGCCGGCTGGTGGGAGGGTTGTACGGCGTGGCGCTCGGGGGCGCGTTCTTCGGCGAGTCGATGTTTCACAGCAGGACGAATGCGTCGAAGGTCGCGCTGGCCGCGCTCGTGGAACATTTGGGCGCGCGCGGCTTTCGGCTGCTCGATATCCAATGGGTCACGCCACACCTCGAACAGTTCGGAGCGGTCGAAATCCCTCGCAAGGCCTATCTGGAGCTGCTCGAGGAAGCGGTCGCACTCGAGGTTGCGTTCCGGCCTTAGCCTGGTGTGACCGCCTAGAACTGGTTTCACAACCCGGTGGCCGGCTGTCGCGCCGAGATCGCGGAGTGTCTCGCGCGGAGAGCGCCGAGGGCGCAAAAGGACGCGGGAGCGACCGGGTCGCCCGCGCGGGCGACTGCAGGGCGGGCGATCCGGTCGCCGCCGCGCCTCTCGGCGTGCTCAGCGTCCGCCGCGCGAAATACTCTGCGATCTTCGCGAGAGACTAGTGGACTGTATATGGTTCACTGAGGGTGAAGGGGGCGATCTTCGCGTCGAACCGCTCACCGTTCTGCGTCACCATCTGGTAGGTGCCTTCCATGACGCCGAAGGGAGTCGGCAGCGGACAGCCGGACGTGTACTCGAACGAATCGCCAGGCTTGAGCGTCGGTTGCTTTCCGACGACTCCCGGACCACGAACTTCTTCGATGTGGCCGGTACCGTCGGTGATGAGCCAGTGCCGTGTCAGCAGTTGAACGGTGTCGCTCCCTTCGTTCGCGATGGTCACGGTATAGAGAAAGAACCACTGGTTTTTCGACGGTGCGGATTTGTCGGGTGAATACTCAGACTGGACCTTGACGCGCACGCCACGAGTCAGCGCTTCCGAAATGAACATGTCAGCATGATGAACGATCCGCGCTGGTCCCGGCAAGTCGTTGACGGCCGAGCAGGCTTGTGCGCCAGTTGCGCACACGCGCAAATTGTCCGGAGCGCGCGCGGCTCAGAGTTCGTCCTGTGCCGTCTGTCCTTCAGCGATCCGCGCTTTCCGAAATACCCTCCGCTTCCCGTGCTCGAGTGCGCAGGTTATTGCCGAGAGGATGCGCAGCGGCCCTGAAGGGCGCCTCAACTGCCTCTCGCAACGCAGCACGTTAGGGCCGCCATCAACGCTCGGTGCTAGCATTGAGACTCGTATGCACACGATCGACTCTGCCCACTTGAAGCCCGGCGTGACGCCGGAGTCGATCCCGGATCTCGCGCGCGACACCGCCGGCGGGCAGCACTCCACGGTCATTCACGGGAAGGCGCTCGTGTTCTGGGATCCTATGAGTCTGCCCGGAACGAAGTTCGCCAGGAAGCTGAACGCGATCGACACGGATCAAATTACTCCGGCTGCCGACTGTGTGTCGGAGAGTCTCGAGACCCTCGACGAGAAATGGAAGGCCGGCTCCTTTCGTCACTTGATGCCTGATTTCCGCGCGCGGGTGCATCGTGGCGAGACCTTCATCATTGCCGGCGATCGCTTCGCCATCGGGTCGTCGCGCGAAATGAGTCCCGCTGGCCTGAAGGGGGTCGCCGAAGAAGCCGGCCTCGAAATGGTGATCGTCTGCGGCAACAACATGGGGGACATCTTCCGGAGGAACAGCTTCAATCTCGGGTTGCACGTCGTGCAGAGCCCGGAGGCAGTCGCCGACGCACAGGACGGAGACGCGTTCAGCTTCGATCCGGTGACGCGGCAATTGACGAACGTGACGAAGGCGAAGACGTACGAGCCTGTCCCGCTGTCGCCGAAGGAAGAAGAGATCCGCCGCGGCGGCGGCATTTTCGCGGTGGGCCGCCGGGAATTCAGGGCATCGGTCTTTACGAGGCCGTCGGTGGACTGGCCCGACGAGGATGCCGCGCGGGGAATGACGACCACCGAGCAGATCATCTGGGCGCACCGTGTCGACAAGAGCCTGAAGCCGCGGGAGCTGAAACCGGGGACGACACTTCGCGTGTACGCGGATCTGCTGCCCGCGTCCGACGGCACGGCGCCGTTTGCCATCCATACTTTCAACCAGATCACCGGCGGCCACACCATCGATCCCCGTCAGGCGGCGATTGCCAACGATCACTTCGTCTTTACCGGTGTCGAGGCCGACGACAAGCAGACGAGTATCGGACGCGAGTTCGCGCGGGTGCACGGCATTCAGAAACCGTATTACGCGACGCCGGGCGACGGCATCTTTCACTTTTATTTTCCGGAGCAGGGCCTCGTGAC
Organism: Vicinamibacterales bacterium; assembly: GCA_038320555.1. GTDB lineage: Bacteria > Acidobacteriota > Vicinamibacteria > Vicinamibacterales > 2-12-FULL-66-21 > JALZOC01. Next base: position 53,002 of record JBBQEJ010000006.1, on the reverse strand, counting down.
GCCGGGACAGTTCATCCCGGGCGCCGACTCGCACAGCCGCGCCTACGGCGCATACGGGGCGGTCGGTATCGGCGTCGGCTCGACGACACTGGGTTTCGGCTGGTCGACCGGTTACATCTACTTCACGCTGGCGGCGGCGCGGCGCGTCGTGTTCAGGGGAGCGCTGCAACCCTGGGTCGGCGGCAAGGATATCGTCCTCGAACTGCTGCGGCGCTGGGGGGCCGGACAGTCGCAGGGCATGTCGGTCGAGCTCGTTGACGCGGACCGGCAGCTGCCGATTGCCTATCGCAACACGATCGCAAACATGATGGCGGAAGCCGAGGCGCTCAACGGCATCTTCTCGGCAGACGATGTCACCGACGAGTGGTATGAGCGCAAAGGCATCAGGGATCTGCCGTACCCTCGCGTGGTCGCGGGCTCGAACGCGGTGTACGCGATCGACGAAACCGTCGATCTCGCCGACGTGCGTCCGATGATCGCGAAACCCTTCAGCCCGGGCAATGCCTTCCCTGCGGAGGACATCGCGCGCGAGCACATCTCATTCGACAAGGCGATGATTGGTTCCTGCACGAACGGCAGCTACGACGATCTGCTGCAGGCGGCGCTCGTGCTCCGCGCGGCACGGGCGCACGGGGTAAAGAAGGTTGCGCGCGAGTTCGCGATCTTCCCGGGCTCGGGTGGCGTCGGCCGTCAAATCGAAGCCGCCGATCCGCGACTGGGCGGCGAGTCCATCGCGGACGTCTTCCGATCGGTTGGCGGCCAGATCCGGCAGTCGTGGTGTGGTCCCTGCTTCGGCCAGGGGCCCGACGCGCTCAGCTCCGGGCAGCGCGCCATTACCTCCTTCAATCGCAACTGGCAGAACCGCATGGGATTCGGGGGTGAGGGGTACCTCGCGAGCCCTGCTGTGGTGGCCGCGTCGGCGCTGTTGGGATTCATGGCGCCCCCCTCTGAGCTCGGCCTGACCTGGGACGCGGAGACCTATGGCGTCTGAGCGGCGAGATCCCGGCATTCCCTGAAAGATCCAATAGAAGAAACGGAGCTGGGAAACCAGAATGTGTTCTCCCCTTCTCCTTCGATCTGGAGTGGGGCCACAGTTTAAGGACGGAAACTGCACATGGACTGGATCACGAACCCCGAAATCTGGATTGCCCTCGCGACGCTCACGTTCCTCGAAATCGTCCTCGGCGTCGACAACATCATCTTCATCTCGATTCTCTCCGGGAAACTGCCGCCCGCCCAGCAGCCGAAGGCGCGGCGTGTCGGACTGCTCGGTGCCATGCTCACCCGGGTCCTGCTGCTCTTTTCGCTGGCGTGGATCGTCAAGCTGACGGCGCCGCTCTTTACGGCACTCGGCCATCCGGTTTCCGGACGGGATCTGATTCTCATCGGCGGCGGCCTGTTCCTGCTGGCGAAGAGCACGTTCGAGATGCACGAGGGGCTCGAAGGAGAAGAGGGCCACGCCTCGAGCCGCGTGGCGGCGTCGTTCCTGCGCGTGATCGTGCAGATCATGCTGCTCGACATCGTGTTTTCGCTCGACTCGGTCATTACGGCCGTCGGCATGGTCGACGAGCTGTGGGTGATGATCACGGCCGTCATTGCGTCGGTCGGCATCATGATGGTGGCCGCTGAACCCATCAGCGCCTTCGTACACAAGCACCCGACGGTGAAGATGCTTGCGCTCAGCTTCCTGCTGCTGATCGGCCTCTCGCTGCTGCTCGAGGGCTTCGGACAGCACATTCCGAAGGGATACATTTACTTCGCCATGGGGTTCTCCGTGTTCGTCGAGATGATCAACCTCCGGGTGCGCGCGAAAGCGAAGCCGGTGCATCTTCGGGACCCGTATGTGAAGGACGACGCGACACCTGCGGGCCCTTCGTGAGACGATTGGGAACGGTCCTGAGCAAACACGTCACGTGAAAACCATTCTGACGATGTGCGCGTTGACGGCGCTTGGCGGGGGAGTCGGCATCGATTCCTCAGCCGGCGCCCGTTCGGCTATTTGGCAGGCCGCGACGCCGCCTCCGCCCACACCGTCCGGGTACGTCCCCCAGCGCGTGTACGACACCCAACGCAAGGCCTTCACCGATTTCGAGATGATGGAGGCCGACCTCGCGCGCGCTGATGTCGTTCTGCTCGGCGAACAGCACGACGATCCCAATACGCATCGTCTCGAGACGGCCGTCCTCGAGGGCCTCGCCCGAAGGCGGGCGCCGGTGACCTTGTCGCTCGAGATGTTCGAGCGCGACGTCCAGCCGACGCTCGATACCTACGTGAGTGGAACGTCGGCCGAGGACGAGTTTCTGAAGGGTGCGCGTCCGTGGCCGCGATACGCGACCGACTACCGGCCGCTGGTTGAATTCGCGAAGACTCAGCGTTGGCCCATTGTGGCGGCAAACGTCCCGCGCCGGATTGCCTCGGACATCGCCGGGTCGGGGCGGCCGGCTGTCGATTCGCTGTCCGCTGCGGATCGACGTCTCGCGGCGAACGACCTGCAGTGCCCGCACGATAATTACTTCGACAGGTTCGCGGAACAGATGGGCGGCCATTCGGCCGGTGGGTCAGGAGCAGCTGGTGATTCCAGCACTGAGCGGTATTTCTGGGCCCAATGCGTCAAGGACGAAACGATGGCCGAATCCATCGCGGCCGCGTTCGCGAAGCAGGAAGGACGGCCGGGAGTGATCGTCCACGTCACGGGCGCCTTCCACAGCGACTTCGGCGCCGGCACGGTTGAACGCGTGCGGCGCCGGCTGCTCGGACGCCGCGTTGCCATCGTCTCGCTGGTGCCGGTCGAGAACCTCGATGACATCACCCCCGCCGGCGACGATTTGAAGCGCGCGGATTATCTGGTGTACACCGTTAAGTGAAGTTGCCAGTTGCCAGTTGCCAGTTTCTGTCTCCAGGTCTTTGTTCAACCGCACTGGGAACTGGAAACCGGAAACTGCTTACTTGCCACTCTCATCTCACTTCAATCTGTCCGGCATCTCGGCAATCACGTAGGTCACGACAGCAATGGCGGCCGCCGCTCGCGACATGTCCATCGGATCGATCTTGTCGATGGTGTCGGCCTGCGTGTGGTGAATCAGAAAGTAGTTGCCATCCACGTCGAGCGACATGGCCGGGATGTTTCCGGCCTGCACGCTCGGCCCGATGTCGGCGCCCTCACCGGCCGCGCTGATGCGGTCCGCCTGGATGCCGCGCAGCAGCGTCGCGATCTCTCTGACCGTCGCCCGCGCCGTCTCGCTGCCCGTGAATCCGAATCCCGTCGGGCGAAAGACGCCTGAATCAGACTCCAGCATCAGCACGTGGCTCGCGAGTTGATCCTTGTAGCGGTCGCGATAGGCGACGGCCCCTCGCGTGCCGTTCTCCTCATTGGTCCACAACACGACGCGCAGCGTGCGGCGGGGCCGCAGGTTCAGCTTTTTCATGATGCGCAGCGCCTCCCACGTCACTACGCATCCGCCCCCATCGTCGGTCGAGCCGGTTCCGACGTCCCAGGAGTCGAAGTGGCCGCCCACGACGACAACTTCGTCGGGTTTTTCCCGCCCGCGCAGCTCGCCGACGACGTTGAAGGAATCGGCGTCCGGAAGGAACTTCGCCTCCATCTTCAACCGAACACGCACCCGCGTCCCCCGATCCTCCATGCGTTGCAGGCGGTCGGCGTCCTCGGCGGTGATGGCCGCGGCCGGAATCTGGGGGGCGCCTTCCGCATATCGAAGCGCGCCCGTGTGTGCCAACCGCAATCCCGGCGGCCCCACCGACCGAACGAGCGCGGCGACCGCACCCATGGCCGCAGCGCGCGAGGGACCGGTGCTGCGGAACAGCACGGTCTCGCCGTAGTTCGTAAACGGCACGTTATAGAGGACGATACGGCCCCTGACCCGATCGGCGGCCGCATCGAGCTCCTCGAAATTGCGGACGACGAGGACGTCTGCCTCAATGCCCTCCGCGGGTGTGCCGATGCTGTTGCCCAGGCCCAGCATCACCAGCGGCATCGGCCGAGGAGAGGTGAGCTCGACGCTCTCGCGGCCTCGTATCCAGTGCGGGACTTTCACCGGCTCGGTGTGAACGTTGTCGAGCCCGTCCTTCTTCATCTCCGCCAGCGCCCACTGAATCGCGTCCTCCAAGGCCTGCGATCCGCTCAGGCGATTGCCGAACGTGTCTCCGATCAATGCCAGTCGATCCCAGGCGAATGAGCTCGACAGGGCTTCGCCGACGAGCCGCGCCGCCGGCTCGCGATAGGGATCGAGCCACGACGTCGATGCTGATGGCGCAGGAGGCGCTGCGGAAGGACTGGAAAATGGACAGAAGAGCGCGAGGAGCAGCGCGATGAGCACACCTGCACGCGAGAACTCGAGCATGGAGACTATTGTAGTGCCCTCCAATCGCGAACGGGATTCACGGGCGCACCGTTCGAGGTGTTCAGAGGGCGACCCGGTGCCTGCCACTGTGCAGGTAGTTCATCGTCTGCACGGTGAGCATGATGGTGAAATCCAGCTTGGTTTGATCCTCTGATCCCTTTACGCGCAGGTTCATTTCGTTGGCGCGCTTGATCATATTTTCGAGCACCTGGTCGATGGTGTACTGATACTCTCCCGTGCCGGCCGCGACCATGCGCCGGACCTCTTTTCGAACCTGCGCGATGAAGCGTGCCGCCTTCATGTTGGTCGCGAACTCGGGTCGATCCGAAAAGAGACGGTTCAAGTCCCGATCGTAGAAATGCGGATGCTCGATGCCGTAGTGCCGGCGCTTGCGCTCGTAGTGCGCCCGGAGAGTCTTCCGCAGGCTGTGCAGCGGTTCCACTTTTCGCCGGGTCTGCACGAGCATCGGTTTGCCGGAAAGCTCGCGCATCAACGCCTCGACGTACTCCAGCTTCTTGAGCGCGGGCCAGCCCTTGTACCGCGCGCGCCAATCCGATTCCGGCGCCAGCCACACCGCGAAAGTCTCCGCGAGATCTTCATCAGGATGGCTCTGCGCGTACCAGCTGTCGAGGTGAAGGACGAAACTCTTGCTGTACGGCTTTGGCGTGTAATAGTCGGGATACTGCATGTAGGACGGTCCGAACAGCTGCTGACGGCGGCGTCGCTGTCGCAACTTGTACGCGTTGTCGATCGCGTGGCCTGCTTCGTGACGCAGGATCTTCATGCACCAGGCTTCATTCCCTCCCTCGACCTCGAGCATCTGCGCCCGTTCGAGCTTCTCGAGCCGCGGATGCGCGAGGTAGAACGGGATCGCGACACCCGGCACCCCATCGGGCGAGAACCATTCGGCCGATAACCAGAAGTGCGGTTGAAATGCGAGGCCGCGGGCATCGAGCTCGCGCTGGAGTTCAGTGATGCGCGATTCCAGGACGCTCTCTTCGATCGTCACCCCCAGCTGGGAGATGCGCAAGTCGAGCAACTTGTCGTCCGGCCATGAGGCCCATTCGTCGGGCGGGAGGGGAGCGGCGGCACGGGTAGGGGATTCAACAGTCATCAGGATGGGAATCGCTTCAGCCCCTGAGTCTAGCAGCCTTGAACCCCTTTCCGGCCTGTGGTATATCCCCAAGACCCAGCACCATAGGCCGGCTGCTGAACCGGCAGTGTTTCTTCACTGTTTGTTCACGACTTCTCACTCGCGGTCCGCTACTCTGCTCGCATGCGTTCGAGCCGTGGAGAGTGTCGTCAGGTGCGATCCGCGTTGGCCCCCGAATTCAAAGGAGCGTGTATGAAATCGGTCTGTCGCGTCGCCGTGCTGGCGACCGTCGCTGCCGTCGCGGCGGCCCCCTCGTTTGCGGCGGCGCCGCAGGCGACCGCACCGCCGGCGGCGCAACAGCCGTCCGCGCCGCCACCCGCGGCCCAGCCGCCGGGCCAGAAGCCCGCGGAGCCGGAACCGAAGTACGAGGAGACGGTGGTCGTGAGCGCCTCGAAGACGGAGGAAACACTGACCGACGCACCGGCGACCATGACGGTCATCACGGCTGACGCGATCAAGAATGCGACATCGCAGAATTTCGCTGAACTGCTTCGCACGGTTCCCGGTTTGAATCTCACCCAGGTCTCCGCGCGCGACATCAACGTGACGAGCCGTGCCGCCACCGGCACCCTGGCCACGGGGCTTCTCGCGCTGCTCGACGGGCGCAGCCTCTATCAGGACATGTTCGGGTTCGTGATGTGGGACTTTCTTCCGGTCAACCTGAACGAGGTCAAACAGATTGAGGTCATCCGCGGGCCGGCCTCCGCGGTCTGGGGCGCCAACGCCCTCTACGGCGTGGTCAACGTCATCACAAAATCTCCGCGCGAGATGCAGGGCACGAGCGCCACGTTCGGGCTGGGCGCCTTCGAGCGCGCCAACGGTGAAAGCTCGGGCTCCCTTTGGTACGTCAGCGGCACGCACGCGCAGGCGATCAACGATCGCTGGGCGTTCAAGCTGTCGGCAGGCGGATATTCGCAGGACCCGCTGTCGAGGCCGACAGGCGAGATTCCCTGTGACCGGCCGGCCGTCTGCGCCGCCGCGCGCGCGTCGTACCCGCCCTATGTCAATAGCGGGACGACCCAGCCCAAGTTCGACACGCGCGTGGATTACGACAATGCGGACGGCGGGAAACTGTCGTTCTCCGGCGGTGTGTCCGGCACCGACGGCATGATGCACTCCGGCATCGGGCCGTTCGACATCAAGAGCGGCACCGTGATGGGCTACGCGAAGGCCAACTATTCGAAGAAGGCCCTGCGCGCAACAGCCTTCACGAACATTCTGCACGGCGACGCGGACAACCTGCTCGCGCGCAATCCCCTCACAGGGAACCCCATTACGTTCGCATTCGATACGAAGACCTACGATTTTGAGGCGTCGAACGTGAACACGTTCGGCACCCATCACGCGCTCAATTACGGCGCGAACCTTCGTTTCAACCAGTTCGATCTCGAGATCGCGCCGCAGGCAGACAATCGTGTGGAGTTCGGCGTCTACGCGCAGGACGAGATCTTTCTCTCGAAGTACTTCCGCTGGTCGCTCGGCGCGCGGGTCGACCGGTTCGACTACCTGAATAATTTCGTCTTTTCGCCCCGCACGACCCTCATGATCAAGCCGACCCCGCAGCAGACCGTGCGCCTGTCGTTCAATCGCGCGTACCGTGCGCCGTCAGTCATCAACAACTGGCTGCAAACCGTCATCGCGCAACCCGTGGACCTCAGGGCCCTCGGCGGTCCGGCCACATACCCGCTGCCAGTGAACATCGTCGGCAACCCGGACCTGAAAGAGCAGTCGCTCGACGCGTACGAGATCGGGTACTCGGGGATGCTCCCCAATCGAGCGATCGTCTCGGCGGCCTTCTACGTGAACAAAGTCAAGAACGAGATTCTGTTCACGGAAGATCCGGCCGGCCGCTATACGACGGCCCATCCACCGGCCAACTGGCCGTTGCCGGCGGTCTTCATCGACGTCATCGCCGCGCGGGGCAGCGTCCTGCCCGGACGATTCACCTACCAGAATTTCGGCAGAAGCACGCAGAAAGGGTTCGAGCTGGGGATCGACAGCCCGATCAATCGCTACGTCCACGCCTTCAGCAATTACACGTACCAAGCGACGCCCGACCCCAAGGACTTTCCTCTCAGTGAGCTGAACCTCCCGTCCAAGAACCGTTTCAATGCCGGTCTGTCGTTCGACCACGAACGCGTTCTCGGCAACTTCTCGGTGGGTTATACCGACAGCGCGTTCTGGCAGGATGTGCTGGGCGATTCGTACCACGGGACCACGAAGGCATATACGATTGTGAACGCAGGATTCGGCGTCAAGTGGATCAAGAACGACAAGCTGACGACCTCGATCAAGGCGACAAACCTCGGCAATGAGGTCGTGCAGCAACACGTCTTCGGCGACATCACGAAGCGGCAGGTGGTTGGAGAGCTTCGCGTGCAGTTTTGAAAGGCCCACGGGAAAAGGCAAAAGGGAAAGGGAAAAAGGGACAAACGGTCATACCATAGATAATGGCCATGGGCATGGGGCTACGGCTCCCGAAATCCGAACGCACGCGAAATCAACGCCACGACCGCGGCGCCACGACGACTGACACGGACGATCCGTCGTCGAAGAAAAAGAAGAAAAAGATGACCTCCGCCGCCTGGCAGGAGGCGAAGAGGCTCATCTGGGCGCGACGAGGCCGCCTGTCGCTCGGGCTCGCGCTGATGCTCGTCAACAGGCTCTCAGGACTGGTCCTGCCCGCGACGTCGAAGTATCTGATCGACGACGTGATCGGGAAGGGGCGCGCCGACCTGCTGATGCCCCTGGCGCTGGCGGCGGGTGCGGCCACCGTCGTCCAGGCGGTGACGTCGTTCGCGTTGTCGCAGGTGCTCGGCGTTGCCGCGCAACGCGCCATTACGGAGATGCGCCGCCGCGTGGAAGCGCACGTCGCGCGATTGCCGGTCAGCTATTTCGACTCGACCCAGTCCGGCGTTCTGATCTCGCGGATCATGACGGACGCCGAAGGCATCAGGAATCTCGTCGGCACCGGCCTCGTCCAGCTGACGGGCAGCGTCGTGACGGCGCTCGCCGCGCTGGCCTACCTCTTTTACCTGAACTGGTGGCTGACCTCGGTCACCTTGCTTGCGCTCATGGCGTTTGGCGGCGCGATGGCGCTCGCGTTCAAGCGGCTCAGGCCGCTCTTCCGGGAGCGGGGGAAGATCAACGCCGAGGTGACCGGCCGGCTGAACGAAACGCTCGGCGGCATCCGTATCGTGAAGACCTATACCGCGGAAAAGCGCGAAGAGCTCGTCTTCACGAAGGGCGTCAACCGGCTGTTTCGCAACATCGCGCGGTCGATTACCGGCGTGTCGTCGATCACGGCGTTCTCCACGGTCGTCGTGGGCGTCATCGGCGTCATCATGATCGTCGTCGGCGGCCGCGCCATCCTCGCGGGACAGATGACGCTCGGCGAGTTCATTACCTACATCTTCTTCACCGGACTCATGGCCGCACCCGTCGTGCAGATTGCCGCGATCGGCACGCAGATCAGCGAGGCGTTCGCCGGCCTCGACCGCATCCACGATCTGATGACCATGCCGACGGAAGACGACGAGGACAACACGCGCCAGCCGCTGTCGAGCGTGGACGGCGCAATCGTGTTCGACGACGTCACCTTCGAGTACACCGCGGGAGTGCCCGTACTCAAGCACGTCAGCTTCGAAGCCCCGGCCGGGACCACCACCGCGCTCGTCGGGTCCAGCGGGTCGGGGAAGAGCACGCTCATCAGCCTCGTGATGGCGTTCAACCGGCCGATGAGCGGGCGCATTCTCGTCGACAGGCGCGATCTGTCGACGGTGCGGCTGCGCGATTATCGCTCGCAGCTCGGCGTCGTGCTCCAGGACAACTTTCTGTTCGACGGCACGGTCGGGGACAACATCCGGTACGGCCGCAAGCACGCCACGATGGAGGAGATCCGCGAGGTCAGCCGCATTGCGCATGCCGACGAGTTCATCGAGGGTTTCGAGAAGAAGTACGACACCGTCGTCGGCGAGCGCGGTGTGAAGCTCTCTGGCGGCCAGCGGCAGCGTGTGGCGATCGCGCGCGCCATCCTGGCGGACCCGCGCGTGTTGGTCCTCGACGAGGCCACGTCGAGCCTGGACAGCGAGAGCGAAGCGCTCATTCAGGACGGACTCCGCTCGCTGCGCGCCGGCCGCACGACATTTGTCATCGCGCATCGGCTCTCGACCATTCGCAGCGCAGACCAGATTCTGGTGATCGAGCACGGCGAGATCGTGGAGCGCGGTACTCACGCCGAGCTCATCGCGCTCGGGGGCCGGTATCGGACCCTGTACGACAAACAGTACAGTCTCGAGGCGGACCGGTTCATCAATCCCGGGGAGGATTTCACCCCGGAGCTTCCCACGGCGGCGGTAGCGGTACCCGTGCGTCGGGATTCGGCGCTGTAAACTCGATTCGCGGTTCGCGGTTCGCGGTTCGCGGTTCGGGTAAAATTGTCAATCGTCAATCGGTCAAATCAGCAATCATCAATCAGATCAGCAATTCACGATGCAGTTCATCTACACCATGAAAGGGCTCGGGAAGGTCCACCTTCCCGACCACGTTGTCCTCAAAGACATCTGGCTGTCGTTTCTGCCCGGAGCGAAGATTGGCGTGCTCGGCCTCAACGGCTCGGGCAAGAGCACCCTGCTGCGCATCATGGCAGGCGAGGAACAGCAGTTCATCGGGGAAGCATGGCCGGCTGAAGGGACCACCGTCGGATTCCTCCCGCAGGAGCCGCGGCTCGATCCCGCGAAGACCGTCCTCGGCAACGTCGAGGAGGGGGTCGCCGAGATCAAGGCCCTGCTGACGCGGTACGACGAGATCAACGCGAAATTCGGTGAGGACCTGCCGGCGAAAGAGATGGACAGGATCCTGGAGGAGCAGGGCAAGGTCCAGGATCGGATTGAGGCCGCAAACGGGTGGGATCTCGACTCGCGCCTGGAACTGGCTATGGACGCCTTGCGCCTGCCGCCGGCCGATGCCGACGTGTCGACGCTTTCCGGCGGCGAGCGGCGCCGGGTCGCGCTGTGCCGCCTGCTCCTCAAGTCTCCGGATCTGTTGTTGCTCGACGAGCCGACGAATCATCTTGATGCCGAGTCCGTTGCCTGGCTGGAACGGTTCCTGAAGGACTATCCGGGCACGGTCGTCGCTGTTACCCACGATCGCTACTTCCTCGACAACGTCGCGGGCTGGATCCTCGAGCTCGATCGGGGCTCTGGGATTCCGTGGGAAGGCAATTATTCGTCCTGGCTCGAACAGAAGCAGAAGAGGCTCGAGATCGAGGAGAAGAGCGAGACCAAGAGGCAGCGCACGCTCGCGCGGGAGCTCGACTGGATCCGCATGTCTCCGCGCGCACGGCAGGCCAAGGGCAAGGCCCGCCTCAACGCCTACGAAGATCTGTTGAAAGAAGAGACGGCGCAGAAGATCGAGCAGGTTGAAATCTACATCCCTCCGGGGCCACGCCTGGGCGACATCGTCGTCGAAGCGCGAGGCCTCCGAAAGGGCTACGGTGACGTGCTCCTGATGGACGACGTCAACTTCACGCTTCCGCGCGGCGGCATTGTCGGCGTGATCGGTCCGAACGGCGCGGGGAAGACGACGTTGTCCCGGATGATTACGGGCAAGGAGCAGCCCGATGCCGGGACGCTGCGGCTTGGCGACACCGTGCAGGTCGGCTACGTCGATCAGTCGCGGGACGCGTTGTCGCCGGAAAAAAGCGTATGGGAAGAGATTACGGACGGTCGCGACAACGTCGAGCTGGGGAAGCGGGAGGTCGCCTCGCGCGCCTATGTCTCCTGGTTCAATTTCAAGGGACGCGATCAGCAGCGAAAGGTCGGGGCGCTGTCAGGCGGGGAACGCAATCGCGTCCACCTCGCCAAGCTCCTCAAAGGAGGTTCGAACCTCCTGCTCCTCGACGAGCCGACCAACGACCTCGACGTCGACACGCTGCGGGCGCTCGAGGAAGCGCTGCTGTCGTTTGCGGGATGTGCGGTCGTGATCAGCCACGACCGCTGGTTCCTTGATCGCATCGCGACGCACATGCTCGCCTTCGAGGGGGACAGCAAGGTCGTCTGGTTCGAAGGAAATTATCAGGACTACGAAGCCGATCGGCACCGGAGGCTCGGCGCCGAAGCGGACCAGCCGCATCGAATCAAATACCGAAAGCTCACGCGGTAAGAAAGGGACAAGGGAAAAGGGAGAAGGGACAACGATTTTCACTTTTCCCTTTTCCCTTTTGCCTTATCCCTTTTTACTTACGTCCCGTCGCCGCCGCCCGTGAGTCGCTCCTGCCGCATGGCCGCGGCTCCTAGCATGCCGCCCATACCCATCGACTCGACGGCGCTGCTCGGGATCAGCATGAGCGCGCCCTTCTCCTTCAATCCCTCGTACAGCATGTTCATCGCGCGGAGGTGAAGGGCCGTCGGGTTGTCGTGATACGACTTGGCGGCTTCCTGGAACGAGTGCGCGATTTCCATCTCGGCCTGTCCGAGGATGATGCGCGCCTGCTTCTCGCGCGCAGCCTGCGCCTCGCGCGACATGGCATCCTGCAGCGCGACCGGAATGACGACGTCGCGCATTTCGACCGACGAGACGGTCACGCCCCACGGGTTCGACCGTTGATCGATGAGCTGCTGCAGTTCGCCCTCGATGCGCTCGCGTCCGCGCAACAGCTCGGTGAGCGCGGTCCGGCCGATGATGTCGCGGAGCGCCGTCTGCGCCGCCCAGCTCACGGCCTGTTCGTACTCCTGGACTTCGAGCGCCGCCTTCTGCGCGTCGTGAACCATCCAGAAGAGCACAGCGTCGACGTTGACAGGCACGGTGTCCGAGGTCAGCGTCTGCTCCGCCGCGAACGTGGTCGTGATCGTGCGCTGATCGATCCACGACGATACGCGATCCAGGAACGGCACGATCCAGAACAGCCCCGGTCCGTGCAGCCCGACGAACCGCCCCAGCCGGAGGACGACGGCCCGCTCCCACTGCTCGGCGACCCTGGGCGCCTGCATCAGCACCGCGCCGGCCAGCGCCATGACGATGAGGGGGACGGGGCTGCCGACGGCATTCATCCCGAGGAACCCGAGACCGAGCGACGCGAGCAGGATCGCCACCGACACGACGTTCACGCGCGGAAAGCTGACGCGCGAGTCCTGCCCGCCGCGTCCGAAGATTACCGGAACCATTTATGCTCCTCCTTTGTGCGCACGAAGCGCAGCGATGACCTCGTCGAGGTCGAATCCGGCCGTATCGGCGTCGGCCAGCACGCGGGTGGCAAAGGCGCGCAGCCGCCGTTCGTGCTCGCGCGGGGGGCGGGCCTGGGCGGGCGTGGCGCTGATGAACGAGCCCACGCCGCGGCGGGTTTCAATGACCGCGGCGCGTTCCAGTTCCGCGTACACGCGCGCGACCGTATTGGCGTTGACGCGCAGATCGACGGCGAGCTGCCGGACCGTGGGAAGCTGATCGCCCGGCTGCAGCCGTCCGGTTGCGATGCCGGCCCGCAAGGCGCGCTCGAGTTGCGCGTAGATGGGGGTCGGGTCGTTCGAATCGATGGAGAGCACGGCCACTTGAGTTATTATACTAGTGCATTAGTACAATCGTCAACCGGGAGAGTCCAGCCGCCGTACCAGGGAAGTGCCACCCTCCTCCAGGAGGATAGGCGCCGTCCCTGACGTGCTGCTCTTCAGGGTGCGGTCCGATCTTCCGGCACACCTCGACGCTGTCGGCGACCATGCCGGAAATTGGGCCGCCCCCCGCGGGGAATCCGATCCAGTAGGCGAAAGGGTAGGGCGTCTCCTTCGTAGTATCGTTGGCCGTCCAACTGGAGGGCCATCGATGCTCAAGCGCACCCCGCGGTCACTCATCCTTTCGCTCGCGATCCTTCTTACCCTCACCGCTTCTTCCGCAGCGCAGGGGATTACCACCCCGAAGCAGCACTTCGGGTTCAATATCGGCGACGATTACCAACTCGCCACCTACGATCAGTTCGTCCAGTACTGGCAGAAACTCGACAAGGAATCCGATCGGATGAAAGTCGTCGAGATCGGCAAGACGGCCGAAGGCCGCCCGCAACTGATGGCCATCATCACTTCGCCTGAGAATTTCAAGAAACTGGATCGCTACAAAGACATCTCGCGGAGGCTCGCGACAGTCGACGGCCTCAACGACGAGCAGGCGCGCGCGCTCGCGAAGGAAGGCAGGGCGATCGTCTGGTTCGACGGGGGCCTCCACGCGACGGAAGTGCTCGGGGCGCACCAGTTGATCGAAACGGTCTACCAGCTCGTGAGTCGCAATGATCCCGAAACGACGCGGTTTCTAAACGATCTGGTGATTCTCGCCGTGCATGCGAATCCGGATGGCATGCAGCTCGTGTCGAGCTGGTACATGCGCGAGGAGGATCCGGCGCGCCGCTCGACGAACGGACTGCCTCGGCTCTATGAGAAGTACGCGGGGCACGACAACAACCGCGACTTCTACATGTCGAACCTGCCGGAAAGCGTCAACATGAACAAGGTGCTTTACACGGAATGGTTCCCGCAGATCATGTACAACCATCACCAGACCGGCCCTGCCGGCGCGGTGATGTTCGCGCCACCCTTCCGCGATCCCTTCAACTTCAATTTCGATCCGCTGGTGCCCATCGGGATCGACATCGTCGGCGCGGCGATGGCCAGCCGCATGGCGGCGGAGGGGAAGCCAGGATTGACGAGCCGGAAGGGATCGAGCTACTCGACGTGGTGGAACGGCGGCTTGCGGACGACCGTGTACTTCCACAACATGATCGGCTTGCTGACGGAAACGATCGGGAACCCGACCCCTGTCAACATTCCGTTCGTGCCGTCAAGACTGCTGCCGGACTCGAGCTTGTATTACCCGATCGAGCCGCAGCAGATCTGGCACTTCCGCCAGTCGATCGATTACTCGGTGACCGCGAACTATGCGGTCTTCGACGTCGCATCGCGGAACAAGGACACCTTCCTCTACAACATCTACCAGATGGGGAAGAACTCAATCGAGCGGGGGAACCGCGATAATTGGACGACGACCCCGCGACATATCATTGCGGCACAGGCCGCGCTGGCGCCTGCGAGCGGGGGACCTGGAGGCCGGAGCGCGTCCTCCGCCGATACGCTCGCAGGAGATGAGCCGGCGGCAGGGGGAGGAGGAGGGCGGGGCGGCCGCGGGGCGACCATTGAACAGTTCAAATCCCTTCTGCGCGATCCCATCCTGCGCGATCCGCGCGGATTCATCCTGCCGTCCGATCAGCCCGACTTTCCGACAGCCACGAAATTCATCAACACGTTGATCAAGACGGGCATTGCCGTGCATCGCGCGACAGTCTCTTTCACGGTGAGTGGAAAACCCTATCCGGCCGGCTCGTACGTCGTGAAATCCGCGCAGGCGTTTCGGCCGCACGTGCTCGACATGTTCGAGCCACAGGATCATCCTGACGACATTCCGTACCCCGGAGGCCCGCCGACGCGACCGTATGACAACGCCGGCTGGACGCTCGCGTACCAGATGGGCGTGAGATTCGACCGCGTGCTGGAAGGCTTCGATGGTCCCTTTGAAAAAGTGAACGGACTCCAGCGGCCCGCGCCTGGCAGGATCGCGCAGCCGTCGGCCGGCGGAGTCGTGCTGAGCCACGCCGGGAACAACGCGTTCATCGCGGTGAACCGCCTGCTTGCCGCCGGCCGCGACGTGCAGTGGGTGCAAAGCGGCGAGAGCCCGTTCCATATCAAGGGTGCGACAGCCGCCGAGTTGCAGAAGCTTGCGACGGAGCTCGGGGTGAGCTTCGACACCGCGCCGCCGTCGCTGGCGACGGCCGGAGCGATCGCGCTTCGGAAGGTCCGCATCGGCCTTGCCGATCAATACGGCGGCTCGATGCCGTCGGGGTGGACTCGTTTCATTCTCGAGCAATTCGAGTTCCCGTTCGAGGTCGTCTATCCGAAGGTGCTCGACGCCGGCAACCTGTCGAGCCGCTTTGACGTGTTGATCTTTCCCTCGGGTGTGGGACCCGCCTTGGGCGAGGGCGGCGGCGCGTTTGGGGGCGGCCGCGGCGGCGGTGGCGGCGACAGCATTCCTGCGGAGTACCAGCCGATGCTCGGTTCATACACCGCGGCGGAGACCGGACCCCAGCTGCGGAAGTTTGTCGAGGAGGGCGGGACCATTCTCGCGGTGGGTCGCTCGGCGATGAATCTCGCGCAGGTGTTCGGCCTGCCGGTCAGCAGTCAGCTGGTCGAGCGATCGCCGGACGGCACCGTGCGGCCGCTTCCCGCGGAGAAGTACTATGTGCCGGGTTCGGTCCTGCGCATGATGGTCGACAACACCGCGCCGATCGCGCACGGCTTCGATACCCACGTAGACGTGTTCTTCGACAACAGTCCCGTGTTCAGCCTCGGGCCTGACGCGCAGGGGAAGGGTGTCAGGCCAGTGGCCTGGTTCGACACCGCCACGCCGCTGCGAAGTGGATGGGCCTACGGCCAGGGTTACCTCAACGGCGGTGTCGAGATCCTTCAAGCCACCATCGGGAAGGGCCGCATCGTCATGTTTGCGCCTGAGATCACGTTCCGGGCACAGCCGCACGGCACGTTCAAGTTCCTCTTCAATGGCATTTACCTTGGGGCAAGTACCGCGGCCAGTCCATCCACCAGCGAGGCGAGACGGTAGCATCCTGTCACCCGGGTGTTCATCCGGCAGCTTGGGCTGCCTCTGTGCGGCCTATGCGCCACGCCTGGCACACTGGTGTGACGATGCCGGGCACCGCGCGCACATCCGCGGGACACACGTGCTCGTAAGTAGATGATAAATAAACACTTAAATAATTGCCACGGTCGGCATTGATCCCGCTTTAGAGGGGTGCATCGCGCGATAGTGCGCGAGTCACAAAGGAGCTGGGATGTTCCGTTCGCTGCTTCGCCCGATGGCCGCCCTCATCGTCCTGTCCGTTTCGGCGCCGGCCTTTGCTGCTGACAAGCCGGAAGTCGTGGCGCCGTCGGCGGCGGTTGCGGCCGCGTGGGCGAAAGAAGCCGGACCCAAAGGACCCTCGTCGGCAGCGCTCAACGTTCTTTATGGATCCTACGGCGCGCTCCAGACGCTCGACATGGTCTCCACGATTAAGGCGCGCCAGGAAGGCGCCCGCGAAGTCAACCCGATGATGACCGGCAGCTATGGGCAGGCTACCGCCACGAAGGCGTTGCTCGCCGCGGCCACGATGGGCGGGGTGAAGGCGATCGAGAAGAAGAGCCGCACGGCCGCACTTGTCACGATGATTGCGCTCAACGTCGCGACCGCTGCCGTCGTCGCGACGAACTACCGGAATTCACGAGAGTTGGCTCGGCGATAAAGGCGACACGCGGCCGCCGGCATCTGATCCCTCGTCATGGAATCAGGCCGTGGTTGATGACGTAGTGCATCAGTTCCGCCGTCGTTCGCAGGTCCATCTTTTCGAGCACGCGCGTTCGATAGGTGCTGACGGTTTTCACGCTCAGCGCCAGCTCCGCGGCGATCTCCGAGACCGTCTTCCCCACGCCCAGCATGCGAAGCACCTGATACTCCCGATCCGAGAGCCGTTCATGCAGCGGTCCCTGTGCCCCGCGGCCCCGAGGGCTGTCGGATGCCGGCATCGTGACATACGAACGCCCTCCCAGAACCTCCGTCACGGCCTTTACCATTTCCTCGGGCGCGGCGCTCTTTTCCAGATACGCAAGCGCTCCCACCGACATCGCACGACGCGCGAAGTGGTGAGGGGGATGCACGCTGACGACGATGATGCGCGCATGAGGCTGGACCCGAAGGAGGTCGCGAATGACCTCGAGGCCGCTCAGGCCTGGCAACGACAGATCGAGAATGACGAGATCCCAGCCGCCTGTCTCACACAGCGAGATGGCCTGTTCGCCGGTTTCGGCTTCGGAGACGTCGAGATCGGTCAGCGCATTGGTGAGGATGCGGCGGATCCCTTGACGGATCACCGGATGATCGTCAACGAGGAGAACGCGTCTCACGCCTGCACAGGTCCGCCCTCAGGCATGACGGAGGCGGACCGCTCCGGCGGAAGCGGGAGGATCACCATAACGGTTGTTCCGCCACGCGCGTTTCTCGTGATCCGGACATCGCCGCCGACGCCCAGTGCGCGTTCGCGCATGCCCAGCAGTCCCATCGTCGCCGGGTTGTCAACTTCCTCCGGGGCGATGCCACGTCCATTGTCGCGCACCGACAGGAAGACCACGCCGCTGGCTTTCTTCAGGGAAATCTGTACGGCACTCGCGTCTGCGTGCCGCACGACGTTGGTCAGCGCCTCGAGCAGGATGCGATAGAGGACGGCGGATCGGTCGGAATCGACCTCCAGTTTCGGCGGGGTGACGCCGACGCGGCATCGGATCCTGCTCCGTTGCTCGAACAGCAGCGCCTCCCAGCGTATGGCGTCCGAGATGCACATCTCGGGCAGGGGGGTCGGCCTCAGCTTCGCCGACACGCGCTGAACGGTCTTGATACAGACGTCCAGAAGGCCGGCGGCCGATTGCAGTCGATCCACGACAGGAAAGCCTTGTTCATCCGGACGCTCACGAAACATGTCGGCCGCAGCCGCGACCTCGAGCTTGACCGACGTGAGCAGCTGGCCGAGCTCGTCGTGAAGCATCCGGGCGGCGCTGCGCCGCTCTTCTTCCCGGACCGCCTCGTCGCGCGCCGCCAAGTTCCTGAGCCGTTGGCGCGACAGATGAAGTTCAGCTTCGAAGCTTTTCCGCGCCGTGATCTCGCGGTACTGCCACAGGTGCAGGGCGGCCTCGCCTTCGCGAGCGACCGGCGCATAGTGCAGTTCCAGAACGCGCCCATCGGTGAGGCTGACCTCCTCGCCGACCGATCGACGACCCCTCTTTTTCATCTTGTCGAGACGCACCGCCACGGGGTTCAGTTGCTTCGTCAGCCGATCCGCTTCCATGCCCCTCAATTCCTGCAGCGGAGTGTCGAGCTGAAACAACCGGCAGAATGCTTCGTTCGCCAGCACCACACGTCCGTCGTCGGACTCGACGAGTACGGCGTCGTTCATGTTCGCGATCATCTCGTCCGCGTTCGTGGCAACCAGTTGGGGGTGCCCGTATGTTTGCGCCAGGGCGGGTGCCGCGTCGCCTTGATCCGCCACATCGCGGCACAGTCCCACGTACCCATGAAATTGGCCGGATGGGTCAAATACAGGCACGCCCGATATTTCCACGAGACGGTAAACGCCATCGCTGCGCCGCCAGCGCTGGGACGAATGAAACGGGATCCGCGCCTCGTGCGCCTTCAAGTAAGCGGACAGACACGCGTCGCGATCGTCCGGATGCACGAGAGCAGTCCAGCGCAACCCGGGTTCCTCTTCGAGCGTACGACCCGCGAACGTCAAGTACTGGCGATTGGTGAATGTGCACCGGCCGTCCACGTCGGCAATCCAGGCCATGAGGGGCGGGTGCTCAAAGACACCCGAGAGGGATGCCAGGAAAAGTGAAGGGCGCGTTCCGACCGGGGATGCAGGTGGGGGCATCTCGTGAGTCCGTGGATCGAGCCACATTGTGGCAGGTGTTCAGGCGCGTGAAAACAAAACATTTGTCTTCGTGTCGGACAAACACCTACACGGCACAAAGGAAGACTTCCCGGAACGGCACGGAACCGCTACTGTCGGACAAACAAGGATAGTTAGTTCCGCGCACGGCCGATACGATGAACGGCACAGGCTGCGATTCCGCTTCCCAGCCCCGCCGCCCGGACGCCCGTCGCCCGTCTGTTGAGGTTCTCGTTTTCAAATTGTGATGCTGTCAGTCGGATCGCGCGCAAACGAAGGTGACGAACTGGGTCCGCTGGATGCCCGTGTGCTCGTCGTAGACGACGCGCCGGCGAACCTTACGCTGCTGAAGCAGTTGCTGACGCGCGAGGGGTACTCGGTGATGACCGCAAACGACGGGGTTGAAGCGCTGGCGATCGTCGAGCGCGAAGCGCCCGATATCGTCCTGACCGATGTCGTCATGCCGCGCCGCGACGGCGTCGATCTCTGCCGTGCGATCAAAGCCAATCCTGCGAGCCGCCTGATTCCGGTCGTCCTGGTGACCTCTTTTCAGGGGCACGAAGATCGACTGAGGGGGATTGAGGCCGGGGCCGACGACTTTCTGCTGAAACCTTTCGACCCGCACGAACTGCGTGCGCGTGTGCGGTCCCTGCTTCGATTGAAGGCGTACACGGACGAACTCGATTCGGCCGAAGCGGTGATCATGAGTCTGGCGCACACCGTTGAAGCGCGCGATGTGACCACCGAAGGACATTGCCAGCGACTCTCGAAGCTCGCGTCCTCACTGGGTGTTCGTCTCGGCCTGCCCTCGCCCGACCTCGCGGCGCTCGAACGTGGCGGAGTCCTCCACGACATCGGCAAGATCGCGGTGCCGGACGCGATCCTTTTGAAGCCGGGGCGGCTGACGGCCGAAGAATTCGAGCAGATCAAGCAACACACCATCGTCGGGGACCGGCTGTGCAGCGAGCTTCGTCTGTTGCGGCGTGTTCGCCCGATCGTCCGCCACCACCATGAGCGGCTCGACGGCACGGGATACCCGGATGGACTGCGCGGCGCCCACGTGCCACTGCTCGCCCAGATCATGAGCGTTGTCGATGTTTACGACGCGCTTACCACCGCACGGCCGTACAAGCTTGCGGTTTCGGCGGCCGACGCGTTCGAGGAGCTCTCGAACGAAGCCCGGCGGGGTTGGCGGGACCAGCATCTTGTTGACGAGCTTGTCGCGATGCTTGAAGAGAAGCGCGGCGAATCCTGAGAGCGGAAGACCAGCACCGAAGATGATGGCTTAGATGGGTGATCCTGTGAGCGACAAGAACGAGTTCGAGCACGAGCTCAAGAATTTCCTTGCGATCATCCTCGGTTATGCCGATTTGCTGATCGAGGAGATGCCTGCCGACGATCCACGCATGGAGGATCTGAGCGAGATTCACAAGGCCGCCTCGGCAGCGGTCACGCTCCTCAACAATCATCGGGGCCCAACGACGTGAGCGAACGGAAGCCTGTGCTCATCGTGGTCGACGACGAGCCCGGGATGCTCGGACTGATCGAACGCGCGGTGCAGCCGACGGGCTACGACGTGGAGCTCCATGAGAACGCGGGGGAAGCGTTGTCGCGGCTTTCGGTTATATCGGCCGACGTCGCGCTCGTGGATCTGAGGATGCCGGACATCGACGGTTTCGATGTGCTACGCGCGGTTCGCGAAGCGCAGCCTCAATGCCAGGTCATCCTCATGACCGCACACGCGTCGGTCGACAGCGCAATTGAAGCGGTCAAACTCGGGGCGCTCGATTATCTCAGCAAGCCCATCGATTTTGCGCGGCTCCGACAGCTGCTTGCGGACGTGCGAGAGGAGGGCGATCGCCGCGCCGCGTTGATGGCGGCCGACGGTGAAACCGCGCGGCGCCTCGAGCTGTGCGGGATGATCGGGCGCAGCCCCGTCATGCAGGAACTCTTCGGACTTGTGCGGCGCATCGCGCCGCATGCGCGCGCTGCCCTGGTGACGGGAGAGACCGGTACCGGCAAAGAAGGGATCGCGAAGGCCATTCACGACCTCGGGCCGCGCCGATCCCGACGTTTCCTGACGATCAATTGCTCCGCTATAGTCGAAACGCTGTTCGAGAGCGAGCTGTTCGGGCACATGCGCGGCGCGTTCACCGGCGCGACGGACAACAAAACGGGCCTCTTCGAAGCCGCTGACGGAGGCACGCTGTTTCTCGACGAGGTCGGTGAGCTGCCCGCAGCTGTCCAGTCCAAGTTGCTCCGGGTGCTCGAAACCGGTGAAGTGCAGCGTGTCGGATCGCTGCAGTCGAAAACCGTTGACGTCCGCATCATCGCCGCCACCAACCGCGATCTCTACGCGGAAGCGGACGCCGGCCGGTTTCGAAGCGATCTGTATTACCGCCTGAACGTGATCGAGTTGCGGTTGCCGCCGTTGCGTGAGCGTTCGGAAGACATCCCGTATCTGACCGCCGCGTTCATCAGGGAATTCGCGTCCAAGTTCGGCAAGCCAATCGAGGGCCTCCGCCCCGAGGCGGAACGGGCGCTTATGACACGCGCGTGGCTCGGCAACGTCCGGGAGCTCCGGAATGTGCTCGAGCGTTCGTGCATGCTGGCTGAAGGACTCGTGCTCACCGAGCGTGACATCCAGGCCGCTCTGCCCCTGGAGGGGGGCGTGCATCGCCCGCAGCGCTGGCCTTCGGATACAGGAGGCGAGGACCGCACGCTGACCCAGGATCTGCATCTCGTCGAACGGAATCACATCGTGCGGATGCTTGCCGAAGCGCATGGCAACAAGCGCGCGGCCGCGGAGCGGCTCGGTCTGAGCCGGCGGACGCTGTACCGCCGCCTCGAGCGATATCACCTGCTGGAGGATTCCGAGCCGCGACAGTAATCAGCAGGAAAGGCAAAGGGCCGGCTCGCGTTGGCCGGCCCCCTCAGGAGAGTGAGCTACCGCCGGCGTCCCGCCTTCTTCTTCTTTCCGCCCTTGGCCTTGCCGCCGCCCTTACGGGCCGACGACGACCCCTTGGCCGTGGATCGCCTGGCCGTCGACCGGCCTGCGGATGCCGACTTCCGGCCGGCCTTCTTTTTCGTGCCGCCGGCTTTCTTCGCTTTGCCGCGGCCGCTCACAGCCTTCTTCGCCAGCCGGGTCGCGACCTTCGCCTGTCGCTTGACGCCCGTGACTGTGCGGCGGACCGCGCGCCGCACGGCGCGTCGGGGTTTTTCAGTCTGTTCGACGGCTGACGTCGCGGCGTCTGTGGCCGCCGAGGCAGCGGAGCTGGCGGCACTGGTCGCGGCTTGCGCGGTGTCGACGACCGTGCGCGTCGCGCTCCCGAGCGTGCTGCCGACCGTCTCGGCCGCCCTCGTAAGAAGGTCGTCGTCGTCGTCCCGGTACGAATCATCAGCCATAGCGTCTCCTTATCGAGTGATGAGTGCGATGTCCTGGGGAGTGCAGCGCATGTTAGCAGAGCCCCGCGCAATCGGTGCAGTCAATATAGAGTGAAGGGGCGGGGATATGGAATCCGGGATCCGGGAAGCGGCCTGCGGCCTCCGGGATGCGGGAACCGGGATCAGAGATGAGGGATTGGGTGTACCACCAGCAGATCCTCAATGAGCTTGCGGGCCACGGCCTGATCCCCCGCCCCGATACTCCTCCGCAGTTGCTGCGCGACGCCGTCCGGGACCTATATAAGTACGAAATCCGGCGTCTCCGGGACCGATTGGTTGCCCGGGAGATTCAGAAACGAGACTATGCCGGCCACGTGGTTGCCCTGCGAAAGCGTTACCGGGTCCTGTCCGTCCCGACGGCGCTGTGGATAGATAGTCGTTGATTACGGAACTGATTTACGATTCAACCATGAAGGATTTCGAAAAACTCGGCGTCTTTTACCTGGGTCGTGAATACGACGTGGCCAGTGGGAAGGTTCTGAATACCCCCATCCTGTACGACTCCCGGGACCTCGTGACGCATGCGGTCTGCGTCGGGATGACGGGCAGCGGCAAGACCGGCTTGTGCCTGTCGCTGATTGAAGAGGCAGCCATCGACGGGGTACCCGTCATCGCGATCGACCCTAAAGGCGATCTCGGCAATCTGTTATTGACATTCCCGTCGCTGGCGGCGGCCGATTTCCGCCCATGGATCGATGAGGACGAGGCACGGCGCGCAGGGCTGTCAGCTGATGCCTTTGCGGCGCAGCAGGCCGAGACATGGCGGAAAGGGCTCGCCGAGTGGGGCCAGGACGGCGCGCGCATCGAGCGTCTCCGCAAGTCCGCCGACTTTGCGATCTATACGCCTGGCAGCCGCGCCGGATTGCCGGTGTCGTTGGGGCAGTCTTTCGCCGCGCCGCCCGCCGCCCTCAGGGACGACGCCGAGCTGCTCGGTGAGCGAGCGGGGAGCACGGCAACCAGCCTCCTGTCGCTCGCCGGCGTGGACGGCCCGCCCCGCAGCCGTGAACACACCCTCGTGACCAACATCTTCACGACCGCCTGGAAAGACGGACGTGATCTCGATCTGGCAGCCCTCATCCAGCAGATCCAGACGCCGCCGTTTCAAAAAGTCGGGGTCGTCGATCTGGATTCTTTCTTCCCGCAGCGCGACCGGTTCGATTTGGCGCTGCGGTTCAACGCCGTGCTGGCGGCGCCCGGTTTCGAACAATGGTTCGAGGGAGAGCCGCTCGATCCGGCGCGATTGCTTTACACCGCGGACGGTCGTCCCCGGGTAGCCGTGTTCTCCATCGCGCACCTGGGTGACGCGGAACGAATGTTCTTTGTGTCGCTCCTTCTCAACCAGGTGGTCGGGTGGATGCGCGGGCTCACCGGCACGTCCAGCCTTCGGGCCATCGTATACATGGACGAAATTGCCGGCTACTTTCCGCCGGTCGCGAATCCTCCCTCCAAGCCGCCGCTTCTCACGTTGTTGAAGCAGGGGCGCGCCTTTGGCCTGGGGGTCGTCCTCACCACACAGAACCCCGTCGATCTTGACTACAAGGGGCTCTCAAATATCGGGACATGGTTCCTGGGCCGGCTGCAGACGGAACGAGATAAATCGAGAATGCTCGACGGGCTCGAAGGCTCGACGGCCGGATCGATGGATCGCGACAAGATCGATCGCATCCTCTCGGCGCTCGGCAAGCGCGTGTTCCTCCTGCACAACGTGCACGACGACGGGCTCGTAACGTTCCAGACGCGTTGGACGATGTCGTACCTGCGCGGACCGCTGTCCCGGGATCAGATTCGAGTGCTGATGGGCAGCCGCACCAGGCCAGAGCCCGCGGCTCCTCACGCGCCCGACCCCGGCGCCGCGCCTGCTCCGAAGCGTCCGTCTGCGGCGGGAGCCGCGTCGGATCAGCCGCCGGTTCTTCCGCCGGGAATTCAGCAGTTCTTCATTCCGGCCGCTTCTGGATCGTCGAAGCCGGCGGTGTATTCCCCGGTCGTGCTCGGTGCGGCTCGCCTCGGGTTCTCCGACGCCAAACTCGGGGTCGACGCGACGCGGGATGTCATGTTCGCCGCGCCCGTCGGGAGTGGACCGGTTGCCGTTGATTGGGCGGCCGCACGCCGTCTGGATGTCGCTCTTGCGAACCTCGAGCGGCAGCCTGAAAGCGGCGCCTCCTTCCAGGCAGTACCGTCCCCCGCGTCTCAGCCGAAGAGCTATCCGGCCTGGGAGAAGGCCTTGAAGCAGTGGCTCACGCAAAATGAGCGTGTCGAGCTGTTCAGACATCGTGAGACCGGCCTCACTTCCCGGACCGACGAAGCCGAAGGAGACTTCAAAGTGCGCGTGCACGATGCGTCCCGGGTCTCTCGTGATCAGGCGGTTGAAGAGGTTCGCCAGAAGTATGCCGCGAAGCAGGCCGCGCTGACGGAGCGGCTGCGTCGGGCGGAGTCGGCGATGGCGCGCGAGACCGAGCAGTCGTCGCAGCAGAAAATCCAGACCGCGGTGTCGATTGGGGCGACCGTGATGGGCGCACTGTTCGGACGAAGGGCTATCAGCGTCGGCACACTGGGCCGCGCGACGACTGCCGCACGCGGGGTGAGCCGCACCATGAAAGAGGCCGGGGACGTGCAGCGCGCCTCGGAAACGGCCGACGCCGTGCGGGCGCAGGCGAAGGAGCTCGACGACCAGGTTCGAGAGGAAACGCAGACGATCGCGGCCGCGTTCGACCGCCCACCCGTCCTGGAACGCGTCACGCTGCTGCCCGGGCGGAGTCAGGTCAGCGTCCAACTCGTCGCGCTCGGATGGGATCCCGATTAGATGAGACGGTCCCTGGGTCCACCGGCAGCACTGGTGGCGCTCTCGCTGGTGGTCGCGGCCGGTGCCTGCCGGCAGAGCGCGGTCTCCTCGGATGCGCAGCGGGCCACGCGGACCGACGTGCACGAGTTGTCGCCGTCGCCCGGTGAGCTCGCGCTGCCCCGCAAGGATGGTTCCGTGCGGTTTGCCGTCATCGGGGATTCGGGGCGCGGTGACCAGGCCCAACACGAGATCGCGCGTCAGATGATCGCGTGGCGCGAGAAGTTCCCATTCGACTTCGTGGTCATGCTCGGCGACAACATCTACCCGCCGCACGGTGCGGACGATTACGTCACGAAATTCGAAGAGCCCTATCGCGCGCTGCTCGACGCCGGTGTGACCTTCTACGCCGCCATCGGCAATCACGATCCGGACGCCGAGCTGGCCTACGGAAAATTCAACATGGACGGACACCGCTACTACACCTTCCGGCGAAACGAGCGGCGGCTCGCCGGCCTCGCCGGCGCGGGCGTCCGGTTCTTCGTCCTCGACAGCCGGGCCCTGGATCCAGATCAGCTCACGTGGCTGCGCGACGAGTTTCGCAAGTCACAAACGGACTGGAAGATCTGCTATTTCCACCATCCGCTCTACACATCCGGGCGTTACACCAATTCGGCGCGCGTGCTGAGGATGGCGCTCGAACCCATACTGATCGAGGGCGACGTCGACGTGGTTCTCTCCGGCCACGAGCATTTTTACGAGCGCCTGCTTCCACAGCACGGCATTTCGTATTTCATTTCGGGCGGCGCTGGATCGCTTCGGAAGGCGGACATCCGGCGTCCCTCCGGCCTCATGGCGCGTGGTTTCGACACTGATTTTCATTTCATGATGATGGAAGTGTCGGGCGACACGCTCTACTTCCAGGCAATCAGCCGTACCGGCGAGACGATCGATGCCGGCTCGATTACCAGAACGCCCGCCCCTCGGGGTGCATCAGTGCACTGAGCGTGAACCCTGTACTGAGCCCTACTGCGGACACGGGGCCCCTTGTCGTATCTGTTTGACCTTGTCGAGGAATACCTCGACCCACGCGCCGGCGGAGCGCGCCTCGGCATCGATCGCGTCGTAGAGAGTGATTCGCGATGCGGTGAACAGATCCTCGAGCTGCCGGACGGATAGCTGCTCCAGAAGGCTCGCGAGCAGCAGCCGCCCTGCCTCTGAAACTCGTCGCTCCGGAAACGTGGCGCCTTTGTAAGGCAGCGTACTCATACTGATCGTACACGTCGCGCGATCGCGCCACACAGGCGTCTTGCGCCAGCTGACGAGGTCCACCCTCCCAGGGCCGAACGTGGCGCCGAGGTCCTGGATCATCGCGATGGGCTCCGCGCACCGGCCGTCGGGCCCCTCTCTCCCCGGCGGGCAGAGGAGGCGCTGGTTGGGTCCTTTGTTGTCCCAATGCGCCAGAACAACCGCGATCAGCCGGAAGGCGTCCACTTCGGCGCGGCTCGCTCCACCGCGCGCCGGATCGATCGTGTCGAGCTCATACCAACTCCAACCCTGGTCGTCGACGGCCTCGATCACGGTCCCTTCCATCCGCCGTTCGATCACCGCCGTCGTGAAAGTGCGGACCTGGTCGTAGTCGGTCGGCCCGCCAAAGCACAACAGTGCGACCCCGAAGCGATCGTGGCATCGCAGCGACGGAAACGGGAAGAGCGGGCAACCGGCGCAATGAACGGCCCGTACGACGAACGTGTCGTCGGCGGCGAAGCCCAGCGCACGCATCAAACGCGTTCCGGCCGTCTCGGCCTCCACCTCGGCGTTTTGCTTCCCGTACTTGACCTTGACGATGCGTCCGTCCGGAAGCTGACAGTGAAACTTCGGCGTCAGTCCGCTGATCTTCTGAACCGTGAACCGGCATGACACCTCGTCGGACGGCTCGAATCCTCCAGGCGGGTTTGCGGAAAGATCGAACTGCGAGATTGGAATCGCCGGCTCGTGCCAGACGTGCGCGGCGCGAAGCGCGTCGTCGCGCAAACGCTCGCGGGTTGTCTGAATCCTCTGCGACTCGTCCATGGGCTGGGACGGCGCATCCTTCGAACGGCCACAGCCCGAGTACGCCACCGCCACAGCAATCAACGCAATCGACAGCGCTGAGGATGGGGCATGCAGCGCTCGGACCGTCAGACGTCCCCGCGGCGGCGCCGGCGGCAGCAGGACGATTCCAACGATGTAGAGCAACAACGTCAGGAACGCGACGTATCCCGTCACGGCACCCACGGGCTCGTATTGAATCGTGCCCAGGCTTGCGCCCTCGACGATCGTGGTGAGCAGGCGTTTCGCAATGCCGCCATCCGGCGCGTACAGACCTTCGAGGACAACGAAGCGCACGACAAGCGCGGAACCGAGCAGCACGGCCAGGCTCCGGAGCAGATTCCGCCGGCCCTTCACCCCGGCGAGCGTCGTCGCCAGCTGGATGAAGAAGCACAAGTTGAAGGCGACGTGGAAGATCCCTCGCTCGGGGGAGAGCAGATTGAAGATCTGCGCCGAGGCTGCCAGGAGTGTCACGAGCACGACAAGCCCCGAGACGTTCTCCAGCCCCGTGCGATGAGCGCCCATCACACTGTGAGACGAAAAGACGCCGGCATTCACCAGCGCGCCCACGAGCATGACCCCGAGCACGAGAGAAATCAGCGGTGGGGGGACCAGTTGGATCGTGGCCCCGACGTGAAGGCCACCAAGCCAGGCCACCGTCAGAAAGATCAGCGGCAGCATGAGCGCTTCACGTCGTGCCGTCATTTCCTGGACCTGAAGATTTTGAGTGGGTTGAAGTCCGCGGCCTCCCGAGTTACGCCGCGCTCGAGCTCGGCCTTCAGTTCGTCTCCGGTCTTCACTCCGAGATCGGGATCGTCGACGACCAGCCGATGGTCTGGCGCCGCTGCGATGGCCCTATCGACAGCCTCGATGCCTTTGCGGAACAGCGTGTCGTCGTTGTAGACGCGCCCCCAGCCCTGCCTGTAGTAGCTGTAGGCAATGTAAAACTGAGTGCGGGCATCGCGGTGTGCGGGATCGGCACGCTCGAATGCCACTCGTGCCTCGGGAAACCGATCGCGATAGAAGAATCCCATCGCGTCGGATGTTGCCTGCGTATCGACGCGATAGGCACCAATTCCGGATGCCATGCTGCCGGTGACTTGCGCGACGGTTTGCGGCTGAGCTGCGTACAGCCAGATGATGAACGCCGCGTAGGCGAGCGATACCACCAGCCCTGCAATACGCACCATCCTGCTGCGACTGTGCAGTAACTATGCCGTCATGGTTTCCCCAGGTTGAGCGCCATGATTTGGTGTCGATCGCGAACGTACAGCGTCGTGCCGATCAGCGTGGGGACCGTCCACGCACGCTCGTGCAGAATCTGCGCTTTCGTGTGCACGGTCAGACCGGTCTCGCCTGGTGGCCAGCGCCAGGTTGCCGTCTTCGTCGAGGATGATCAACCGGTTGCCCGCGTCGACAAGCGTGGAACGCGTCACGCTGCGATCCCGCCAGGTCATCTCTCCGGTGTGAATGTCAATGGAGGCGAACGGCGCGGAGCCGAAGTCGCCACTGGAGGCGTAGATACGATCGCCAAACCTCACGGCATTGCCGAAATGAATGCGAACGCGTTTGTTCGCCCAGATTTCGTCGGCTGACACGCGGCCAGGGGGCTGCTCGCATAGCCGCACGCGCGGAGCGCATCGGATGATCCCTGCAGGATGTCGCGTGTCCACTGACGCGCGCCCGTGTGTCGGTCGAAGCTGTTCATCAACCCGCCCGCGCTCACGGTGATGAGCCGATTTCCCGCGATGAGCGGAGCCGCACGTGGCGCGGGCCCCAACTGCTCGGTGCACAACTCATGGAACGGCGCGCCGTAGTGCGCATCCCACCGCGTGCGGCCCGTTGCGGCGTCGAGCGACACCACCACATCGTCGGCACCGTCCCGATAGAGTGTGTAGAGGAAAGTGCCATCGGTGACGACCGATGAAAAGCCGTCGCCGGGCGGACGCTCCCAGAGGCGTGGCGGTCCCTTCGCAGGCCAGGCAAGCGCGAAGTCGCCGCCGGGCACGACGAAGTTGCGATCGGGTCCACCCCATTGCGGCCAGGCCGTCTGCGTCGCGCTGTACGCCGGGATCCCGGCCCTCAGCGCAACGAGCGCCGTCGCCATCGACGAGCGGAACGGCTTCATTGTCCCCCGGGCGTGCCGGGTTGGAAGTTGGCCGGGTCGAGCGGCGCGTTGATGGCGACGGCGTCGATGCGGCGCGACAGGAACGGGTCCGTTCCACCGTTGAACGATGCCCGCTCGACGAACGGGAGCGAAAGGCCGTCCACGTCGCGATAGTCCGAAAATGCGATAGTGACGACCGCGAGAGGCACGTCCCCCGTTGAGCGCCTCTGCGTCTGTGAGGCCGTTTCAATGTACGTTTTGATGCCATCCAGCTTCGGGCCGCCGCCGATCACGGTGACGACACGTTCAACCAGCGCGCGACCCTCCTTGACCGCCTGTGCCGACGGCGCAAAGGGTGCCGCTGCGGCCGGCAGATACTTTTTCGGCTCTGCCTCGAATTTGCGGTGACATTCGTCGGACCCGAAGATGTAGATCTTTCCGTCGTATGCCAGATAATCCGACGGCCGGCCGCCGGTGGCCTTGCCCATCCTGGCGCACAGACCGTTCAGTTGGATTTCATATTGTGAAGGGTTGCGCTCGAACGTCGCCTTCGTGGCGGGGAACGAAAAGAGGTACTCAAACCGGCCGCGTACCACCTTGAGGTCGGGGTTGCCGGACACTTCCTTCCCCTGCACCAGCAGGACGGGATCCACGCCGTCGATGGCCTCGACCGCGGCTGGTTGTGCTCGAACCCCCGTCGCCAGGCTCACCATCGCCAGGATTGCGATTACCGTATTCCTCATCGTCTTTTTCCTCTTCCATCGGATCCCGGAACCCGCCGCCGGATCCCGCGTCCCGATCCCGGACCTTTTCGATCTTTACGACACTCGCAACGCAACCATGGGATCGACCGACGCGGCGCGCCGCGCGGGGATCAGGCAGGCGGCGGCCGCCACGGCGACCAGCACCATCGACACCGCGAGGAACGTCAGCGCATCGGTCGGCTGCACGCCGAACAGGAGGGTCGTCAGCACGCGCGTCAGGACGAGCGCCCCACCCATTCCGATCGCGAGCCCGGCGAGCGCGAGCGTGAGCCCTTGCTGCAGCACCATGCGCAACACGCTGGCGCGCCGGGCGCCGAGCGCCATGCGAATGCCGAATCCTGCGTGCGTTGATTGACCGAGAACGCGATGACGCCGGCGATGCCGGCCGCGGTGATGATCAGAGCGAGAAGTGCCACATGTCGTGGATCTCCGCGACACCGTCGAGGCTGTGCGATCGCGTGCGATAGTCCTCGATCTCCTGAACGGAAAAGAATGTGTCCTCGACGTTGGCGAGCGGCTGCTGCTGGCGCAACACGACGAGACGGTTGCTGTTCGCATAGGGAAGCGGGCGCAGGAGCACGCCGTTGACCACGCTGAAGATCGCAGTGTTGGCGCCGATGCCCAGCGCCATCGTCGCAATGACGACCAGCGCGAACCCAGGGGTTGCGGCGGAGGTTCCGCAGGCCGTATCGCACGTCCTGTCCAAGCGTCTCGGCCAGTCTCGACAGCCAGGTCTCACGCACGTCGTCCTTGATGCGCTCCACGCCGCCGAACGTGCGGAGGGCCGCGCGGCGCGCCTCCGCGGCCGGCAATCCCTCTCGGACGTGTCGCTCCGTCAACATGTCGAGATGGAACTGAAGCTCGCGATCGAGCTCACGCTCGAGACGCTCGCGTCGGAAAAGCGAAGTCAATCGGGTCGTGATCCTGCGGACCATGTTGCTGCCTCTCCTTACCCGTGTCGTCGGTTGCACGTGTTCCGAGCCGCCTTAGGAAATTGGTGGTGGTGATTTTTGAGTTCTTTCGGCCCAATTCACCAATACGCCAATTCAAGTGGCCAGCACGCGCGCGACCGCCGTCGACAGACGCTCCCAGTTGCGCGTCTCGTCGACGAGCTGTTTCCGGCCGCTTTTCGTCAGCTCGTAGAATTTCGCCTGCCGGTTGTTTTCCGAGTTACCCCATTCGGCCGCGATCAATCCCTGCTGTTCGAGACGATGCAGCGCCGGATACAGCGATCCCTGATTGACCTGCAGCACTTCCTCCGAAACCTGCTGGATCCTGAGCGAGATTCCCCAGCCGTGCATCGGCCCTCCGACAAGGGTCTTCAAGATCAGCAGGTCGAGTGTTCCTTGCAGCAAGTCCGATTTCGGTGACATCCACCCTCCTGTAGACGAACGACAAGAGCGTACGACTTGCTCTTGTAGAATGTCAAGGGGAATAGAAATCAGGTTCGACAAGGTTCTGCGAGGTTCGCAGGAGAGCCCAGTAGAACCCGGTAGAACCCGGTAGAACCTAGTAGAACCCCGTAGAACCTAGTAGAACGCGGTAGAACTCCTGCAAAAGAGCCGTGTGTTATGTTGCGGTTCATGAGACGGCTTCTTCAGGGATGTTGCGCAGTCGCGCTGTTACTCGCCGTTTCGGGATGTTCGCCGAAGAAGATGGGCATGAGCCGCATGGCCGACGCGTTGTCGTCGACGGCCTCGGCATTTACGCGCGATAACGATCCCGAGTTCGTCAGGCAGGCGGCTCCCTCCACGCTGAAGATGGTCGAAATGCTTCTCGAGCAATCGCCGTCGCACACAGGCCTTCTTCTGACCGCGTGCAGCGGGTTCACGCAGTACGCCTACGCCTTTCTCCAGTCGGATGCGGACGTTGCGGATCCGGGAAGCGCGACAGCCAGGGAGCTCAAGGCTCGAGGCGCGGCCATGTACGATCGTGCGCGCGGTTACTGCGTGCGCGCCCTCGAAACGCGGCATCCGGGTGTCGGCCGGAGTCTGCAGCGAGACCCGAAGGCTGCGCTCGCGTCGACGACGACCGCGGACGTGCCGGCCCTCTACTGGACGGCGGTCGCATGGGGCGGTTCTCTCATGCTGGCCGACAACGCCCTGATCCGAATCGCCGAGGTCTCAACCGTCCGCACCTTGTTCGCCCGCGCGCTGCAGCTCGACGAGGCATGGGAAGCCGGCGCCATTCACGAAGCGATGATTGCGGTGGAAAGCCTGCCTGTGCTCCTCGGCGGCTCGCCGGCGCGCGCGAAGGAACACTTCGATCGCGCGGTGACGCTGTCTGAGGGTCAATCGGCGTTCGCCTACGTGACGATGGCGACCGGTGTTGCGCAGCCGGCGAAGGATCGGCGCGAATTCGAAAGGCTCCTGCGCGCCGCCATCGCCGTCGACGTCTCGAAGCGTTCCTCGCTGCGCCTCGCCAACCTCATCGCGCAGAAGCACGCCAGGTACCTTCTCTCGCAGACGGATCGGTTCTTCAAGTGACAGGAGAGGATGCGAAGACGCGAGGCTCCGTACCGCGCCGTCAGCGGACGGCGGTTGCTGGAAAGGCGTGCCGCGCCGCCACGCTCACCGGCCGGCCGTTGATGGTCTCGTACTCGTAGTGAACGTCGAGGTATGCGATACCCGCGAACTTCACCTTGGCGATCGACTCGGTGGCAACAGGCACGCGCACTCCGTCGAGGCGCGCGTAGTGGCGGATGATGTTCACGAGGCTCGTCCAGAATGACGGATTCTTGGCGAGCCGTCCTTCGACGCGGAGCAGTTCGCTGCCGTCCTGGCTAAGCACCATGCGTCCATCGACCAGCAGCACGTCTTTGCGTTTTGGCTTGAGGGTCACGTAGCGCTCGCCGTCTCCCTGCTGCACATCCTGGAACTCGTAGTTGTCCGGCGTCAGCTCGGAGCGCCGGCAGTCGCCGTCAGCCACAAGTTCCTGCTCCCGCTTCAACACCGCCTTCAATACCTTGTTGCGCATGTAATCGGATCCGGTTTCCGAGACGATGGTGTAGCGGAATCCGCGCTCGTCGAATTCGGTCCAGGCCTCGAGCCAGGCCTCCTGCCCGAAATGCTCGTTGCGCCCGTGCATACGGCGATATGCGCGGTACTGGGTCAGGGGTTGTTCCCGAACGGAGGGGGAGAGGCTTTCAGGACGATCAGGAGAGCTCGTTGCCGCGCCCGCGACTGCGCCGGCACCGACCAGCACTGTGGCGGCAATCACCCATTGTGACAACGTGTGCGTCAGGGTTCCGGCTCGGCGCTGCAGCATCACTGCCCCCGGCCGTTTACACCGCAAGAACCGTGCTCAGAGCGCCCAGCTCGACCATTCGAACCGTCAGCGGGCGTGCGCTATAGTCGATCACAAGGAGAAATCGCTATGCCGGTGCTGCGATCCCGAAACGATCGAATGATCGCCGGAGTATGTGGCGGTCTTGCACAAGCGCTGGGCTGGAGCTCGACCGCTGTCCGTATTCTCTATGTAATCGTCTCCATAATGTCCGCTGCCTTTCCAGGCACGCTCGCCTACATCATCCTGTGGATGGTGATGCCTGAGGAATAGGTTCTACCGGGTGCGGCTGGGGTCGGCAGCGTTTCTCTGGGCAGCGTGGTGGGAACCGACACTCCGGAGCAGCATCAGTGCCCCGAGCGCAACGGGCAGGGCGTACTCGATCCAGACGACTGCGGTAGGAACCATCCACCGCCCGCCGTTGCGGGAGATGTGCCAGACGCTGTAGGTCGCCATCACGCTGAGGGTCCAGACAGTCAGCGGCCAGGTCGCGACCGTGAACAGGAAGGGCGTGAGGCACAGCAAGTACCACGGATAAATGACCGGCGCGCACGCCAGCGCGATTGCCATGGGCCATGCCCAAGCCGCCGGATTCTCTGCATCGAGTCGCCGGCGCGCCCACGCCGCGACGAGCGTGCCCGACGCCACCGCCACGAGCGCCCCCGCCTGCGGGGTGCCGAAGAGCCACGCGATGGCCTTGAAAACGGGGCCGTTGAACCGGATGTACGCGACGACATTCGGCACGGCGCCGAAGGGAAGCGTTCCGCCGCGGGTGAAGGTCAGGTACAGAAGCGCCAGCAGCGCGCCGCCGGCGAGCGCGTCACGAGCACGCACACGCTTCCAATAGAGCGGCACGAGGACGATCGGGAGCAGCTTGGTGGCAACGGCGAGCACGAACGCGATTGACGCGAGCGCGGTCCGGCGGCGCGCGAGCCAGTACGCAGAGGCCGTGATCCAGAGCGCACCGAGCGCATCGATATGCCCGCTGTGCGCGACTTCGAGGACGACGAGCGGGTTCCAGGCGTACGCCAGGGCCAGCCACTCGTTTCTCCCCGTGCACGCCAGCCAGCGCCACAACACGATCATCGTCAGCAGGTCGCACGCGACGAGCGCGAGTTTCATCGTCCGTGTGGAGTCATGGATCCACACGACGAGCCTGAAGAACAGCTGGGCGCCGGGCGGATACGGCGTGGGCGTGCGGAGACTTGGCATCCGCCGTGTTTCCGCCGTGTGCACAGCCGTCATCGCGGGATCGGCCGGCACCACGAGATAGGGATTGTACCCGCGCAGCTGGACGCGGCCGTCCCAGAGGTACCGCACCATGTCGCTGTCTGCGCTGACACGCGAAGCCGCGCTCGGCGCGCGGAACGCCACCGCGAGCAGGAACGCGGCCGCCAGCAGCCGCCGCGGCGCGAGCGTTTCGTGCCAGACGCGTCCGAGCATCAAGAGGTACGCGGCGCCGGCGGCCGCAGCGCATGCAAAGAATACGGGAGAGCCCAGGGGCACCTGCGTGACGGCCAGCGCAAGGGTCGAAGCAAGATAGATCGCGCCGGTGATGGCAAGCGATGCCGAAAGAGACTTCATGGGAGAGGCGGATTGGATTATAAATGACGTCAGCCATGCGCCCGTTGAAGTCGATGATGATCGCCGCCCTCTTTGTTGTCTCTGCGCTCGGCACCGCGCGGGCGCAGGAGCCTGGTTCGCGCGCCGAGGAACAGGCGCGTCAGCAGGAAGAGAAGGCGCGCGCGCTGAAGCCCTACAAGGAACCGTGGGTTGAGCGCCAGCTGCTGGCGATTGAAGACGCGGGTGGCTTTGGCGTCGCCCGTGGCCTGTTCGTGACCTTCGGAGATGTCAAACGGGGATCGGGTTTCGCCCTCGGCCCCGCTTACGGAAAGACGTTCGCGAGCGGCGCGGCCGTTGTGGCGAAGGGCGCGTACGCGTTCAGCAATGCGAAAATGGCTCAGGTGTCGCTGCAGTCGCCTGCCCTCGCAGGTCGCCGACTGCTCTTCAAAGGCCGGGCGCGCTGGCAGGACGCGCCGACCGTGCGGGCCTACGCCCTCGGCATGGACTCTCCCAAGGTCAAGACCGAATACTCCGAAACGAAGACCGAGGTGAGCGGCGAAGCGGCGCTCGCACCGGTTTGGTTTCTACGCCTCGGTACCGGAGTGGGGCTCGAGCGCTTCGAGACGGGCATCTCCCACAAAGCCGATCCGGCCCATTTGGATATCTTCGACGGCCTGGCGGGTGTCGGGGCGGATCCGCGGTACGTCCACGGCCGCGCGTACGCGGCGATCGACTCCCGCGACGGCCAAGGCTACAGTCGGCATGGCAGTCTGCTGCAGGCGACGCTTCACGACTACCGGCAGCAGAACGACGGGCCGTATTCGTTTCAACGCGTGGACGGCGCGGTCGAGCAGTACCTGCCCATCCTGCACGGGAACTGGGTACTGTTCCTCGGCCTTCGTGCGTCGACGACCGCGACCACTGGGGGCCATACGGTCCCGTTCTTCCTGATGCCGGATCTCGGCGGCCACGATCTGCGCGGCTTCTCCAATTACCGGTTCCGCGATCTCCACTCGATTCTGATCACCGCGGAGTATCGCTGGTACGCCCAGGAGTATCTCGACGCGGCGATCTTTTACGACGCCGGCAAAACCGTCCCGACCCGCGGCGATCTCGACTTCACCGGCCTCAGGAGTTCGGTCGGCGCCGGTCTGCGATTGCACGGGCCGCGGACGACAGCCATCAGATTCGAAGTGGCGCACAGCCGCGAAGGGCTGCGCATCCTCCTCGCGTTCAGTCCCGTGGGCCAATGAGTATCATGCGCGCATTGCCGTCATCACGCTGGATCGCCGTCGGTGCCGCAGCCATCGTGTGGCCACTCGCCGCCGGCTCGTACCAGGCGCCGGCTGCCGCCGCGGGCGCGAGCGCGCGCTCGGAAGCGCGGACCGCGCCGAAGTTTTATGACGACGATCCGATCATGCGGGTCGCCGATACGCAGGATGCGTCGAAGGCGGCACCCCGTGAGATCTCGCTCGTGTACGACGCCGTAATCAACCTGTTCGGACGCCCGGGCCTTCCGGAAGTCGGCCGCGCGGAGAGCATCAATACAATCGACGAAGTGCCTGACTCGAGCTGGTTCACCAACCGTGCGGGCAGCCGTCCCCTGACAATCGCCGAAGTGTTGCGCGGTCCGACCGAGGAAGCGCCCCCGCCGCCCGGAAAATGGATGGTCAGCCGGAAGGCCAACGGCGTGTCGCCCGGCTTTACGATCACTGACGAAGGTGGCCACCGTTTCTTCATCAAGTTCGATCCTCCCGGTTTCCCCGAGCTCGGAACGGCCACTGAAGCGGTCGTCACGCGCTTGTTCTACGCGCTCGGGTACCACGTGCCCCAGGTGAACGTCGGCACCCTGCGCCGCGAAAACCTTGTGATCGCGAAGGATGCGACGGTGCGCGTGCCGGGCGGCGGGCGCCGCCACATGCGGCAGGCCGACATCGACGAGCAGCTGAGCCGCGCGGACCGTAATCCCGACGGTACCTACCGGGTGAGCCTGAGCGAGGCGCTGCCAGGCAAGCCGCTCGAGGGATTCATGTACGAGGGGACTCGCCCCGACGACCCGAACGACATCGTCCCGCACGAGAACCGTCGCGAACTGCGCGGGCTTCGGGTGTTCAGCGCGTGGCTGAATCACACGGACGCGAAAGCCATCAATTCGTTGGACGTGCTCGTGACGGAAAACAGCCGCGCGCACGTGCGACATTATCTCATCGACTTCAATGCCGCGCTCGGAAGCGCCGGCATCGGTCTACGCGAACGTCGCGATGGGTACGAGTACCTGGCGGAGTTCGGTCCGACGGGAAAGGCGCTGCCGGCCTTCGGGTTTTATATCCGGCCGTGGATGACGATTCGCTATCCCAAGCTGCGGGGCATCGGCCGCTTCGAGTCGAAACGATTCGTGCCGGAGCAGTGGCGCCCGCGTGTGCCGAACCCCGCGTACATCCGTTCGCGGCCCGACGACACCTTCTGGGCCGCCCTCAAGCTGATGGCGCTTTCCGACGATGTGATTCGTGCGGCGGTGAAGGCGGGGCGTTACAACGACCCGCGCGCGGAGCAGTTCCTGGCTGACGCGCTCATCGAGCGGCGCGACAAGATTGGCCGCGCCTGGCTCACCTCCATCAATCCCATCGTCGATCCCGCGCTGGCGGAAGATGGCACGTTGACGTTCCAGAATCCCGCGGTCGAGTTCACCTTCGCACCGGAGCCGTCCGGATATCACGTCGCGTGGTTCCGCTTTGACAATCTCACGGGGGAATCGTCGCCTGCCGGCGAATCGAGCGCGACAGGGACGCGAATGATGGCGCCAGCCGAGCTCCTCGTGCGTCTCAGGTCCGACACGTCGCGAGCCGGCGGACGCGGTGTGTTCGTCCGCGCCGACATCAGCGCGACCGGCGGAGCGCACGCGTCATGGGTCGCGCCAGTACGCGCCTATTTTCGCCGAGGCCCCGATGGGTGGAAACTCGTGGGGTTTGACCGAATGCCCGACGCCCCGCCGATGCGCCCCGGACTCGTCGGCGCAGAACGAAAATTCTGACAGAGCCATTCGTCGCACGGCACTCGAGCACCAGCCTCCAGCCGATAGGATCGGCCTCGTGATTCCGCTCGGGGGCTTTATTGCCGTCACGTTACCGCTGGTGCTGACGCCCGGGGCGTCGACCGCGGTCGTGTTGCGGAACAGTCTCGCCGGCGGTACGCGCGCGGGACTGGCAACGGCCATCGGCGCCAACAGCGGCTCGATCTGTTACGGCCTGCTCTCGGCCTTCGGGTTCGCGCTGGCGCTTCAGCGGTGGCCTTCCGCATGGGTCGCGCTTCGTGCCTGCGGGGTCGCGTACATGTGTTGGCTCGGCCTCAAGTCGATACGGCGCGCGTGCTCCGCAACAAGGCCAGACGCCGAGCGCCCCGGCATCGCGACGGATCGCGGGTTGGTGAGAAGCCTCTACGAAGGCTTCGCGACCAATGCGTTGAATCCCGCTATCGCGACGTTCTACTTCGTGCTCCTGCCGCAGTTCATTCCGCGCGGTGCCCCCGTCGTCGCGAGCGCGTTGCTGCTCACCGCCGTCCATGTGACGCTCGCCGCCACATGGCACGTTACGTGGGCGGTCGCGGGCGGCACCTTGACGCGGACGCTCGGGGCGCCAAGGCCGCGGCGGATTCTCGAAGCGACCACCGGCGTGGCCCTCCTCGCGCTGGCCATCAAAATGGCGGCTAGCGGCTAGCGGCTCGCGGTTGGCGGCTGGCGGTTCGCGGCTGGCGGTTCGCGATTCGCGGTTCGATCTGTCTTTGTGGCTTCTGCCTTCAGGCGGAAGAAGCGTCTTGCGACTGGCAGCTGGAAGCTGGGGGCCGGGAGCTGGAGGCTGGGAGCTGGCAACTGGCTACTGGCAACTGTTACTTACCTGCGATTTGAATCGTCAGCCAGCAGCGCGTTCAGCAACCAGCTGACCATTGTGACGACGAGCGCTCCGAAGAAGGCTGCGAAGAACCCGCTCAGATCGAAACCGGGCACGAGCGCCGCCGTCAACGCAAAACAGATCGCGTTGACGACGAAAATGAACAGGCCGAGCGTCAGCAGCGTGAATGGAAACGTCAGGAGAAGGAGAACCGGTCGAACCAGCGCGTTGACGAGTCCAAGGAGGATGCCCGCGAAGATTGCGGGGACCATGCCGGCGAGCCGTACGCCGGGCACGAACCAGGCGGCGACCATGATCGCCAAACCGTTGAGAAGCAGGCGCAGCAGGAACCGCATGTTTGGATGGTACTATCGAACCGATGACTTCAGAAGCCCCAACCGGGGCGTGGCTGTTCCGCTATCGATCGTTTCTCCCAGTACCGCTCGCCCTGATGCTGTTGCTCATTCGATCAGGAGAAGTTGACGGCAGGGCCCTCATGGCCGCCGGCGCCCTTCTCGTGGTTGGCGGCCAGTCGTTACGACTGTGGGCGGTTCGACATATCGGAACTATCTCCCGGACGCGAACCACACGGTACGGTCCACTCATGACGGCTGGACCTTACGCGATCGTGCGGAATCCTCTGTATGTCGGCAACTGGCTACTGTGGACAGGCTTTGCCGTCTGGTCGCGACTCCTCTGGATGCTCCCGATCGCCTGGATTGTATTCTTCGTGCAGTATCGAGCGATCGCCGGCTGGGAAGCTGCCTTCATCCGAAGCAAGTACCTGACCGCGTATGATGACTATGCGGGACAGGTCAGGGCGTGGATGCCGCGGTGGCCGCCCCGCGCGGCGCTGCTCGCCGTGACGCCCCTGCATCCGTGGCGAGAGGTATTCTTCAGCGAGCGGGGCACCTTGCTGGCGGTAGCCCTGATGTCGCTTCTCCTCACCATCAAACAGCGCGCGTTCGCCTAGCGAAGCATCCTACTTCTTTTTCTGGGCCGCCGCCGTGGCCTTCAGCAGCTCGGGAAACTCCGCCTTGAGCGCGCGAAGCTTGGGGAGATCGTTGGCGACGATGTACGGGTAGTCAGGGTTTCGCGCCAGAAAGTTCTGATGATAGTCCTCGGCCGGATAGAACCCCTTGAGCGGTACGACGGTCGTCACGATCGGCTTGGTGAAGACGCGCGCCCCCGTCAGCTGGCTGACGTATGCCTCGGCGACCGCCTTCTGTTCATCGTTCGCATAAAAGATGGACGAGCGGTACTGCGTTCCTTCGTCGGGGCCCTGGCGGTTCAATTCAGTCGGGTCGTGCGCGACGGCAAAGAAGACCTTCAGCAATTGTCCGTAGCTGATTTTCACCGGGTCGTACGTGATCTGAACCGACTCGGCGTGGCCGGTCACTCCGCTGCTGACGACCGAGTAGTGCGCAGTCAGCTGGCTGCCGCCGGCAAAGCCTGAGACGACATCCCGGACGCCGTTGAGCTGCTCGAACACGGCCTCCACGCCCCAGAAACAACCGCCAGCGAGGACCGCCGTCTGCGGCGGCGCAGGCACGGTCGTCCGGATGTCTTTGACAGGATCGGGAAAGGCTGACGCGCTCAGGGCGGCGACGACGATCCACGTGGCCATCAGCGTTACGGCTTGTTTCTTCATAGCCATCCAAACCCCGCCGCCGGCAAGTTCATTCCCGCGTTCGAATTATAGCCGCAGCGCAGCGCCGCAGCCGGGACGCGCTGGCGGGTCTGTTAGAATCGCCCCCCGGACGACCGTGATCGGCCCGCGCGCACTAGAGATGCTGCGCCTCAGACCATGGAGGCTCCGCCTCGCTACGCCACGTGCTTGATTACGCCCCGCTGACGCGGGGACCTCTAGCCCGTGCCTCCAAGGAGTAGATGGATGAGCGTCGAACAGACGTACCGCCGGCGCTGCTCTGGGCTGGTTGCGAGTGCCGCCATTCTCGCCGCCGCGATTTCGATACCGGCGCAGCAGATGGTCACCGAGACCCGCGACCCGGCGCAGCCGCAGGACGAGGAGTTCGCCCGGCTCGTCGCCGGGTGGACGACGGCGCCGTACTACAGCAGTCCGCTCGTCGATCATCTGCCGAAGGTCAAAGGGATTCCGTCGCCGAAAGACGTGCTCGGCCACCACATCGGCGCGCCTGCAACGTTGACCTACTACGCCGACATCCTGAAGTACTACCGCGCGCTTGCGGCCGCGACGCCGCGTGTGCGCATGGAGACCATCGGCAGATCTGACGAGGACCGCGAGTTGGTGGTCGTCTGGGTGTCGTCGGACGACAACATGAGGAACCTTCAGAGGAACCGCGACAACCTGGCGAAGATCGCGGATCCGCGCGGCCTCTCGCCGGAACAAATCAAGCAGCTCATTGCCACGACCCGGCCGCACTATCACCTGATGGGGGGCCTCCACAGTGGTGAAACGGGCCCGTCGGAAATGCTGATGGAGCTCGTCTACCGGCTCGCCACTGAGACGTCGCCGCTCATCAAGCAAATCCGTGACAACGTCATCGTCTCGGTGACGCCCGTGGCTGATGCCGACGGCCGCGATCGCAACGTGGACTGGTTCAATCGTGGTCTCGAGACCGCGGCGCAGACCGCGCCGGCCGCGACGGGCCCGCCGGCGACGGCCGGGGTCGCAGGCGGCGGTGGCGGCGGTCTTCCATATTGGGGGAAGTATGTCTACCACGACAACAACCGCGACATCAATCTCTCACAGGTTTCGATGCGTGCGCTCGTGGACTGGTACTTCACGGCGCATCCACCGATCATGCACGACCTCCATGAAGCCCAGGCGCTGATGTACACCTACAGCGGCGCCGCCCCGCAGAACCCGAACCTCGACCCCATTCTCTTCGCGGAGCTTCCCTGGTTCTCGAACTTCGAGCT
Organism: Vicinamibacterales bacterium; assembly: GCA_038320555.1. Taxonomy (GTDB): domain Bacteria; phylum Acidobacteriota; class Vicinamibacteria; order Vicinamibacterales; family 2-12-FULL-66-21; genus JALZOC01. Next base: position 11,157 of record JBBQEJ010000006.1, on the reverse strand, counting down.
CGCGCAGATGACGAAGTGGGGGATGCCTGGCGTGTACACGCACGCGTTCATGGACGGCTGGTCGCCGGGATACCTGGGGTCTGTGTCGTATAACCACAACGGCATGATGCGCATGTACGAAACGCAGTCGGGCCGCGAGGCCGGGCCGGGCGGGCGTGGCGCCGGTGGCCCCGGCCGTGGGTTGGGGTCTGACCCCGTTCCGCCGGCGGTGGGGTCTGACCCCGCTCCCCAGAGCACGGCGTCGGACCCCAGCTTGCCCCCGCCTCAAACAGGGGCGCCAGCCGGCTCCCGCCCTGGGCCTGACACTGGGGGCGGCGCCAGAGGGGGACGAGCGAACGAAGTCGCCGCCGCCGGAGGGGACGCTGGCGGGCCGGACGTGTTTGCCGGCCGCGGCCGTGCGTCCGGTCCTCCCACGGGTCGTGGCGGCGGCCAGCCGCGCGAGTGGTACCGCGGGCTCCCGATTCCGCCAGGCGCAGCGGCCGGTTTTTCCCGCCGCAACAACACGAACTACATGGAGACGGGCGTCCTCAGCGCGCTGCAGCTGACCGCGTCGTTCCCCAACCTCGTCGTCGAAAACTTCTACCAGAAGACGCAGAACTCGATTGAATCGGGCAAGAAGGACCCGCCGTTCGGGTTCGTCATTCCGGTTCAGCGTGACATGACGAAGGCGGCGGAGCTCGTGAACATCCTGCGCCTCCAGCGCATCGAGGTTGGCCAGGCGGCCGGCGACATCAAAACGAGCGACGGAACGTTTCCGGCCGGTTCGTACGTGATCAAGCGCGATCAGCCCTACGGCCGGCTGGCGAAAAACCTTCTCGAGAAGCAGAGCTATCCCGATCCTGAGCTGCGGACTTATGACGACAGCGGCTGGACGATGGGCCTGGCGATGCTTGTGGAGGTCAAGGAGATCAAGGACCGGGCCATCCTTGATGTCGCCACGACACCTGTAGAGAAGGTCACGACTCGAGGGAAGGTTGCAGGCGGCGGCACGGCGGGCATTGCGGTCGCGCATTTCGGCTCGAACAACATGATCGCGTTCCGTTACAGGCTGCGGACCGTACCGATGAGGATTGCGGAGAAGAGTTTCAGCGCTGAAGGTATTGACTTTCCGGCCGGGTCGTTCGTCATTGTGCCGCCGGCCGATCTCGGAGCCGTCCGCCGGGCGATCGAGCAGCTCGGGCTGACGGCCGCGTCGTTGTCCGCGCCGCCGCCGGTCGCGATGCACGATGCCGACCCGCCGCGCATCGCGATGTACTCCTCGTGGAACAATACTCAGGAAATCGGCTGGGTGCGGTACACGTTCGACCGGTTCGGCATTCCGTACGATCTCATTTACAAGGAGCGCGTCAGGCAGGGCAACCTGCGCGCCGCGTACGACGTCATCGTGATGCCGACGCAAACGGCGACACGCCAGGCCGTCTTTCAACCCCCCGCGGCCCGTCCGGTCCCGTACGTGAAGGACGCCAAGTACAAATTTCTCGGCATGTATGGCGAGTCACCCGACATCACTGGCGGCATGGGCGGCGAAGGCGTGGAGGCGTTCGCGAAGTTCCTCGATGCGGGGGGCACACTCGTCGCAATGGGCGACGCGGTGCGCTTTCCAACCGAGCTGGGGCTGGCGCGTACTGTGGACGGTTCGGGTTCGACGTCGCGGGACTTCTACGCACCCCGTCCAATCGTCAATGCCGAGGTGATCCGTCTCGATCATCCCGTGTTCTACGGCTATACGGAGCGGATCATGCCGGTCAAGTATCTTGGCGGCCCGCTGATGTCTGTCGGGCCTCCCGATCAATCGGGCGTTCTCGCGCGCTACGTCGGCGGCGACGCCGCGGTGTTGAGTGGTCTCATGAAAGGTGCCGACGAAATCCGCCAGCGGCCATTTGCGGTGGACGTGCCGGGTGGATACACCGGCAAAGGGCGCGTCGTCCTGTTTGCGAACAATCCGATCTACCGATGGCAGAACCACGGCGAGTTCAACATGGTGTTCAACACGCTGTTGAATTGGAACGATCTGGCTGGCTCACCGCGGCCCACACCGGCCCCGACGACAACCACGCGCTAGGGGGTCTGACCCCGGTCTGACCCCGGTCTGACCCCAAGAAACTGATGCTGTCCATGCGCTGCGTGCATAACGAGCACAGAAGCAGAATGCATGGATGGCATCTGTAGATTCCGTTTTGCGCCTGCGGTGCGGTGTCGCATAACAACTGTGTGCAGATCCCAGGATTGCCGCCGGCGCAAGGACTCTATGATCCCGCCAACGAGCACGACGCGTGCGGCGTCGGGTTCGTCGTGCACGTCAAAGGCCGCCGCTCGCACGCGATTGTGGAGCAGGCGCTCAAGGTCCTGATTAATCTGCTCCACCGCGGCGCCTGCGGCTGCGAGGCGAATACCGGCGACGGCGCAGGCATCCTCATCCAGATGCCGGATCGTTTTCTTCGGCGCGAAGCGGCCCGGCTCGGCTTCGCGCTGCCTCCCGAGCGGTACTACGGGACCGGTTCCGTGTTCCTTCCCCGTGACGCCGACGTGCGGGCCGGGATCGAACGGCGATTCGAGGCGATCGTCGTCGAAGAGGGTCAGCGTGTCCTCGGCTGGCGCGACGTGCCGACCAACGACGCGGATCTCGGCCCGAGCGCGATTGCGGCGGAGCCGATCTTTCGCCAGGTCTTCATCGGCCGCGCCGAGGCGTTCGGAGGCGCCGGAACGGACGCCGACATGGCCTTCGAGCGCAAGCTTTATATGATCCGGAAGCGCCTCGAACACGCCGTGGACGGCATGGCGCTTCACTCGTTCTACGTGGCCAGCCTCTCGTCGCGGACACTGATCTACAAGGGCATGCTGACGGCCAACCAGATTGCGCCGATGTTCCCCGATCTGGCGGATCCGGACGTCGAGTCGGCGCTGGCGCTCGTTCACCAGCGGTTCAGCACCAACACGTTCCCGTCGTGGCCGCTCGCGCATCCGTACCGGTTCGTCGCGCACAACGGCGAGATCAACACGCTTCGCGGCAACATCAACTGGATGAAGGCCCGTGAATCGCTGCTCGAGTCGGACGTGTTCGGCGACGACCTGAAGAAGATTCTGCCGATCATTCGCGAGGGGGGAAGCGACACCGCCATCTTCGACAACGTGCTCGAGTTCCTGGTGATGGCCGGCCGGTCGCTGCCGCACGCCGTGCTGATGATGATTCCCGAGCCGTGGCAGAACCACGAAGGGATGACCGAGGAGCTCCGGGCGTTCTACGAATACCACTCGTCGCTGATGGAGCCGTGGGACGGTCCTGCGTCGATCGCGTTCACAGATGGCACGGTGATTGGCGCTGTTCTGGATCGGAACGGGCTCCGGCCCTCTCGGTACTACGTGACGAAGGACGACCTTGTGATCATGGCCTCCGAGGTTGGCGTCCTGGACATTCCGCCGGAGAACATCGTCGTCAAGGAGCGCCTCCATCCCGGGCGCATCTTCCTCGTCGACACCGAGAAGGGGCGGATTATCGCCGACGAGGAGATCAAGTCGGAGCTGGCGCTCGCGCATCCGTATGAGGACTGGCTGAAGGAAAACCTCATCGCGATCGAAGACGTTCCGGCAGCGCCGTATCTGCCGCCGCCCGATCACGAGACGGTCCTGCGCCGGCAGCGCGCCTTCGGATACACCCAGGAAGACCTGAAGCTCGTGCTCGGGCCGATGGCCACCGGCGGGGAAGAGCCGGTGGGATCGATGGGGACCGACACGCCGCTGGCGGTCCTGTCCGAGCGGCCGCGCCTGTTGTACGACTACTTCAAGCAGCTCTTCGCGCAGGTCACGAACCCGCCGCTCGACGCGATTCGTGAAGAGCTCGTCACGTCGATGGCTTCGACGATCGGGCCCGAGCGCAACCTGTTGAAGCCTGAACCGGAGTCGTGCAGGCAGATCGGCGTCACGTTTCCGATCATCGACAACGATCAGCTCGCGAAGCTGCGCCACATCGACATCGCCGGGTTCCGATCGGTCACGCTCCAGATGTTGTACCGGCCCGAAGAAGGAGGGGCCGGCCTGGCGGCTGCACTGGAGCAGCTGTGCCTTCAGGCGAGTGAGGCGGTCAAAGCCGGACACACGATTCTGATCCTGTCGGATCGCGGCGTCAGCCGGGAGCTGGCGCCGATTCCCAGCCTGCTGGCCACCGCGGGCGTGCACCATCACCTCGTGCGTGAGGGCGCGCGGACGCGCTGCGCGCTGGTTCTCGAGTCGGGCGACGCCCGGGAAGTGCACCATGTGGCGCTGCTGATTGGGTACGGCGCCGGAGCCGTGAATCCGTACCTCGCGTTCGAAAGCCTCGACGACCTGATCCGCCAGCAGGTGATCGAGGGCATCACGCAGGCACGGGCCGTCTCGTACTACATCAAGGGGCTGAACAAGGGCATCCTGAAGGTGATGTCCAAGATGGGCATCTCGACGCTGCAGAGCTACTGCGGCGCGCAGATTTTCGAGGCGATCGGCCTGGACGGGTCGTTCGTGGATCACTACTTCACGTCCACGGCGTCACGCATCGGCGGCGTCGGCATCGACGTGATCGCAGAGGAAGTCCGCCAGCGGCACGACCGTGCATTTCCTGCGCGGTCCGGCGCCGCGTCCGATCTCGACGCGGGCGGCGAGTACCAATGGCGGCGCGACGGCGAATTGCACCTCTTCAACCCCGAAACGGTCTTCAAGGTGCAGCATGCCACCCGCTCCGGGCAGTTCAGCGTCTACCGCGAATACACGCAGCTCGTGAACGATCAGAGCCGCAAGCTTGGAACGCTTCGAGGACTGCTCGGGTTCAAGCCGTCGACGCCGGTGCCGCTCGACGAGGTCGAGCCGATCGAATCCATCGTGAAGCGCTTCGCGACCGGCGCGATGTCGTATGGCTCGATCAGCCAGGAGGCGCACGAGACGATCGCGATTGCCATGAATCGCCTCGGAGCCAAATCGAACACGGGCGAAGGGGGCGAGGATCCCGCGCGCAACCAGCGCGACGCGAACGGCGACTGGCGCCGCAGCGCCATCAAGCAGGTCGCGTCCGCCAGGTTCGGCGTCACGAGCGAGTACCTCGTCAACGCCGACGACCTGCAGATCAAGATGGCGCAGGGGGCCAAGCCGGGCGAGGGCGGTCAACTTCCCGGACCCAAGGTGTACCCCTGGATTGCGAAGGTACGCTACTCGACGCCCGGCGTGACGCTGCTGTCGCCCCCTCCGCATCACGACATCTACTCGATCGAGGATCTCGCGCAGTTGATCTTCGACCTGAAGAACGCGAACCCCGTCGCCCGCGTCCACGTGAAGCTCGTGGCGGAAGTCGGCGTCGGCACAATCGCCGCCGGCGTGGCCAAGGCGCACGGCGACGTGGTGTTGATTTCCGGTCACGATGGCGGCACGGGCGCGTCGCCGCTCACCGCGATCAAGCACAGCGGCATTCCCTGGGAGCTTGGCCTCGCCGAGACGCAGCAGGTCCTGATGCTCAACGACCTGCGCGATCGCATCGTCGTCCAGGTCGACGGTCAGTTGAAAACGGGACGCGATGTGATCATCGCGGCGCTTCTGGGCGCCGAGGAGTTCGGCTTTGCGACTGCGCCGCTCGTCGTCGCCGGCTGCGTCATGATGCGCGTCTGTCACCTCAACACCTGTCCGGTCGGCGTCGCTACGCAGGATCCGGAGCTTCGGAAGAAGTTTTCGGGCAAGCCGGAATTCGTCGAGAACTTCTTCCGGTTCCTCGCCGAAGAAGTCCGCGAACTGATGGCGGAGCTGGGATTTCGTTCCGTCGATGAAATGGTCGGCCGCACGGATCGACTCGACGTAAGGCCCGCCGTCGATCACTGGAAGGCTGCGGGCGTCGACCTGTCGCAAATCCTCTATCAGCCGCCTTCACTGGCCGGAGCGGCCCGCCGTCAGCTGCGCAGCCAGGAGCACGGCCTGGACGACGTGCTCGATCGCGCGATCATTGCCTCGGCGTCGGCCGCCATCGAGCGCATGAAGCCGGTCACGCTGCACTTTCCGATTCGCAACGCGAATCGGGCCACGGGGACGATGCTGGGGTACGAGATCACGCGGCGCCACGGCGGCCAGGGGTTGCCGGACGATACGATCCGCATTCATTTCACCGGCTCGGCCGGCCAGAGCTTCGGGGCATTCGTGCCGCAGGGCGTCACGCTGTGCCTCGAGGGAGACGCGAACGACTTCTGGGGCAAAGGGCTGTCGGGTGGACGTTTGCTCGTGTATCCTCCCGAGACTTCCACGTTCCCGGCGGAGGACAACGTCATCATCGGCAACGTCGCGCTCTACGGCGCCACGAGCGGCGAGGCCTACGTGCGCGGCATTGCCGGCGAGCGCTTCGCCGTCCGCAACAGCGGCGCGTACGCGGTCGTCGAGGGAGTCGGCGATCACGGCTGCGAATACATGACCGGCGGACGCGTCGTCGTCCTCGGGCGCACCGGCCGGAACTTCGCCGCGGGCATGAGCGGTGGCATCGCCTACGTCATAGACGACGACGGGTTGTTCGCGCGCCGATGCAATCGCGGCATGGTGGAGATCGAGTCGCTCGAGGAGGAAGAGGACCTGGATTTCGTCCACGCGATGATCACCAGGCACGCGGCGCATACCGGCAGCAAGCGCGCGGCGTACCTGCTGCAGGTGTGGGGGTCGACGTCGGCTCGCACGATCAAGGTGATTCCGCGCGACTACAAGCGGATCCTGACCGGCGAGGCGCGCGCCCGGTCGGAGAACCGTGAACCGGCGTTTGCCGAGCTCGTGGCGGTGGCCCGTGGGTAAGCCGACCGGTTTCATCGAGATCCGCCGGACGAAGCCGCATGCACGGCCTGTCGAGTCGCGCGTCCGCGACTGGAAAGAGGTCTATCTGGTCGAGGCCGACGCGGAGATGCAGCAGCAGGGCGCGCGCTGCATGGACTGCGGAATCCCGTTCTGCCACCAGGGGTGTCCCCTCGGCAACCTCATTCCGGATTGGAACGATCTGGTGTACCGCAACCGTTGGCAGGCCGCCAGCGAGCGGCTGCACGCCACGAACAATTTCCCTGAATTCACCGGGCGGCTCTGTCCCGCGCCGTGCGAAGGATCGTGCGTGCTCGGCATCAACGACGACGCCGTCAGGATCAAGAGCATCGAGCTGGCGATCGTGGAGCGCGCGTTCGAGGAGGCGTGGATTCGGCCGCATCCCCCCTCGGGGCGCACCGGACGCCGTGTGGCGGTCGTCGGATCAGGGCCCGCCGGGCTCGCCGCGGCCGACCAGTTGAACCGCGCGGGGCACTCGGTAACGGTTTTCGAGCGCGCCGATCGCATCGGTGGATTGCTGCGGTACGGAATTCCCGAGTTCAAGCTGGAAAAGCGGTCTCTTGATCGACGGCTGGCGATCATGGAACAGGAAGGGGTCGTGTTCCGCCCGGGCGTCGACGTCGGCGGCGGCATGCCCGCGTCCGCTCTGCGATCTGGTTTTGATGGGACGGTTCTGTGCGGCGGCGCGACATTGCCTCGGGACCTGCCAATCGCCGGCCGCGATCTCGGTGGCATCCATTTCGCGGTGGATTACCTGACACAGCAGAACCGCCTCTGCGAAGGGGACACGGTCCCCCCTGAGGAGTTCATTTCGGCCGAAGGGCGTCACGTCGTGATTATCGGCGGGGGAGACACCGGAGCGGACTGCCTGGGCACGGTGCACCGCCAGGGCGCGCTGTCGGTCTCCCAGTTCGAGGTGATGGCACGTCCGCCTGAGGCGCGCGCGGCCGACAACCCGTGGCCGCAGTGGCCGGCCATATTCAGGACGTCCTCGGCGCACGAGGAGGGCGGCGAACGGCTGTATTCGGTCTCGACCGAACGTTTCGTCGGGGATACCCAGGGCCGCGTTGCGGCGATCCAGGCTGTGCGGGGGGAGATGCTGCGGGAGGCCGGGCGGATGCGGTTCGTGCCGCTGCCCGACAGCGGGTTCGACGTGAAAGCGGACCTTGTACTTCTGGCGATGGGCTTCCTGGGCCCCGAGCGGGGATCGCTCCTGTCCGAGCTGGGCGTGCGGATGACCGAGCGCGGAACCGTCTGGCGCGACGCCAACTGGATGACGAGCGAAGAGGGCATCTTCGCCGCCGGCGACATGCAGCGCGGCCAGTCGCTCATCGTCTGGGCGATCGCGGACGGCCGCAGCGCCGCCCGGGGCGTGGACGCATACCTGATGGGTGCGTCGCAGTTGCCCGCAGCCGTCGCATAGACGACGAAGGGGCCGGGGAAGACTCAGAACACGAACGCCAAAGGGTACGGAGTTTTTGTTGGGCCAACGATCCACAAAAATGTCTGTCTGTTCGCGTGTCTTCACGGTAGTCCCTGTGTTTTGACCCGCCCCCTCCCGCGAAGTCGAATAAGAAAGACAATTCTGTAGCGAAGTTTTCATAACGCCAAAATTGTCTTCTTCGCCCACTCCACCTGTTAACCCGGTGTTAGACGTGGCGGCCCGGTAGGTCTCTCCTTCCTGACCTCAATTCCTGTTAACGCCCCGAAGTATCGCGCTGTTCGATGGGGGCCCACGCGGATCGCATCAAGAAATCTATATCAGACAAAAATGTCTATCATTCGCAAGCGACTGGCTCGAATTGTCACCCTTTTCAGTGTCGTTCTGCGCATCCATGGCCCCCCGGATCGCAGATCTCAGGCCTGAATTTGCGAGAAGTGGCCATGCATGAATGTCGGTAGGGGGGTGGCGTTGAACTTGCTCTAGTGAACGACGACCGGACTTCTTCCGGCGGACGGCGTTCATGATCATTACCTGCGGAGGAAATACGCCCATGCGATGTGCTCTTCGACTGACCCGCGTGTTGCTGACAGCGCTCGCGCTGGCGCTGTTTGTGTCCACCGTGGCGCGCCCGTTGACGGCCCAGGCGCAGGCGCAGGCCGCGGCTCCAGCCGCGGATCCGTCCGGCGCCGCAACCGGCACGGCCAAGGACCTGACGGTCAAGGATGCCGCCAACCCGCAGCTTGCCGAAGTCATGGATGCCGTCGGCCACAGCAAGATCGCCATCAACATCATGTGGACGCTCATCGCGGGCTTCCTCGTCATGTTCATGCAGGCAGGATTCGCGCTCGTCGAAATCGGATTTACGAGAGCCAAGAACGTCGCGCACACCATGACGATGAATTTCATGGTCTACGCCATCGGGATGTTCGGCTACTGGATCTGCGGCTATGCCCTGCAGATGGGAGGCGTCGGCGCGGTCGCCTCGCTGGGCGGGACGCCCGGGTTGAATCACGAGTTCACCCTGACGCTCTTCGGCAAAGCGTTCGGCTTGTTCGGCATGAAAGGATTCTTCCTGAGCGGCGACACGTATGACGTGGGCGTCTTCACGCTATTCCTCTTCCAGATGGTCTTCATGGACACGGCCGCCACGATCCCGACCGGCGCCATGGCGGAGCGATGGAAGTGGTCGTCGTTCGTCGCATTTTCCTTCGTCCTGTCGATGTTCGTGTATCCGATCTTCGCGAACTGGGTATGGGGCGGCGGCTGGCTCGCGCAACTCGGCGTGAACTTCGGTCTCGGCCACGGCCACGTCGACTTCGCCGGATCGTCGGTCGTTCACCTGGTTGGCGGCATAGCAGCGCTCACAGGCGCGTTCGTTCTCGGGCCGCGCATCGGAAAGTACAACAAAGACGGTTCGCCCAACGCGATTCCCGGCCATAACCTGCCGATGGCGATTGCGGGCACCTTCATCCTCGCGTTTGGCTGGTTCGGGTTCAATGCCGGATCGTCGCTGGCCGGCACGGACCTTCGCATCGCCGTGGCCGCAGTGAACACGATGCTCGCGTCCGCGACTGGCGCGCTCGCTGCGATGGCCTACGTGCAGATCCGTTATGGCAAGCCGGATCCGAGCATGCTCGTGAACGGCATGCTGGCCGGCCTCGTCGCGATCACCGCACCCTGCGCGTTCGTCAACAGCGTATCGGCCTGCATCATCGGTGGGGTCGCGGGTGTGCTGGTGGTCTGGGCCGTGTTCTTCGTGGAGCGGACGTTGAAGGTTGACGATCCGGTCGGTGCGATTGCCGTCCACATGTTCAACGGCATCTGGGGTGTGCTCGCCCTTGGTTTGTTTGCGGACGGCACCTACGGCGATGGCTTCAATGGCGTGCCCGGAACGGTCCGGGGCTTGTTCTATGGCGATCCCCGTCAGTTTGTTGCCGAGATCATCGGCGTTCTCGCCTGTTTCGCCTTCGCCATGCCGTCGTTCTATCTGGCGCTGAAGGTGATTGGCGCCACGCTGGGCAATCGTGTGCCTGCCGAGGTCGAAATCGAAGGCCTCGACATTCCTGAAATGGGCATGCTTGGATATCCCGACACCGCCATCTCGGCGGCCGACAACGTGGCAGCGCCGCGGTCCCGGCCCTTGGAACCGTCCATCGCCCACACAGCGCTGCGCCCCCTGGCTGACTGACGATGCGTCATCGCGGCGGATCGCTCGAGCGGTTTCAAGACCCACGTCCGGCTGAATACCGAGCTTGATGCAAGGGCTTTGAAACGCTTCTCCAGAGTGTTTGGAATCGCCAAAAGATCGGACCTGCCGCACGACGGCGGGAGTGAAGGAGCCATATGAGAACTCTAGAACGACTCGCAATCGCTGCGTGCGTAACAGGGCTGCTGTCGGCAACAGCGTCCGCCCAGACGACAAGCGCGTCGGCGACGCAACCGCCGACGACCACCTCAGCGCCCGCGCCGGCCCCTGCTGAAGGTGCGCCCGCGAAGGTCTACACGGTCACGACGGGCCTCGACTTCACATCCGCGTATCTGTTCCGTGGAATTCGTCAGCATTCCGGCGGAACGATCGCGCAGCCGTACGCGGACGTCGCCTTCGCACTCAAGCACGGCATCACGGCGGACGTCGGCACCTGGAACAGCATTCACTCGACGGCGGCCGCGGGCAATTACTACGAACGCGACTATTTCGGGTCGCTGACGTTCACCGCGGGGAAGTTGAAGCCGGGGCTGCTCTATACGTCGTACACGAGTCCGGCCGACAGCTTTGCGACGGTCCAGGAGCTCGCTGGCACCCTGGCGATTGACGACAGCAAGAGCGCGTTCCCCTTCTCTCCCAAGATCGTGCTCGCGTTCGAGCTTGGCGATGGCCAGGCAGATGGCGGATTGCGCAAGGGCACCTATCTCGA
>JBBQEJ010000005.1:0-74557 GCA_038320555.1 Vicinamibacterales bacterium | reverse complement strand
GACCGCGAACCCCAGCCGCTAACCGCCAGCCGCTATTCGCTACGGTCCCGTCGTGAAACGCAGCGTCCACGGCTTGAGTGGCTGGCCGTCAATCGCCGTGATCCCCTCGTCGAGCTGGATCACCACCGCGTGCGCTGGAAGGAGGGGCTCCTTGAACCGGATCTCCAGCGAGCGGTTCCCGTCGTTGTAGGTCGCCGTAAAGGTCGGCGGTGCGACGGGCGGGGGCGTGGCGCCGCCGTAATGAATGTGGATGCGGTCATGAAAGGTCGATCCGTTCATGTCCCGCGAAAATTGGATCTTGGGCCGACCGCTCACGGGAAAGTCCGTCTCGTCGGCGAGCGGCGCGCTGAAGATCACCGTCGGTGGTGGCTCCGGCGGCAGCGGGGGACCCGCGACTTCGACGGGTATCTCCGAAGGCGCCGTCGTCAGCCGCACCGATTCCCCGGCGAGCCACGTCGCGGCGCCGTCACGTTGCACGGTTCCCTTCACCTCGAGCCACCGGCCGGTATCGACGCGGGCGGAGGCATCGAGGTCGAAGTCCTTGCCTTTGGGCCGAAGGCCCGTGACCCAGATGGCTGCGTCCGCCGACTGCAGCACGAAATCCCACTTGCTCTTGGCGACGCCCTGCGGCAGATCGCCGTAGAGGTTTAGGCCTCTGAATCGGCCGACGAGCGTCACGGCGCGGTTGTCGAACCGATCGGGCGCAAGCGCGATCGCGCGGATTGTCGGAACGGTGGGCGCCGGCCCGTCCACGAACGTTGCGCCAAGCAGCACGAAGACCATGTCGCGCCCCGGCCATCGTCCTTTGTTCGTGGCCTCCACGACCGGCGTGAAATCGTAGGAGGAAAACCTGGGATCCCCCTCCTGCATGCGTCCGAGATCATAAAACTCGCCGCGAAGCTCCCCATCCGATCCGCCGGGCCGATCCTTCCAGAACACATAGACCGGCTTGGCAGTGGCCTCGAGCTCCCTCAGCCGGTCCACCTGCTTGACCGCACGCCGGACGACGACGCGTTTGCCGTTGAAGAACAGCGGATTGGCGACCAGCGCATCGGCTGTGGTGGCGATGCGCTCGGGGGGCTGCGCGGCAGCCGTAGCCGCGATCAGCAGCGCCAGGACCGGAACGTGGAGGGATCTACGCAAGTTTTTGTCGGCCCGCGCGTGTGAGCACGATTGCCAGCACCAGGAACAGCACGCCACCCGCCACCGTGCCCATCGTTCCGTTATGGAGAAACGGAATGAGGCCCAGCGTCCCTGGATCGTCTGCTTCTTTGATGATGTTCCGTCCGAATAACGCCGCGTACAGGATGCCTGCGAGCGATCCACCTGCGATCAGTCCGGAACTGAAGAGCGTACCGGCGCTGATTTCGGAATCCTCAGCCTTGCCGGTTTTGCGCTCGACGAGCCAGCGCACGACCCCGCCCGCGAAGATCGGGGCAGTCGTGGCGATCGGCAGGTACGAGCCGACGGCAAACGACAGCGAGCGAATGCCGCAGAGCTCCAGGGTGACCGAGATGAACACGCCGACCAGGACCAGTCCCCATGGCAGGTTCTGGCTGAGCAGCCCCTTGATGATCGTGGCCATGAGCGTCGCCTGCGGTGCGGGCAACGACGTCGAACCGATCACCATGATGCTGTGCAGGTAGAGCGTGGTCATCCCGATGACGAACGATGACGCGACGACGCCGATAATGAGGCCGACCTGCTGGCGAACAGGCGTTGCGCCCACGAGGAAACCGGTTTTCAGATCCTGGGAGGTTGCGCCGGCAATGGAGGCGGCGATGCAGACAACGGCGCCCACACCAAGGGCAATGGGCGCGTACGCATCCCCGAGCCACCCTACCGCCACAAAAATGCTGCAGGTCATAATCAGCGTCGCGATCGTCATGCCGGAGATCGGATTCGATGAGTTGCCGATGAGGCCGGTAATGCGCGACGACACCGTGACGAAGAAGAAGCTGAAGATGACAATCAGGATCGCGGCGACGAAATTCCACTGCATCGGCATGCCGGGCGTGACGGCGAGAAAGAGCGCGACGAGCAGCGATCCGACGAGCACAACGGTCAGCGGCATGTCGCGGTCGGTGCGAAGCCGTCCGCCCGAGCCGGCCGCGGCGCCGAAGTCCTTGACGCTCTCGCGGAACGACGAGACGATGGTCGGAAGCGTGCGCGCGAGCGTAATGAGCCCTGCGGCCAACACCGCCCCCGCGCCGGTGTAGCGGATGTAGGCGCTCCACAACTGCCGCGCCGACATCTGGTCGATCCGCAGGCCGCTTGCCGGCACCGGCGGGAATGGAACGGTCATGTAGTTGCCGAGGATCGACAGCAGCGGCAACAACACGAGCCAGGAGAGGACGCCACCGGCAAACATCACGCCCGCTATCCGCGGACCGATCACGTACCCGACGCCCATGTACTCCGGTGACAGATCGAGGTTGAGCGTCGCGTTCGGGAACACCCCCGTCCGCGCCACCGTGTAGCCGATGGCGGTGGGGAAGATCTGGAAGATCCAGGAGAGAGATTTCCAGAATGCGCCGGTGCCAAGGCCCATGAACACCGTGCGCGCGAGCGCCCCGCCGCGCTCGCCCGCGACCAGGACGTCGGCGCACGCGGTGCCCTCCGGATAGGGGAGCACCCCATGCTCCTTCTCGATCAGGGCTCGGCGCAGCGGCACCATCATCAGTACGCCGAGGATCCCGCCTGCAATCGCCAGGAGAGTGATCTGCACGTAATTGAAGTACGCAGGCCCGTACGGGACCAGGAAGATGAGCGCTGGAATCGTGAACACGACGCCCGCGGCGAGCGACTCGCCAGCCGAGCCGATCGTCTGCACGATGTTGTTTTCGAGGATCGTCGATCCGCCGAGGCGCTTCAGCACGGAAATTGCGAGCACCGCGATTGGAATCGACGCGCTGACAGTCAGGCCGGCTCTGAGGCCGAGGTAGACCGTGGAGGCTCCGAAAAGCAGGCCGAACAGCACACCCAGAATGAGGGCCTTAACGGTGAATTCGGCCGGCGATTCCGTCGCCGGGACGTAGGGCTTGAACGTCGTGCCGGGAACAGCTGGCGGCGCCGGTGTCTGGATATGAGCCATATGGGGCCAGATAGTGTCACAAACAATTGCTGATTGGCGATTGCTGACCGGGCAGCCCTGAAAGGCTGCGCTAGACCATCATTCCTGCGGTATACCGTCACTTCCTGCGGTACGTAGCGCCGCCCTTCAGGGCTGCCTCAGTATCCTGCTACTTTATCGACGACGTTCAGCAGCGGTTGGCCGGATTCGAAGCGACGCAGATTCTCCGCGAAGAGCGTCGTGACCGCGTCCCAATGGTCCCGGCGAAACCCGGCCATGTGGGGTGTGATCAGCACGTCCGGCAGCGTCCACAACGGGCTGTCGGGGGACAGGGGTTCGTGCTCGAAGACGTCGAGGGCCGCGCCGCCGAGGGTCCGCCCGGCGCGGGGAGCTGCCAGGGCGGCCGCCAGCGCCGCTTCGTCAACGAGCTGGCCGCGGCTGACGTTCACCAGGAGCCCGTCGCGGCGCATCGCAGCCAGCTCGCGGGCGCCAATCAATCCGCGCGTCTCGCGCGTCTGTGGCGCGGCCAGCACGACCACGTCGGCCAGCGGCAACAGATCGAGCAAGGCGTCGGGCGCTGCAACCAGATCGACGAACTCCGGCGGGGCTTCCGGAGCATTGTCGCGCGCTGCTCTACGGCGGATCCCTGTCACCCGCGCGCCAAGTGCGGCCATCCGGCGCGCTGTTGCAGTGCCGATAGCCCCCAGGCCGACGACCAGCACGTGCGATCCGGCAATCGTTCGGAGCGGCGGGCCCGCGAGCATCGCATCCTGCGCCCACGTTCGCTCGGCCTGGCTTCGAAAGGCGAGCGACAGCTTGCGAAACATGACCAGCGTGACGGCGAGCACGTGCTCCGCGATCGTGTCGGCGCTGATGCCTCGGGAGTTGCTCATCCTCACGGGCGATTCGACCATCGCCTGGAAGAGCATGCCCCCCAGTCCCGCCGCCGGACTGTGGATCCACTCGAGATGTCGAGCGGCCGCGAGGTGCTCCGGACGCACTTCGGACATGAAGGCCACGTGCGCCGCCGGAATGCGCTCGAGCGCTTCGTTCTCGGTGGATGCGTGAACGATCCGGTGTTCCGGGAACTCCCGGCGAAGTCGATCGACGTACGCGGCAGGGATATTCCAGGACGCGAAAGGACTGTAGATGCCGACGAGGATCGTGCGGGAGATGGTCAACGCCTGAAGTCGCCACTTTGGCCGCCGCGCTTTTCCACCAGGCGGATCTCGCCGATGACCATGGCCTTGTCGACCGCCTTGATCATGTCGTAGATGGTGAGCGCGGCGATGGCGACGGCGTGGAGCGCTTCCATCTCGACGCCGGTCTGCGCGGTCGTCCGCACGCGCGCTTCGATCTCGTAGCCATCGGCGAGCGGCCTGAGCGTGACCCCCGCATGCGAGAGCGGCAGCGGATGGCACAGCGGGATCACGTTGGATGTCTGTTTCGCCGCCAGGATGCCCGCAACCCTGGCGGTCTGGAGCGGGTCCCCCTTCTTCGCGGCGCCCGTTCGAATCTGCCGCACGGCTTCGCGCGACATCGTGATCCGGCCGCGAGCGACCGCTTCCCGCGACGTGACCGCCTTCTCGCTGACGTCCACCATGCGGACATGGCCGCGCGCATCGACATGCGACAGCCGGCTCTTGTGCGCCTTTCGGGCGACTCTACCCATTGAGATCACCTTGCGCGAGAAAGAACGACAGGCTTTCGAGTGAAACCGTCAGGTCCACGCTCTTCAGCTTGACGTCCGGCGGCACCTTCAACGTTCCCGGGGAAAAATTCAGCACGGCCTTGACGCCCGCCCCAACTACCGTGTTGACCACGGACTGCGCGGCGTCGGCGGGCACTGCAATCACGGCGATGCGGATGCCCGCACGCCGGACGAGTCGCCGGAACTCCCGAACATCATGGATCGGCACCCCCGCACGGGAGCGACGGCCGATCTTCTCGTGCATGGTATCGAAGAGCGCCGCGATCTCGAACCCTTCTTCACGGAAGCCCGGGTAGTCCGCGAGCGCCAGCCCCAGATTTCCGGCGCCGACGATGGCGATGGCCACGCGGCCGTCCACGCCGAGGATCTGCCTGAGATGCCGGCGAAGATCCTTCACGTAGTAGCCGACGCCGCGCACCCCGAACTCGCCGAAGTACGCGAGGTCTTTCCGGATCTGGGCGGCGTTGAGGTGAAACTGTTCGGCCAGCCCCTGCGAGGACACGGTGCGCACGCCAGCCGCGTCGAGCACGTTCAGGCAGCGCAAGTACACCGACAGCCGGTTGGTGGTGAGCTCGGATACCGGCTCCGACGCGTCGGCTGCCGCCTTGCGCGGCCCGGTCCGGCTCTTGTTCCCTTCTTTCACAAAGTGCCATTGTAGCGCGCGCACACGTCAATCAGCGACAGACGCTGTCTCTCCCGTTCTCTCGTTCTCGTGTTCGGATCTTTCAGCGACAGGGCCGGAAATGATTGTGCTACGCTGCGCCCGTTGATGACCGCTGACGACCAGGATGTCGAGATCGACACCGCTGTGAACACGATCGCGGATCTGCCGTTCCACATGATGGGACGGTTTCCCAGGCCGCACACGATCGGCCGTTGCCGCGGCGACGACATCGTCTGGCTTTCAAGCAAGGACGTGTTCGAGCGCATCCGCGATCTCTCGCTGGGACTCCGTTCGATTGGCGTGTCGGGCGGCGATCGCGTGGCGATCATCGCGGAGAGCCGGCCGGAGTGGCTCCTGTGCGATCTGGCGGTCCTCGCGGCTGGTGCGGTCACCGTGCCGATCTATCCCACGCTGTCCGCGTCGCAGGCTCGCTACATCCTTCAGGATTCCGGTGCCAGGCTCGCAATCGTCTCGACGCGCCTGCAGCTCGAGAAGGCGCAGGAGGTGCGGCATCTCTTTCCGACGCTCGAGGCCATCGTCGTGATGGACACGGCGGCCGCGGCCGGCGCCCCGCCTGACGCGTCGGTCCTGCCGCTCGAGGAGGTCGAGCGTCGCGGACACGCGCGGATGACGGGAGAGTGGGGCGCGGCCCGCGAATTTCGGGACGGCGCGCGCGCCGTGGCCGCCGACAGCCTGGCGACCGTCATTTACACCTCGGGCACCACGGGCGAGCCCAAGGGTGTCATGCTGACGCACGCGAACCTCGTAGCCAACATGCGCGCCGCGGCCGCCGCGCTCGAGATCTCGCAGGACGACGTGGCGTTGTCGTTCCTGCCGCTGAGCCATGCGTTCGAGCGCATGGTGGCGTACATCTTTTTGTTTTCCGGCGTCACGATTGTCTTCGCCGAATCCTTCGAGACCATCGCGCGCGATCTTGCCCGCGTCCGGCCGACGGTCCTGACCGGTGTGCCGCGCGTATACGAGAAGCTCCACGCGCGCATCCTGGAGACGGGCCAGAAGACCGGCGGCATCAAGGCCGCAATGTTCCGATGGGCCGTGAACGCGGGGCTGGACCGGGCCCGCGCGGTCCTGCGGGGCCGGACGGCCGGTCCGATCACGTCGCTGAAAAACGCGATCGGCGAGCGGCTGGTGTTCTCGACGATTCGCGAAAAGCTGGGCGGACGACTGCGTTTCGTGGCGTCGGGAAGCGCCCCTCTCGCCGCCAGCGTGATGGAGTTCTTTCAGGCCATCGGCGTGCCCATCATCGAAGGTTACGGACTGACCGAGACGGCGCCCATCCTGACGTTCAACCCGCTGCACGCGCTGCGCGTCGGCACGGTGGGCCGTCCGATTGCCGGCGTGGAACTCCGGATTGCGGACGACGGAGAGATTCTGGCTCGTGGGCCGAACGTCATGCGCGGCTATTTGAACAAGCCCGAAGCGACGGCAGAGGCCTTGCAGGACGGATGGTTTCATACCGGCGACATCGGGCAGATCGATGGGGAGGGCTACCTCACGATTACCGATCGCAAGAAGGATCTGCTCGTCACCTCGGGCGGGAAGAAGATCGCGCCGCAGCCGATCGAGGGCGTGCTGAGGCGCAGCCCGCTCGTCGGCGAAGCCGTCCTGCTCGGCGATCGCCGGAAATATGCGGCTGTCCTGATCGTGCCCGAGTTCCCGGCGCTTGAGCGCCGCCTGAAAGATCTGGGGCGGCCGCCCGGGACTCGCGACGATCTTGTCACGCGTCCGGACGTCGTCGCGTTATACCAGGAAGTTGTGGACGCGCTCAATCGCGACCTGTCGCAGTTCGAGCGCATCAAGCGGCTCGCCTTGTTACCCGCGGAGTTCACCGTCGAGTCCGGCGAGCTGACGCCAACCCTTAAAGTGAAGCGCAAGGTCGTCGAGCAACGGTGGCACGATCAAATCGAGGCGCTGTATCACGATTAGCGGCTGGCGGCTGGCGGCTGGCGGTTCAAGGATTAGTGCTTAGTGATTGCCCCCCCGGCGGAGGCTCGATGTGGATGATCGCGTCGGCGATCTGCGGATACGTCGACATCAGCTGGTCTTTCAGGATGTGCGACAGCCGGTGGGCCTCGTGGAGCGGCATGTCGGGCGGATACCAGACGTGCAGATCGACGAACGTATGATCGGCCGACCCGCGGGAGCGGATGTGGTGGCAGCCCACGACGCCGGGTGAGCTCATCACAACCCGGCGGATATCATCTTCCGCAAGCACGGCGCGATCGGACAGGACGCGCGACGTGTCGCGCGCGATTTCCCACCCGGTCCGCGCGATAAAGACCGCGATCAGCAGGCCGCCGATCGGATCCAGCACGGGATAGCCGAGCCACACCGCGGCCAGCGAAATCAGCACCGCGCACGACGTCAGCACATCGCTCCTGGTGGCCATCGCGTCGGCGTGCAGCAGCTCGCTGTGCAGCCGGCGTCCTTCGCTCCCTTCGTAGCGCACGACCAACAGGTTGATCACCAGCGTCACAATCATCACCCCGAAGCTCGTGATCGTGACGCGCGGCGCCGCTCCGCCGGCCAGGCGGTTGAGCGCGGACCGGCTGACCTCGACGACGACGAACAGCAGGAAGATGAAAATACCGGCCGCCGCGAGCGTCTCGTACTTGCGATGGCCGTAAGGATGATCGTCGTCGGGCGGCTTGAGCGAGGCGCGAAGTCCCACGAGCCCCATCACGTTCGACGCCGCATCGGTCAACGAGTGGAATCCGTCCGAGATGACGCTGACGGCGCCTGTGGCGTAGCCAAGCATCAGCTTCGCCACCGCCACCGCCAGGTTCAGGATGAGAACACGAAAAAGGACGCGGTTGACCGCGTCGTTGCGGGCCAGGACTAGAACATCCGCGCGTGTGCGAGCGGCCACCAGCGCAACTGTACCCTGCCGATGATGTACTTCTTCGGCACGAAGCCCCAGTGACGGCTGTCGGAGCTGTTGTTGCGGTGGTCCCCCATTACAAAATAGTAGCCTTCCGGAATCACCTGCGGACCCCAGTCGTCGTGGCTGCGGAAGTCGGGCGCAATAAATGAATCATCGAGGAGGATGTCGTTGCGGTACACCTTACCGTCGACGATGCGGACCTGGTCGCCTTCCTCGGCGATCACGCGCTTCACGAACGACTTGTTCGGATCGTTCGGGTAGTACAGCATGACGATATCGCCGATGCGCGGTTCGCCGATCCGATACGCCAGTTTGTTGACGATCAGGCGATCCTGGTCGGCAAGCGTCGGCGCCATGCTGTGCCCTTCCACGCGAGCCACCTGAAAGCCGAAGGTGACGATGAGCGTGGCGTAAACAGCGGCTGACGCGAGCGTTTTCAGCCACGCGATCAGCTCCTCGACCACACGTTCCATCCGCAGCGCGCCGCCGTCGATCGCCAGACGCGCATCGGGTGGGGCCGGAATCCCGCCCGCCAGGGCCGGGACCGGCTCGGTCGACACGATCTGTTCCGGTGCTGTCAGAGCATCGGCGGCCGGCATCGGCTGCGAGGAGTTGTACGGAGCCGGCTGTGGGGGCGGCGGTGCATACGGGTCGTACTGGTTGCTCATAACCTTAAATACTCACGGAGCCGTTTGGTCTGCGATCGGCTCACCGGGATTTCGGTGCCCTTGCCGTCCCGCATCTTCAGGATGTAGTTTCGGCTGAACCAGGGCACTATCTCCTTGATTTTATTAATATTTACGAGGTGCGACCGATGCACCCGCCAGAACACCGCGGGGTCGAGGCGCGCCTGCAGTTCATCCAGTGTCCGATAGTTGGACGTTCCAGACAAGCTGTTCGTTACAACCGTGATGACATCGTCTTCGACCGAGGCGTGAACCACCTCGTCCGATTGGACCAGCAGGAAGCGATCCGCGACCTTGAGGGCGAGCTGCTCGCGCCGGTCCTGCCGATCCGACAACAGCAGCAGGAGCCGTTCCATTTCGTCTACCGATCGTCCTTTGGCGGCCGGCCGATCCGTCTGAATCCGGCGGCGCGCGCGGTCCACCGCCGTCGCCAGCCGCTCAGCTTCCACAGGTTTCAGCAGGTAGTCGACCGCGTTCACCTCGAAGGCCTCGATGGCGTGCTGATCGTAGGCGGTCACGAAGATGAACTGCGCATCGATCCCCGCCCGCAGCAGCCGGCGCGCAACCTCGAAACCGGTGAGCCCGGGCATCTGCACATCGAGCATGACAAGGTCGGGAGACTGCTCCTCGACAACCCGGAGCGCTTCGATGCCGTTGCCCGCCTGCCCGACGACGTCCACCTCGTCCAGCTGCCCGATGAGAAAGCACAGCTCCTCGCGCGCCAGCTGCTCGTCGTCGACCACGATCGTTCGAAGCGTTTGCCCGTCCATGGTTCTACGCGGTGATCTTCGACGGGACCACGAGCTCGGGAATGACAATCCGCGCACAAGTACCTTCGCCCGGGACGCTGTCGAGCTGCAGCTGATAGTTTGCGCCGTAGATGACCCGCAGACGCTCGTTGACGTTACGCAGTCCGATCCCGCCCGACTTGACGCGATCGACATGACTGGTCGAGACGCCGACGCCGTTGTCGATGATGTCGATGATCGCGTGGCCGTTCTGCCGTGAGCTGCGAATCGTAATCCGCCCCTCTCCGATTTTCGGCGAGAGCCCGTGCTTGATGGAGTTCTCGATGAGCGGCTGGAGGAGCATGCTCGGCATGACCACGTCGAGGCTGTCGGGATCGATGGATTTCTCGATGCGCAGCTTCGGGCCGAAGCGGATGCTCTCGATGTCGAGATACTCGTCGATCGCCTCGAGCTCTTCGCGCAGCGTCACGAAATGCTCCTGGCTGCGGAGCAGCCGGCGGAGGAGACCTGACAGCTTCACGATCAGCATCCGGGCGGTCTCGGGTTGCGATCGGATGAGCGAGGAGATCGATGTCAGCGTGTTGAAGAGAAAGTGCGGATTGATCTGGCTGGCCAGCGCCTCGACGCGTGCCGCCATCAGCAGCTTTTCCTGTTCCTGCAGCCGGTGCTCGATCCGCGCGCTGTTCCAGATCTTGATCGGGATCGCGACGCACAACACCGTGGCCAGCACGATCAGTACGGCAAACCAGGCTTCGCCGGCAGGCGGAGCGAGGTAAAAGATCCTGTTTTCGTGGAACCTGTCACCGAGAAACTGCCGAAGGATCTCGAGCCCAATCGGTGCTGCCAGCAGGATCACGACCCAGTCGATTTGAAAGCGACGCACGAGGCGCCACACGTGGCGATGGAGGTCTGTGAAGAACAGCGGCGAAAAGTGCCAGATCGCTTCCTTGGGGCAAATCTCACGCAGGCCGCCGCCGGCAAACCCGCACCCCACGGCGAACGGCAGCGCAATCCATTCCCCGGCAATGAGCGGCGGGATCCCGACCATCGAGCCGACGATGGCGCCTGCGTACGGACCGGCGAGCAGCCCGGCGAGGAAGGCGCCGGCCAGTGTCAGGTCCGCCGCGTCGTAGTTGATGAGGAGGCGCGCGACGACGCCAGCGGTGAGCGGTACGCCGAGGCTGGCAGCGAAGATCAGGCGCTCCGGCCAGTCCCGCTTCTCGGTGAGCAGGATACGCCGGAACCATGGAAACCGTACGAGCATCGTAGAGAGGATCGCGACGATCGCGACCTTCACGACAAGCGTCGTGAGCAGGAACTGCCCGGCCGTAAGCGCTTTCGTGGCCTGTGGCATTGAGTCTTTCAATTATAACGCCTGGCTTTGCAGGCGCTTTTCCCTTTTCTCTTTTTCCCCTCTCTCCTGTCCCGTGTCTCTTGTCCCTTGTCCCTTTGATATATGATCGCAGGCATGATTCGTCCGTTCATTGTCGGCTTCGCGACCACGCTGAAGCACATTTTCAGAAAACCCATCACGGTCAATTACCCGGACCAGAAGATTCCGGTTTTCCCGAAATACCGTGGAAAACAGGTCCTGATGCGCGACGAGGACGGCCTCGAGAAGTGCGTCGCGTGCGGGCTGTGCGCGGTGGCGTGTCCGGCGGACGCGATTTACCTGGAGGCGGCCGAAAACGACGGGTCGGTGCAGGCGGGGCCACGCTACGCCAAGGTCTACCAGATCCACAAAACGCGCTGCATCTTTTGCGGCTACTGCGAAGAGGCCTGCCCGGTGTCGGCGATCTTCATGGGCAAGGACTACGAGCTCGCCGTTTACAGCAACAAGGACTTCATCTGGGACAAGGCCGACTTGCTCGTCCCGGCGACGACGAGCAAATGAAATCGGCGAATTGGTGAATTCGTGAATAGGTGAATTCACCAACCCAGTCATTCACGAATTCACCGAATGCATGTTTGGCGCCTTAGGTGACATTCACGGAGATTTCGCCAGCGTGCGCCGCATCATGCGGCAACACCCCGACGTTAATTTCTGGCTGTCGGTCGGAGACGTCGCCGACGCCTCGGGGTGCTACGAGCCTTTTGACCCGCCCCTCTACTGGATCAAAGGAAACAACGAGAACTTCGATCTGATCGCCTCGGGCGATCTGCCCGCCGGCCACCATCACATTCCAAACGGCACGCTCGAGTCCATCGCGGGGCTGCGCGTCGCCGGTCTTGGCGGGACGTTCGCGCCGACGGTATACGAGATGGCGGCTTCCGAGCTGCCGCATCCGAAGAAAGGCTCGCCGAAAGCCACCGAGCTGGCCGATCGCCGCCGCCATTTCGTCCGGGGAGAGGTGGAGGCCTGCAAACGGATGCAGGGCGTGGACATCCTGCTCACGCACGAAGCGCCGCGGCCGTTTCGTGTCGGACGTGGCAACGACGCCGGCAAAACGCCCATCAACGAGATCCTTGGCGCAATGAAGCCGCGGCTGCACCTGTTTGGCCATCATCATCGCTTCACGGAGATGGAGGTGCAGGGCGTGCGGTCGGTGTGCCTCGATCTCGTCTCGAGGTCCTACCTCCTCGTCGAGGCGGCGACGTTGGAGTACCATGTAGTGTTGTAGAGTTTTATGTCCAGGCTCTCCTTCCTTGAAGCGATCGACCAGCGTGTGCTCGTCTGTGACGGCGCGATGGGCACGATGCTGTACGCACGAGGCATCTTTCTGAACCGGTCGTTCGACGAGCTGAACCTCACGCAGCCCGAGCTCGTCGCGGACGTCCACCAGGCGTACGTGCGGGCGGGCGCCGATGTGATCGAAACGAACACATTCGGCGCGAATCGGATCAAGCTCGGGGCGCACGGGCTTGCGGATTGCGTGCATACGATCAACCTTCAGGGGGCGAAGATCGCGCGCCACGCGGCGCGCGAGCAGGTATATGTGGCGGGCGCGATCGGTCCGCTCGGCATTCGCATCGAGCCCTGGGGCAAGACCGGCGTCGATGAAGCGGAGGAATTCTTCCGGGAGCAAGCCCGTGCGCTCGTCGAAGGGAGCGTCGACCTGTTCGTGCTCGAGACGTTCCGCGACGTGAACGAAATCGGCGCGGCGATCCGCGCGGTCCGCAGCGTCTGCGATCTGCCGATCGTCGCTCAGGTGACAACCGAAGACGACGGCAACAGCCTCGACGGCGCGGCACCCGAGACCTTCGTGCCGGAACTGGAGCGTCTGGGAGCGCAGGTTGTGGGCCTCAACTGCAGCGTCGGTCCGGCGGCGATGCTCGAAAGTATCGAACGGATGGCGCACGTGGCGACGGTGAAGCTGTCGGCGCAGCCCAACGCCGGACGCCCGCGCGAGATTGAAGGCCGGAACATCTATCTGTGTTCACCCGAATACATGGCGTCGTACGCGCGCCGCTTCATCACCAACGGCGTGCGGCTCGTCGGGGGCTGTTGCGGCACGACGCCCGAGCACATCCGGCACATCAAAGTGGCCGTACGGGCGCTCGCGTCGAATGGATCGGTGGCCGTGGGCTCGAAGCGCGTGTCGGCAGGCGCGGGCCGCACCGCGCCGGCTGCGGCGCCGCTTGTCGATCCGGTGGCGCGGGCGGAGAAGTCGCGGATGGCCAACGGCCTCGCGCGCGCGGCGTTTGTCGTCAGCGTCGAGTTGGTGCCTCCGCGGGGCTTTCGCGCCGAGGCGCTGGTCGACCGGGCGCGGCAGCTTCGCATCCACGGGGTCGATCTGGTGAATATCCCGGACGGCCCGCGCGCCGGCGCGCGGATGAGCGCGCTCTCGGCCGCAGTGCTGGTGCAGCAGCAGGCCGGCGTTGAGACGATTCTTCACTATGCGTGCCGGGATCGAAACCTTCTCGGAATGCAGTCGGACCTCCTGGGGGCGCACTCGATGGGCGTGCGCAATCTGCTGCTCATCACCGGCGATCCGCCCCAGATCGGCGATTATCCGGACGCGACCGGCGTGTTCGACGTCGATTCGATCGGCCTCACGAACATGGTCACGTCCCTCAATCGGGGATCGGATATCGGCGGACAGAGCATCGGCGTGCCCACGGCGTTTCATATCGGTGTCGCCGCCAATCCAGCCGCGCTGGATCCGGACGAAGAACTGCGTCGCTTCGAGTACAAGGTCAAGGCGGGGGCCGAGTTCGCGATCACTCAGCTCGTCTTCGATGCCAAAGAGCTGGCGCGCTTCCTTCGCCGCATCGAGGCTTTCCGCATTCCGGTGCTTGCGGCCATTGCCCCCCTCGAAAGCCTGCGCCACACCGAGTTCATGGCGAATGAGGTACCGGGTGTCCGCGTACCTGAGGTGGTGGTGGACCGGATGCGACGTGCAGACGCGGACGGTCGGGCCGCGGCTGAAGGGCTGGCGATTGCCCGCGAGATTGCGGCTGAAATCCGCCCGCTGGTCCAGGGCCTCCAGATTTCAACCACCAGCGAGTCGATTGAAGGCGCGCTCGGGGTCATTGATGGCCTGGCGTAGTCCTTTGTCCCGTCGCGCTTGCCCCATCCATACTTACGCGATATAGTCCAAAAACTCGCCGCTCGTTCTGGAGACGAGCGGTCTTTTCGTGTGTTCCGCCATACTGGGGTTCTGATGCCCTTATTCGATCGCAAAGTCGATTCGTCGGACGAACTAGCGTCGGGGTCGGATGCCTTGACGCGCGCGTTGTCGGTGATTGCCGTCGAGAACGACTTCGTTGAAGAGGTCTACGACAAGCTGGCGAAGGTGTACGACATCACCTTCGGGCCCACGCTGCATCCGGGCAGGCTTCAGGCGATCGAGCGCATGGACATCCAGTCGGGCGAACGGGTCCTCGAGGTCGGCGTCGGGACCGGCATCAACCTGTCGCTCTACCCGAAGAACTGTTCGGTTGTCGGCATCGACTTCAGCGGGCCAATGCTCGAGATTGCGCGGGAGCGCGCAGCCCGAAAGGACGTTCGAAACGTCCGTCTGCTGCAGATGGACGCGGCGGATCTGAAATTCGCCGACGACTCCTTTGATATCGTCTACGCGCCGTACCTGATCAGCGTCGTGCCGGATCCCGTGAAGGTAGCGCACGAAATGCGCCGCGTGTGCCGGCCCGGCGGCCGCATCATCGTCCTGAATCACTTCCTCAGTCCGAACGCCATCCTGTCAAGAATCGAGCGGCTGATTTCGCCGTTCACGATTCACATCGGGTTCAAGGCGGATCTGGATCTGCCGGCGTTCCTCGCGCAGGCCGAGTTGCGGCCTCAGTCGATCGAGAAGGTCAATATCCCGAAGATCTGGTCGCTCGTGACCGTGATCAAGTAATTGGGAATTAGTGAAGTATCGAACTAGGTGAATTGACCAGTTCGCCAATTCATAGATTCTAAAACGGCTTCTCCAGCGACTCCGACTGCGGCGTGAACAGCTTCGCGCCGTCGCCGGTGATATACATGTCGTCTTCCAGACGCACGCCGAACTCGCCGCGGATGTAAATTCCCGGTTCGTCGCTGAAGACCATGCCCGGCTGTGCCGTCAGCGCCTTGTCCCATCCGAACATGTTGTTCTTCACGAGGTACGGCCATTCATGGCCGTCCATCCCCATGCCGTGCCCCAGGCGGTGGCTGAAGTACGTGAAGCCGGGGCCGTACCCCGCATCGGTGACGATTCTGCGCGCGGCTGCATCGATGGACTCGAGCGGTACACCGGGACGCGCGGCCTGGAGCGCGGCGGTCTGGGCCCGTTTGACGACGTCGAAGACCGTGTTCATCTTCGGGGTCGGCTTTCCGAGCACGAAGGTGCGCGTGATGTCGGACTGGTAGCCCTCGACGCTGCACCCGTCGTCGATCATGATGATCGTGCCGTCGCGAATGGTTTGCGGCGTGATGGAACCGTGGGGGAGCGCGGTGTACTCGCCAACCTGCACGCTGGCCTCACCGGGGAAGCCGACGCGCCGATACCCGGCGTCAATCAGGCGCGACACCTGAGTCTGCGTCATGCCGGGCTGCAGCGCGCGATACACGGCCTCGTAGACTTTCAGCGTGGCTGCCGAAGCGAGCCGCATGAGCTCGAGCTCGTGCTCGTCCTTGATCATGCGGCAGCCCGCGGTGATCGGCGTGCCGCTGACGATCTGCAACTGCGGAGCGGCCGAACGAATGCCGTCGCTCCAGACGAACTTCATCGTTTCCTCGACGCCTGCCGTGCCGGTGACGACGCCGCGATCCTTCAGGCCCTGCGCGACGAGCGTATAGGGACTCTCGTCCTCGTTCCACGTGCGCACATCCGCCCGCCCGCCGCCGAACGGCCCGAGCGCGATCTGCTCGCGCGCGCGGTCTTCCTCGAAGGCCGGGCAGACGAAGAAGGGATCTCCCTTCCCGGGAATGATGCAGGCGAACAACCGTTCGCCACCGCCCCAGCGGATATTGGTGAAGTAGACGAGTGACGTGCTGCCAGACAGGATGAGGGCGTCGATCTTCTGCCGGGCCATCAGCCGCCGGGCCTTCTCGATGCGGGCGCGCCGTTGGTCGCTCGTAATCGGCCGTGCCTGGTCTCGCATCGACGTCAGCGCGGCGAGCGACGCCGGCAGCGCCTCGTCCATCTGCTGCGCCTGCGCGCCGCCGCGTCTTTGCGCTACCAGCACCGGGAACCCGGCAGACATGGAGAGAAACGAACGGCGACTGATCATTCAGACCTCGGGCAGATTCTACTTCCGGTTACTGGAATGGTTTCAAAACCTCTCGCGCCGAGATCGCTCGGCGATCTCCGCGAGAGACCAGCCACTCTAGAGTTAACGGGGTCGACGTGCTCTCTCTCCCTCCGCTCACTCCGTTGGCTTCAACCGCGGAAAGCGGCAAGTCTCTCGACGATCAGATCCGCGACGACCTCGGCGCCATCGGTTCGAGGCTGCTCCGGCGGAGGCGGTTGACGAAGCAGCCTAATCAGCGCGTCGCGCCAGCGGCCGGCGAGGAGCGACTCGAGGTCGAGGTACTCGCAGCGCAGGAATCGGGGCATCTCGGCGACCATGACGTCGTACTCGGCGAAGCGGCCGCGCGACGTGTAGAGCATCGCGGTGTGGTTCGCGACCGAGTCCGCGATGATGCCGTAGCCCGGTTTCGTAACGACGACGTCGACCGCCGCGATCAGGTCGGCGTACCGCAGTCCGTGACGGGAGATGTCCTCTTCGGCCACACGCAGAACGGGTCCGTCGATCGAGGCAATCTGCCCGGCGGGGGCGGTGACGACGACGCCGGCGGCGTCGAGGCAGTCGAGCTCGGCAAGGCGGAGACCCGCCACACCGTAGCCGCCGAAAGACACGAGCGCAAGCGGCGTGTCGAGCGGAAGGGACAGATCGGACCGCACCTCGCGAGCCGTGCGATCTGCGCGCGCGTGGCGCGCGACAAATGGCACATCGAGGATGCGGCGAACGGTGGCAAACCCGCCGTGCATGGGGAGCCGCCACGCTTCGGTGGCCTCTGCGTAAGCGCCGCGGATCGCCGGAAGCAGATCCGGCGTGGCCGCGAGCTCTTTGTCGTACGCCTCGTAAATCCAGTCCCACGTGAAATTCGACAGCACCACCGACGGGATCCCGGCGAGGGAAGCCGCCGCGCAGCCGAGCGGAGGGGCGTCGGAGATGACCAGCCTGGCCTCGTGTTCGCGAAGCACGCTCGCTTCTGCGGCTGCCCGGCCGGCCAGGGCTCGATAGAACTCCGCCGCGCGCGCAATCGTGGCCGGCTCGTCAAGACGAAGGCTGTCGAGCTGAACGACGCCCGTGTCCGTTTCCCCGTCGAGCAACTTGATGGGGACACGGACCGTCTGGTCGAAGAGCCACCGCGGCGCAGAGGAGCGGACGACGATCGCGTGATCGGGCAGGAGGGCGCCGAGCGCGTTGATCACCGCCATCTCGCGCGCCGCGTGTCCGAAGCCGTGGCCCGAGATGTAGAAGAAGACGGACGGCACGAGTCCGCGCTAGCGAGGCTGCGCCTCAGACCGTCGAGGCACCGCCTCGCCAGATTGCATTCCTTGATAACGCCCCGCTGACGCGGGGACGGTCTTGACCTGAAAAAGTTGTCTCATTTCCGCCAAGTTTGCTGGGGGTCAACACCTCTACGCGACGGGCACGTCAGGAACCGGCACGCCGGGGAGCGCGACCTTCAGCACGTCCTCGAGCGTGCGCGCCGGCACGAATGTCATCTCACGGCGCACATCCGGCGGCAGCTCCGCCAGATCCTGCTCGTTCATTTCCGGCAGGATGAAGGTCTTGATGCCGTAGCGCCGCGCCGCGAGGGCTTTTTCACGAATGCCCCCCACGGGCAGCACGAGACCTGACAGCGTGATTTCCCCCGTCATCGCCACGTCGGATTGCACCGGTTCGCCGCGCGCGGCCGACACGATGGCGGTCGCGATCGTGACGCCCGCCGACGGACCGTCCTTGGGAATGGCGCCCGCCGGCACGTGCACATGAACGTCGTGCCGGGTCAGCATGTCGGGCTTGATCCCGAGCGCTTCCGACTGTTGCCGGACGTGGCTGAGCGCGGCGCGCGCGGACTCCTGCATGACGTTGCCGAGCTGTCCGGTCAGCGTCAGGTGTCCGGAGCCGCCCGGCAGCAGGACCGCTTCGATGAAGAGCACGTCTCCGCCCGTTTCGGTCCAGGCGACGCCGGTCGCGACGCCGGGCCGCGAGGTCCTGAACGCGGCTTCCGAACGGAATCGCGCCGGCCCGAGGTAATCCGGCACCTGTGGCGCGTCGACGATCGCGCTGTGCGCGGCGTCGGTTGTCACGCGCGCCGCGACCTTCCGCGCGATGGTGCCAATCTGCCGTTCGATCGACCGCACGCCCGCCTCGCGGGTGTACTCCATGATGATGCGCCGCAGCGCGGCGTCCGTGATCTCCAGGTGTTCAGGCTTGAGGCCGTGCTCCTCACGCTGCCGAGGGATCAGGTACATCTTCGCGATGTGGACCTTGTCGTCTTCCGTGTAGCCGCTGAGCGTGATGATTTCCATCCGATCCAGCAGCGCCGGGTGAATCGTCCCGAGCTGATTTGCTGTTGCAATGAAGAGGACACGGGACAGGTCGATCGGAATCTCGAGATAGTGATCGCGGAAGGCGTGGTTCTGCGCGGGGTCGAGCACTTCGAGCAGCGCCGCCGCCGGATCGCCCTGAACGCCCACCGAGATCTTGTCGATCTCGTCGAGCATCAGCACAGGGTTCGACGATCCTACCGACTTGAGCGCCGTCACGATGCGGCCCGGCATCGATCCGATATACGTGCGCCGGTGACCGCGGATCTCCGCCTCGTCGCGCACGCCACCGAGCGAGATACGCACGAACTTCCGGTTCATCGAACGCGCGATCGACTGCCCGAGCGACGTCTTGCCGACGCCCGGCGGTCCCACGAAGCAGAGGATCGGGCCCTTCAGGTCCCCCTTGAGCTTCCGCACCGCGAGGTACTCGACGATGCGTTCCTTGACCTTGTCGAGGTCGTAATGGTCTATGTCGAGGACCTTACGCGCCTCGATCGGATCCAGCCGGTCCTCGGTCGGCTTGTCCCACGGCACGTCGAGTACCCAGTCCAGGTACGTGCGGATCATCTGGTACTCGGGCGACGCCGGAGTCATTCGCTCGAGGCGGTCGACTTCGCGGTTCGCGATGGCCGCGACCGAGTCGGGGAGATTCGCCTCGGCGACGCGCTTGCGGAGCTCCGCCGTCTCGCCGTCCCCTTCGCCCAGCTCGGTTTGAATGGCCTTCATCTGCTGGCGCAGCACGTATTGGCGCTGCGCGTCGGTCATTTCCTTCTCCGCCTTGGATTCGATCTGCCCCTTGAGCTCGAGGACTTCGATTTCACGCGCCAGTACCATCGAGACCGCGTCCAGCTTCACGGTCAGGCTGTTCTCCTCGAGAAGGCGCTGCTTGTCCTCTGCTTTCATGTCGAGCAGGCTGGCCAGGAGGTACGCGATCCGGAGCGGATCGTCGAGGCTCATCACGAGGGTCTTGATGTCGGGCGACAAGCCGGTTGCAAGCGACAGCGCCCGGTCCACGAGCTCCTGCAGCCGCCGCACCCGGGCGTCGATATCGATCGATCGTTCCGCCGTTTCGGGAAGCGGCTTCAACAGCGCTCGGAGGAAGCCGCGATCGTTCTGGAGGAACTCCGCGCGTGCGCGGGCGACACCTTCGACGAGCACGCGCATGCCGGTCGGCGCCTTGGCCATCTGGCGGATGATCGCGACCGTCCCCACGCGGTGCAGATCGTCGGGGGAGGGCTCATCCGCCTCCCCGCGCTGCAGCAGGAGCAGCACCATCCGATCGCCGGCCAGCGCGCGGTTGATCGCCTCTACCGAAATCGATCGCCCCACGCCAAGCGGCGCGACGGTCATCGGCAGCACGACGGTCTCTCGAAGCGGCACAACCGGCAGCTCCGAGGGGAGCGAGGGCGTCTGGGGAGCGGGAGTGGAAACTTCAGCGTCAGCCATCATTGCCCCTTGAATCGCGGCGCATCACCGTCGGCAGCCATCCAGGCGATGCGCGACGCCAGCGCCGTAATCCGTTCGAGCTTCGCGAAATCAATCCGGACGGTATCGTCGTCCGGCGTGTGGTAGTCCGGATGGAGTCCGGTCGTCAGGAAAACGGCGGGCACGCCGCGCTGCAGGAACGGCCAGTTGTCCGACCGGCGCACGAGGTTCTGTGAGTCGTGGTCGTAGTCCTGCTTGATCGTCAGGTGGATCGTCTCGTTTGCGATCCCGGCGATACGGGCGAGGTCCGGCGAATACGTGTAGCCGAGAAGATGTACGACGTTCGTATTCTGTGACGCGGCGGTCTTCTCGAAGCCACGGAAGCGGGGATCGTCCGGATTGGGAATGTCCTCGTCGCGTCCGATCATGTCCAGGTTCACGTTGGCGACGACGCGGCGGCCCGGGACCGGATGGCCGGCATAGTACTCAGCGCCGAGCGAGCCCTTCTCTTCGCCATTCCAGAGCGCGAACACGACGGCGCGCGCGGGACGAGCGCCCTCCGCCGCGGCGTGCGTGAAGGCGGACGCCATCGCAAGCACGGCTGCCGTCCCTGAGGCGTTGTCGTCCGCGCCGTTGTAAATCCGTCCCATGTCGTCGATGCCGTCATGATCCATGTGCGCCCCGACGACGACCATCTCAGCGGAGGCGCGCCGGCCTTCGACGATGGCGAGGATGTTGTCCATGACGATCGGCGTCGCCAGCACGCCGGGACGCAAGGTGGCGTGCAGTGACTGCCGCCGCTCGAGCGCCTGTCGTACTGAACCTGCCGCACGCTGGGAGATGGCGGCCACGGCGAGCGGCTTCTCGCGCATGGGCGCATAGAGCCGATATGTCGCGGCGCGGACCGACGGATGCTCGGGCCATAGGTACTGCGCATCTCCGAGATACGACCTGATCACGATCAGTCCAACGGCGCCGTGCGCGCGCGCATCGTCGGCCTTGCGGCCGACCGCGGCGATTTCTCCCCGGTCCTCGCTCGAGATACGGAGTGATCGGCGCAACGCGTCCGGCGCGTCGTCGAGCGCAAGGACGATCGCGCCGCGGGCGTCGATGCCCGCGTAGTCGTCGTGATCGAGTTCGGGCGCGGAGATGCCGTGTCCGACGAAGAGGAGCGGTCCGCTCGCTGTCTGGTCGCTCGAGAGGGGAAGCGGCAGCAGGTCCGAGCCGACAGCCAGCTCGGCAAATGGCCGGTCCGATTTGGTGATGGTCAACCGGCCGTCGGTTCCCAGTCGAGGCTCAAAGACCTCGACGGGCTGCGTGTAATCGGGCGCCGCCGCCAGCACTTTCCCGTCGCGCAGCGTAGCGGTGATGTAGCGCTCAGCCTCGCGATTTCCTGCGTCTCCGAGTCCACGCCCCGACAGCTGATCGCTCGCCAGGATCGTGACGTACGCCCTTAGCTCGGCCGCCGTGACGTGACGAATCGCGTCCTCGATGGGAGCCGGCAGACGCGCCACTAGAGGGGGTACGGCGCCGGAGGTCAGGAACCAGAAGAGCGCAACGGTAACGATACGCGGCAACATCGCTGATCTGAAAGTGTACCTTATGATATGCGCGAGATGTGTTGGGGTCTGTGCGCAGTGGCCGGCGGGGGTTCCAACCTCTAACCGCAGCAGTCGATCGTCGCCGCGTGACGTTTCCACGCCTCAGTACACGCCTGGCAACATCCGCCATCGCGTCGTCCGCCGATACGCCTCGTACTCGGGACCAAACGTCGTCACCAGTGCGCGTTCTTCCCACGGAATGGCGAGCGCGAGATACCCGGTACTCACGACCGCGAACAGTGCGCGGGTTGCGGTCATATCCGGTGTGCCGAACGTGAACAGCGCCCATCCGAAATAGAGCGGATGACGAACAAGAGCGAAGACGCCTGACGTTTCGAGCGGAACGTGGGCGGTACGTGCCGTCAGTACGGCGCGGACGCCCGCGAGTTCCAGGACATCAAGCGCGCGCGATCCCAGGAAGGTCAGCAGGACGCCTGCGGCTTGAACGCTCCACGCCACCCATCGCCAATAGCCTTCGAGTCGATAGAGTTCCCCGTGAACCGGCATCCACCACCAGCAGACGCCTGCAAACATCGCGCTGGCGACCCAGGTGTAGAGTGAGCGTTCGAGCAAGGGCGGCGCGACCCGCCGTACCCAGGCCTTGAGCGGCGTTCGCGCAAAGAGGCTATGGTGAAGGGCGAAGGCGCTGAAGAGCGCGATATCGGTCAGGGCGGGACGCCAAATCGCGGTGTCGGCCGTCGTAACCCCGAATCGCACGAGGTATGCATAGAGGAAGTAGGCGAGGGAGGCGGCAAAAGCGGCGGCGCCGCCCAAAGCCGTGATAAGGGCGCCACGGGATGGTGCGAAAATGACTGCCGCGCGGCTCGTTTTTTCCATGGAACCGATGATGGGACGCTCGTCCATTCCGTATGGCGTGGTTTTCGAATTGTATCGCGCGTGGTCGAACCATGTAAGCCCGGCCATCGTGCGGCCGCTATTATAGAAGGATGGCTGGCTCAGGAATTCCGCGCGTCGCCATCACCGGCATCGGCGTGGTGTCGCCTTTCGGCGTCGGTCGCGATTGCTTCTGGCGCCACGTGCGGAGCGGCTGCAGCGCCACGCGCGCGATCGTCGACTTCGACGCGTCTCTGTATCCCTGCACGGTGGCGGCGCCGGTGCCTGCCGTCACGATCGACGACGCCATCGCGATCGGACAGCGTGCGCCGGATGAACGCAGCGAACGGAACGGCCGTGCGGATCCCCGCCGGTATTCGAAAGCCTCCCTCATTGCCGTGATCGCTGCGACGGAGGCCTGGCACGACGCCGGCCTGCGCCTGAACGAACCGGGCGCCGGCGTGCTCGTCGGGAGCGGCGCCGGCGGAATCGACGTCGCCGAGCGCCAATACTGCGAGTTCTTCACCGACGGCTGGAAACGCGTCACGCCGTATGCGATTCCCGTCTCGATCGTCGGCATGATGTCGAGCGAGATCTCGATCGCGCTCGAGCTTCACGGCATCAGCCATGTAATCTCGACGGGCTGCACGAGCTCCACTGACGCGATCTCGTACGCCGCGTCGCTCATCCGCGCGGGAGATGCGGACGTGATTCTGTCAGGCGGCGCGGATGCCTGCGTTACACCCGGCATGATCTTCGGCTTTTCCAAGATGCGCGCGGTTTCGACGGCCCACAACGATCGGCCGGCCGAGGCGTCACGGCCGTTCGAGCGCGGCCGCGACGGGTTCGTGCTGGGAGAAGGGGCGTGGATGCTCGTCCTCGAACGCGAGGATCGCGCGCGGGCGCGGGGCGCCCGAATCTACGCGACGGTTGACGGCTACGGCTCGACGTGCGACGCCTATCATCGCGTGCAGATGGATCCGGACGGCGAGCAGATCGTGCGCGCGATGCAGATGGCCATCGATCGATCGGGCCGCCGGATCGAAGAGATCGGATACGTGAATTTTCATGGCACGTCGACGGTCCTGAATGACACCGTCGAGTCGCGCTGCGTGCGGCGTCTGTTTGGTCCGCTCGCCGATCGCGTGCCGGGCTCGTCGACGAAGTCGATGATCGGACACCCCCAGGGGGCGAGCGGCGCTGCGGGAATCGTGACGGCCTCGCTCGCGATGCGTGACGGGTTCCTCCCTCCAACCATCAACCACGCGCATCCCGATCCTGACTGCGATCTTGATTTCATTCCGAACCGGGGCCGCGCCGCCCAGCCCGAGGCGGCGCTGTGCAACTGCCTCGGCTTCGGCTCGAAGAACAGCGCCATCGTCCTCGGCCGGGGGGATCGAAGTTAACGAAGTTCACGAAGTTCACAACGAAGGAACGAAGAGAACGAAGAAAGAACGAAGAAGAGTTTTCATGAAAACCCAATCAATCTTCGTTCGTCTCCGTTTACACCGTTGCTTCGCTTTGAACTCCGTTATCTTCGTCAACTCCCGGATGCGACATGCTTGATGTCCTGATCGCGGGCGCGGGGCCGGCGGGAGCCATCGCGGCGACGATCCTCGCGCGGGCCGGGGCGCGGGTGCTCGTCTTCGATCGGGCAGAGTTTCCGCGCCAGAAACTGTGTGGCGATACGCTGAATCCGGGGGCGCTCGCGGTCCTCGACCGGCTCGGGCTTGAGTGCGCAACGGGTGGCTCGCTCCCGCTTGCGGGAATGATCGTCACGGGCGACGAAGGGGTGCGTGTCGAAGGACGGTACGATTCCGTGTGCGGGCGGGCTCTGGGGCGCCGCGAGCTCGACGGCGCGCTGGTGATGGCGGCTGCGGGTGCGGGCGCGCGTATCGAGCAGGGCGTGCTGGTGCAGGGCGCCATCGTTGATTCATCGGGCCATGAGCCCGAGATTGCGGGGCTTGCCGTCAAAGGCCGCGACGCCAGATCGCTCCACGTGACCGCACGCCTCGTGATTGCGGCCGACGGCCGGTATTCGCGCGTGGCACGCGGTCTGGGACTGTCGCGATCCGCCGTGCGCCCTCGACGCTGGGCGGTCGGCGGCTACTTCGAGAACGTCAGCAGCATGACGGCGTTTGGCGAGATGCACGTGCGGGCCGGGCATTACCTGGGCGTTGCGCCGCTGCCCAACCGTGTCACCAATGCATGCCTCGTCACACCGACGCTTGATGGACGATCGCCGAAGGACCTGCTGATTGCCGCGTTGCTGGGCGACGCTCAACTCCGCGGCCGGTTTGCGGACGCGCGCATGATTGCGGAACCGATCTGCCTGGGCCCACTGGCCGTTGATTGTGACGTGGCAGGTGCTCCAGGGCTGCTGCTCGCGGGTGACGCCTCGGGCTTCGTCGACCCGATGACCGGCGACGGTTTGCGCTTCGCGCTTCGTGGTGCGGAGCTGGCTGCCGGCGAGGCGCTCCACGCGCTCGAGCACGGAACGGCCTCCGCCCACGTCCGCCTGCTGGCCGCGCGCCGCCGCGAATTCTCCGCCAAGTGGCGCTTCAATCGCACCATGCGCTGGCTCGTCGGCTATCCGGGCACCGTCCGTGCGGCAGGGTACGGCGCCGCCGTGCTGCCGCAGTTGCTGCGGCACGCGATCAGATACGCCGGCGACATTCACGCCGCCTGATGGATCCCCTGTTCGTCCTCCTCCTGGCACTGGCGTTTCTCCCCATGGCGTTCGAGAAGCGACTGGCGGGCCGCCACGATCGCGCCCTGCGATCGGCCGGCGCGGCCGAACCCAAAAACGACGTGTTTCCGCTGATGCAACTGGCGTATCCCGCGGCATTTCTTGCGATGGCGTTCGAGGCCTGGGCCCGCCGTGCGCAGCCGAATGCGGTGTTCATTGCCGGGACGGTTGTCTTCGTGCTTGCCAAGACGATCAAGTACTGGGCGATCGCGACGCTTGGCGAGAGGTGGACCTTCCGCGTGCTCGTGCCTCCCGACTCCACGCGGATTACGAGCGGTCCCTACCGGTTCATGCGCCACCCGAATTATCTCGGGGTGATGGGGGAGCTGGCGGGGATGGCGCTGATGGCCCAGGCGCCGATCGCAGGTACGCTGTCGGTCGTCGTCTTCGGTATCCTCATCGCTGGGCGGATTCGGGTCGAAGAGCGAGCGCTGGCCGGGAGCCGCGATTCGTGATGCGCGGTTCGCGTTTCGCGGTTCGTGATTAGTCTCTCGGGGAGATCGCGGAGTATGTCGCGCGGAGGACGCTGAGCACGCCGAGAAGCGCGGCGGGGACCGGATCACCCGGCCTCGCGGTCGCCCGCGGGCGATCCGGTCGCTCCCGCGCCCCCCTGCGTCCTCGGCGCTCTCTGCGCGACACACTCGGCGATCGCGGCGCGAGAGGTTTTGAAACAGTTCTAGACTAGTGATTAGTGATTCGTGATGAGTGATTCGTGAGCAGGCACGGCGAGATCGCCGCGGTGTTCCTGGGGCTCGTCGCGGTGACGTTGACGATCCTGCATCAGCAGGCCGCCGACTTATACGCTGTCCCTGATCGCGGCGATCCGATCTTCTCCATGTGGCGGATCGCCTGGGTGCAGCACCAGATTGCCCACGATCCGAGACACCTGTTTGACGCGAACATTTTTTATCCGCTTCCCGCCACGCTCACCTATTCGGATTCGATGATCCTTCCGGCTCTCGCCGCGGCGCCGCTTGCGTGGGCGGGCGTGCATCCGGTCGTCGCCTATAACGAGGTTCTTCTCGCGGCATTCATCCTGTCCGGTCTTTCCGCGTACCTGCTCGTGCGCGCCCTCGGATACGGACGCCCTTCCGCCTGGATTACTGCCGTCACGTTCACGCTCTGTCCATTTCGCCTCAACCATCTGAGCCACCTGGAGCTGCAGATGACGATGTGGATGCCGGTGGTGCTGCTGGCAGTGCATCGCATTCTGCGCGACGGGCGACGCCGGTACGCCCTCGTGCTCGCGCTGGCGCTCGCGGCGCAGTGGTACTCGTCGATGTATTACGGCCTGTTTCTCGCGGTGTATGCCGCGGTGTTTGCCGTCGTCCTGGCAGGCGCGTGGAAAGTACCAGGTGTCCGCGTCGTGTACGCGGCCGCGGGGGGATGCCTTGCGGCGATACTGGTGTGGCCTCTGGCCGGCGCGTACATCGCGTCGGCTTCCGCACGCGGCGTCCGGCAGGCAGAAAGCGTCGCGGAGTTCAGCGCGGTTCCGTTGGACTACCTCCGTCCGGGTGTCGGCAACCCGACGTATCGCGCGTTTCTTCCGCGCGTCGTCCACGCGGAGCGCGCGTTGTTTCCGGGCCTGGTGCCTCTGTCGCTTGCGGCCGCCGGCGCGTGGCCGCCGCTCACCGCGACCCGCACGGCCTTCATCGCCGCGGGCGTGGTGGCGTTCGACGGCTCGCTCGGTGTGCACGGTGTGTTCTATCCGGCTTTGTACAGGTTCGCATGGCCGTTTCGGTCGGTCCGCGTGCCTGCGCGATTCGGAATACTCGTCGGGTTGACGATTGCGGTGCTCGCGGGTGCGGGAGCCGGCCGGTTACTCGCGCGTATACCCGGCGCGCGCGCGCGCCCGGCCGCCCTTGCGTTCTTCACGCTGGCGTTGATGGTGGACGCGTGGCCGCGGTACGACCGGCTGCCGATGTGGCGTTTCTCGCCGGGCATCTATGCATCGATTCCGAAGACGGGTGCGGTGTTGTTCGAGTTTCCGATCCACGCGCAGCCGGATCGGTTTGCCGAGAATCTTCCGTATATGTATTTCTCCATCTGGCATTGGACGCCGATGGTCAACGGCTACAGCGGCTTCAATCCGCGCTCGTACGCGGCGCTCGTCGACGGCACGTCCGGGTTCCCCGATCCGAGCTCGCTCGACTATCTTGCCCGGACGGGTGTGACGCATATCGCCGTGCATTGCCGGTTGTGGGAACCGGAGGTCTGCGCCGCCACCGTCAAGCGCCTCGAGACGATGCCGCGCGTGCGGCACATCGCCAGCGCGGAATGGTACGGCGCGCCGTCATCGTTATACGAGCTGCGGAAATGAGGGCCTGCGCATTGGAGGGAGCGGAGCGGACGGAGATATCGGAGGGTCTTCACCACAGAGATAGCGGAGGAAACAGAGAAAAATTCTTTAGACTCCGTTTACTCTGCTACCTCTGTGGTGAATTTACTCTGCTGTGTCTCTAGTGGAACTCAGCTTCGCTAGAGTACTCTGCTGCCTCGACTCATGCCTGTGATACCCGACATTGACCCGCTGACCAGGGGCGCGCGGATTGCCGATATCATGACCGCCGTTCTGATTGCCGCGGCGGCATGGTGCGCGCTCGTGGCGACCCCCGCCGTGTTTGTCCGGAATGTCCTGATCTTTCCCCCGCCTCCGCTGCTTCTGGTCTACGCGGCGGCGTGCGTCCAGATCGCGCGGCACCTGTTATGGCCGCGGCCGAGCATCCTGGGGCGTGTGAGGAGGGCTCACGCCGCGGTCGTCGCGCGGCCGAATGTTGCGGCGGCGTTGCGCGCGTTTGTCGCGACGCGTCCCGCGGTGTTCCTGGTCGCCTTCTTTGCCGTTGTCACCATCGGCCTGTCGGCCACGCCGGGGTTCGTGCTCTCAAGAGATCCGCTGGCAAATCTGCCTGCGCGGTTCGATGCCGGATGGTACGGCGACATCGCGCTCGACGGCTACACGTGGGATCACACGTTCCAGCGCCAGCGGAACATCGCGTTCTTTCCGGCGATGCCGATGCTGATGCGGCCGCTCGGCGCGGTGTTCGGAATGTCGGATCGAACCGTTCCGCGTGAGCGGCGGATGCTGCGCGCGTTATGGGCGGGCGTCGTCATTTCGCTTGGCGCATTTTTCTGGGCTCTGGCCTACGTGACACGGTTGGGATCCGATCTTATCGGGCCAGAGCGCGCGGCCGGTGCCACACTTCTCCTTGCCGCCTATCCGTTTGCGCTGTTCTACAATGCGCCGTACACCGAATCGCTGTTCCTGCTTGGCGCCGCCGCCGCCTGTTACCACTTTCTCCACCGCGACTGGATCGCCGCGTCTCTCTGGGGACTGCTCGTTGGCCTCACGAGGCCGAACGGCTGCTTCGTCAGCATTCCGCTCGCGGTTCTGGCGCTGCAACAGATCTATCAGG
Organism: Vicinamibacterales bacterium; assembly: GCA_038320555.1. Lineage (GTDB taxonomy): Bacteria > Acidobacteriota > Vicinamibacteria > Vicinamibacterales > 2-12-FULL-66-21 > JALZOC01. The sequence goes on along the minus strand of JBBQEJ010000005.1, from coordinate 45,751 downwards.
ATGTGAGAGCTGCCGACAATGCCGGACGTGCCGAGCGCCCGATGGGTTCGACGGTGCGGGCGCTTGGCGTGCGGCTGCTCGCGGCCGCGATGCCCGGGATCGGCATGTTGCTCTTTACGGCGTACCTCTACCGATTGACCGGCGTCTGGTTCGCCTGGGCACGCAGTCACGAAGCCTGGGGACGGACGTACCAAGGCCTCGGACCGATCGTCGCCGCCTTCGACCACGTGCGCAACGAGCCACTTGTGCAAGTCGTGACGAACAATCCGTTCAACACGCTGAACGCCCTCGGCGTTCTTTTCGCCCTTGCGCTCACCTATCCTGTGTTTCGACGGCTGGGCCCCGCGTGGGGCGCATTTGTGCTCGTCAATCTCGTCCCGCCGCTCTTCGCAGGAGGCCTGCTGTCGATGGGACGTCTGAGCGCCACGTTGTTTCCGCTGTTCCTGGCACTCGCGATACTCGTCGCGCCGCGGAACGTTCCTGCATGGGCTGCAGTTTTCGGAATCGGCCAGGGCTTGTGCGCCACGCTCTTCTTCACCTGGAGGGCTCTCTATTAGCGGACGCGCCTGAGCCAGGTCGAACAGCGGAGGCATCGGCCTCTCGCGCCAAACTGTCTGCGTGCCGCCGCCGTCTTACCGACAGGCGGAAGCCCGCTGATCGCACGGGAACCTTCTATAATCCAATCAGGGACATGCGACACCTCCCCTTCCGGCCGGCGATCGTTCTTTTTGCTTCGCTCTGCGTCTGGACGGCGGTCACCGGGCCATCGCACAGTCAGCAGGCGGCTGCGGCGCCGCTGCCATTCCCTGCGAGCGCCTGGCGTGCCATCGCGCACGGAAAGCCGGCCGAGGCAGAGACGCTGGCGAAGACCCGACCCGCCGGCGATCCCGCGGCGATCGCGGTGCTGGCGCATCTCGCCGTCGGCACAGGACGGTACACCGAGGCGATCGGGATGCTGCAGCCGGCAGCCAACCGAGCTCCGCTCAGCGACGCGGCCCTCGAACTAGCTCTGGTGTTCCAGAGACTCGGCCGCGCCGGCGACGCCTCACAGCTCCTGAATGTGCTTTTCCGATCATCGGAGAACGATCCCGCGTCGCTGACCCGTGCAGGCCGGGCAGCCGAAGCGTTGGGGCGATCGCGCGAGGCGAACGGCCTCTTCCGCTCGGCTGCGGCGGCCGGGTCGAACCCGGCGGTCGATACCGCGTGGGGTCTGTTGTTTCTCGAAACGTACAACTACACGGAGGCGGTGAAGTCCTTCCAGCAGGTGCTTGCGCAGGATCCCGAGTGGGCACCGGCGCACGCCGGCCTGGGGCGCGCCCTGGCTGAAGACGATCCAGCGGCCGCGGCCGCCGCCGCCACCCGCGCGCTCGAAATTGATCCACACCTGGCGGACGCGGAGTTGCTCCTCGCGGAGCTCGATCTCGACAACACGAGGTGGGACGCGGCGCGTGAGCGCATTGCGCGCGTGCTGGCGCAGAATCCGTCGCACCTTGAGGCGCGCGCGCTGGCCGCGGCGATTACGTATGTTCGAGGCGGGCGGACGGCGTTCGACGCGGAGGTCAAGAGCACGCTCGCGATCAATCCGGCCTACGGAGAGATCTATCGGGTCGCGTCTCAGCTCACCGCGCACAACTACCGATTCGACGAGGCGGTCGGCCTCGCGCGCGAAGCGGTCGCGCTCGATCCGACGAACGCGCGGGCGTATGCGGAGCTCGGCATGCACCTGATGCGTACAGGCGATGAGGCGCAGGCGCGTCAGGCGCTCGATCGCGCGTTCAAGATCGACCCGTACGACGTCGTCACCTACAACCTGCTCGCGCTGCTCGATACGCTCGACAAGTTCGTCGAAATTCCCGAAGGCGACATCATCCTGAAGCTGGATCCCGATGAAGCTCCCGTGATGCGTGAGTATGCCATGCCGCTCGCGCAGGAAGCGCTGAAGACGCTGTCGGCGAAGTACCACTTCACGCCGAAGGGACCGATTCTCGTCGAGATTTTTCCCAAGCACGACGACTTCGCCGTGCGCACCGTCGGGCTGCCCGGCATGATCGGCGCGCTCGGCGCGTGTTTCGGCCGTGTTGTGTCGCTCGATTCGCCTCATGCGCACCCGGGCCGGCCGTTCTCGTGGCAGGCCACGCTCTGGCACGAGATGACGCATGTCATCACGCTGCAGATGTCGAACCAGCGCGTGCCTCGGTGGCTCACCGAAGGCATCTCGGAGTACGAGGAAACCCAGGCCCGTCCCGAGTGGGGACGCGAGATGGAAATCCCCTTTGCGATGGCGCTCGAACGCGGCAAGACCCTGAAGCTCGCGGATCTGAACTCCGGATTCACGCGGCCCGACACGATCGCGCTGGCGTATTTCGAAGCGTCGCTGCTCGTCGATCACGTCGTGCGGACGTATGGAGATGCCAAGCTCCAGGCGCTCGTGCGATCGTACGGCCAGGGGCTGGAAGGGGACGCGGCAATCGAGAAGACGATCGGCGTCACGCTGCCTGATCTGCAGGGATCGTTCGACAAGGCGCTCGATGCGCGGTTCGGGCCGCTTCGAGCGGCGCTCCGCGCGATTCCCGGATCGACCGGCCCCGCCGCCCCCGGTGAAAGGGGCGCGCCTCCCGCCAAGCCGGACGTGGCGGCGCTGCGTGCGGTGGCAGCGGAGCATCCCGGCAGTTATGGGGCCCAACTGGCCTACGGCGAGGCGCTGGCGGCGGCCGGCGATCGCGCGGCATTCGAGCCGCTCGGAAGAGCTGCGGCGCTGATTCCGGCGGCAACCGGGGACGACAGCCCGCACGCCGTCATGGCGCGGCTGGCCGAGCAGCTTGGCGACACCGCGCGCGCGATGTCCGAGTATCGGGCGATGATTGCGCAGGATCACACCACGGTCGAGGCCGCACGGCGTCTTGCGGCACTCGCCGAGAAGGCGTCGGCGCCCCAGGCGTTGCTGCTGGCGTACGACCGGATTGTGGCTATCGACCCGTTTGATCCGCTCGCACACAGCGGCCTCGGGCGCCTCGCGCTCAAAAGCAACCAGCCGGACACCGCGGTGCGCGAGTTCAAGGCCGCCCTGGCCATCGGTCCGGCGGACAAGGCCTCAGCACATTGCGATCTGGCCGAGGCCTACCTGCTCGCGAACCGTCCGGCGGAGGCGAAGGTCGAAGCGCTCGCCGCGCTCGAGATCGCGCCGAGCTTCGATCGCGCGCAGGACCTGCTGCTGCGATCCATCAAGGGCTCCGGCGCTCCCGGAGTTCGGCAATGAAGCCGCTCCTTCCCACAGCGGCTGTCGCCGGCCTGCTGCTGTGGGCGGGCGCCGCGTGGCTGACGCCGCGGGCAGACGCACAGAACCCGGACGCCCCCGACGCGCGGTTCGCCGGACTGCAGTGGACGTTCGCGCGGATTCGCTACACGGCCTGGACGGTCCCGCGGGCGGGATACCTCAACCCCGAAGACGAACCGTGGTTCATCGACGCACCCGCGGCCGACCAGAACCTGTCGCGCCGCGTGCGTACGGCGACGGCCATTCAGGTCAACGATCCGGTCGTACTGACGATTGAGGATCCGAACCTGTGGTCCTATCCATGGATCTACATCGTGGAAGGGGGGAACCTGCGGCTGAAGGACGCAGAGGTGCCGATTTTGCGCGAGTTCCTGCTGCGAGGAGGCACGCTGACCTTCGATGATTTTCACGGTCCCATCGAATGGGCGAACGTCGAGAGCGAGCTGCGGCGGGTCTTTCCCGATCGCAAGATCATCGATCTTCCGCCAGCGCATCCGATTTTCCACTGCTTCTACCAGTTCGATTCGTTCCCTCAGACGCCGGGCCTCGGTTCGTTCCTGCAGGGACGCACGTGGGAGAAGGGTGGCTACGTCGCGCACCTGCGCGCGATCGAAGACGACAACGGCCGCGCCATGGTGCTCATCAACTGGAACGTGGACATGGGCGACGGCTGGGAGTGGTCGAACGCGGCGGAGTATCCGGGCTACGTGAAATACACGGCGGTGGCGTACCGGATGGAGATCAACGAAATCATTTATTCGCTAACCCACTGATGCACACGACAAGATCGGACATCGCCGCGGTTGCCGAGCGCGTGTCGCAGGGGCGGGAACGGATCCTCACGGAGATCCGCAAGGTTATCGTCGGGCAGGACGAGGTCATTGACCAGGTCTTGATGGCGCTCTTCACCGGCGGCCACTGCCTGATCACCGGCGTGCCCGGGCTGGCCAAGACTCTGCTGATCAAGACGGTCGCGCAGATTCTCGACCTGTCGTTCAAGCGGATTCAATTCACCCCCGACCTGATGCCGGCCGACATCACCGGCACCGAAGTCCTCGACGAGCGAGACGGGCATCGCTCGCTGCGCTTCGTGAAAGGGCCGATCTTTGCGCAGATTCTGCTTGCGGACGAGATCAATCGCACGCCGCCGAAAACCCAGGCGGCCCTGCTCGAGGCCATGCAGGAATATCACGTGACGGCCGCGGGGCGGACCTATCCGCTCGAACGCCCCTTCTTCGTGCTCGCCACGCAGAATCCGATCGAGCTCGAAGGCACGTATCCGCTGCCGGAAGCCCAGCTCGATCGCTTCATGTTCAATATCGTGATGACGTACCTCTCGGAAGACGAAGAGGTGCGCGTCGTGACGAACACGACGGGCGTCGAGACGCACACCCCGTCGCAGATCTTCAGCGGCGCCGACATTCTCGAGATCCAGCAACTCGTCCGGCAGGTGATCGTCGCGGAAGAGATTGCGCGGTACGCCGTCCGGCTCGTCGACGCCTCGCGGCCGGGACGGCAGAGCGATCACCAGTTCATCCGCGAGTGGGTGAAGTGGGGAGCGGGCCTTCGGGCGTCCCAGGCGCTCATCCTTGCCGGCAAGGCGCGCGCGTTGATTCTTGGCCGCTATCACGTCTCCGTGGCGGACATCCAGGCGCTGGCGCGGCCGGTGCTGCGTCATCGGGTGATCCCGAACTTCTACGCGGAGTCCGAGCGCATCACCGCCGATAACCTCGTGGAACGCCTGCTCGAGGCGGTCCCTGTCCCCCGCAGCGGAATGTAGCCATGCCGCCTCCCTCGACGTCTCGCGATTTGCGGTTCCTGGACCCCGCCGTCATCGCGCGCCTGGGCACGATGGAGTTGAAGGCGCGCACGGTCGTCGAAGGGTTTCTCTCGGGCCTTCACCGCAGTCCGTATAAAGGATTCAGCGTCGAGTTTGCGGAGTACCGGCAGTACCTGCCTGGCGACGATCTGTCAACGCTCGACTGGAAGGTGTATGCGAGAAGCGATCGGCATTACGTCAAGAAGTTCGAAGAGGAAACCAACCTCGAATGCCACGTGCTGCTGGATGTGAGCGCCTCGATGGCGTACCGGGGCGCGGCGCCGATGAGCAAGCTGGAGTACGGATCGGTGCTCGCCGCGTCGCTCGCGTTCCTGATGAATCGCCAGCGCGACGCGACCGGCCTCATCGCATTCGACGAGCGGATCGTGTTCCGCCTGCCGGCGGGGTCGCGTTCCGGCCATCTGCACGCGCTGCTCCTTGCGCTCGAGCGGTTGCAGCCGGGCACACGCTCGGACGTCGGCCGTCCTCTCCACCAGCTGGCCGAGGCGCTCCTCAAGCGCAGCCTTGTGGTGCTCATTTCCGATCTGCTCGACGATCCAGCCCCGGTCATCAAGGGACTCCGCCATCTGAAATTCCGAGGCACGGACGTGGTGGTGTTTCAAGTGCTGGATCCGAACGAGTTGACGTTCCCGTTTCGCGGGGCCTCGCGTTTCAAAGACCTGGAAAGCGCGGACGAGGTGACCGCGGATCCCGAGTCCGTGCGCACGGCGTACCTGCGCGAGCTCGCCGGCCTGACGCTCCACTATGACCGCGAGCTTCGGGGCTCTGGAATCGACTACGTCCAGCTTGATACGTCGCAGCCCCTCGACTTCGCCCTGCTCGCATATCTCGCAGCCAGAGCCCGACGGAAATGATCCGCCTTCGAACAGGAGGAACGACGGGAACGGGAGAAATTCTTCAAAAGACGTCGTCCTTAGTTGAGAAGACAAAAGACACACACATGAGGACTCCAGTTCCTCCGGTAACTCCTGTTTGAGCGCTGAAGTGTGAGTTTTGAGGCGCATGAGTTTTCTCTATCCGGCATTTCTGCTCGGAGCACTGACGGTGGCGATTCCGATCGTGCTGCACTTTTTGCGGCGCGACGTTGCGCCCGAAGTGCCGTTCAGCGCCGTGCGGCTGCTGCGGCGTTCGCCTGTCGCGCGGTCCCGAAGACGGGCGCTGCGGGATCTGCTGCTGCTGGCGGCGCGCGTCGCTGCGCTGCTGCTCCTTGCCACGGCGTTTGCGCGTCCGTACATCGCCGGCGCGTCCGGCTCGTCAACGGTTCGCATCGTCGCCATCGATCGATCCTTCAGCATGGGGGCGCCGGGTCGCTTTGCGCACGCGCTCGAGCTCGCCAGACGCGCCGTCGATGAAGCAGCGCCCGGCGCACGGGTGGCCATCGTCGCCTTCGACGACCGCGCGGACGCGATCGCGTCGCCCGGGCCGGCCTCCGCTGCGCGAACGGCCCTCGTGGGACTCGAGCCGGGATTCGGAGCGACGCGTTACGAGGCGGTTTTCGCGAAGGCGGCCGAGATCGCCGGCGGCGACTCCGGACGCCTGATCGTTGTCACCGATCTTCAGCGCGCGGGGTGGGAGGGTGAGCACCGGGCGGTTCTACCCGCCGGCCTCGCCCTTGATGTCAGGGACGTGGGCGCCCTCCCAGACAACCTCTCCATTGCTGGACTCCGCACCGCCAGTGATCGAGTTGTGGCGTCGATCCACAATGCCGGCCGCGAACCGCGGAGCGGTCAGGTTCGCGTCGAGCGCGACGGACGTGCGGTTGCCTTGTCCCCCTATGCAGCGCCGCCGGATTCGACCACCGACGTCCAGATTCCGTATCGCGTACCTGAGAACGGATCCATCGCGGTGTCGGTAGACGATGCGGAAGGATTCGTCGCTGACAACACGCGATTTGCCGTGCTGGATCCGGTGGCGCATCAGGCTGCGCTGCTCGTCACATCCGGGGCCGCCGATTCCGGCTTCTTCGTGGCCCGGGCGCTTGCAGCGACTGCGGATCGCGACGACCTTCGCATCGACGCTCGCAGCGTCGCATCGACGTCCATCGGCCGGGAGGAACTTGGGAAGTACTCGGCGGTTGTGCTGCTCTCGACGCGCGGCCTCGAGCGTCGCGCCTGGGACTCGCTCGCGGCGTTTACCCGTTCTGGCGGCGGCTTGTTGATTGCGGGTTCCCCCGACGTGGAGCCGGTGGTCGTGTCAACGATGTTCAACTGGCACCCGGCCATGGCAGGAACGGAGATCGCGGCAGCGGTCGCGCTGTCCGCCACGGATCTGCGACACCCCATCTTCCGTCCGTTCGGCTCGCTTGCTGCGAACCTGGGCCAGGTGCATTTCGATCGGGCGTGGCGTTTGAACGCCGACGGATGGGACGTCGCGGCGCGTTTTACGGATGGCAGCCCGGCACTCCTCGAGCGACGCGAGGGGCAGGGGCGGGTTGTGCTGTTCGCGTCGGACTTCGATCGGCGCTGGAACGATTTTCCGCTGCACCCGGTGTTCGTGCCGTTTGCCCTGGAGGCCGTGCGATACGTCTCCGGCGCTCGTGACCGTGGGCGTGACTATCTCGTGGGTGCGTCGCCGGAAGGTTCCAGCACCAGGCCTGGCGTGTACCGCGCAAAAGCAGATGGCCGGGCGATTGCCGTGAACGTCGATACACGTGAGAGTGCGCCGGCTGTTGTCCGGCCTGACGAGTTTGCCGCGATGGTCGAACGAGTGTCCCCGGTGAGCGCCGCGACCAGCGCCCGCGCGCAACAGATCGAGGCTGGTCAGAATTACTGGCAGTACGGATTGTTATTGATGCTGGCCACTCTGATTGCCGAGTCTTTCGTGGGCAGGGCCTGATGGATCCACACAGGGAGCTGCGCTCGCTCATCGCGGTCGTCCGGAGGCGCTGGACGTGGCTTGTCGCGCTGCGGACCATGGCGCGCGCATCGGCGGTATTGGCAATCCTGCTCGTCGTAGGCGCGATCGTTGAGTACATCTTCCGAGTGCAGGGAATTCCGCTCCTTGTTCTTGCCGCTGCGACCGGTGTACTTGCACTGGCCGTGGCGGCCCTCGCGACGTGGCTGACGCCGGGGCCTCCCTCCGATCGCCGGGTGGCCCGGTTCATCGAGGAGCGCGCGAAAGCTCTGTCGTGGCGCGACCTGGACGATTCGCTCGTCAGCGCGATCGACGCGGCCGAACGGCCCGCAGGCGCCGGATCCGCGGCGTTCCTTCCGCTCATGCTCGACGACGCGGTCACGAGGCTGTGTGCGATCCAACCGGCAGAAATTTTGACGAACCCGGAACTTCGTCGAGGTGCGCTGTGGGCGGCCTTCGGTGTTGCGCTTCTTCTGATGGCGCTCGCTGCGAGCCAGCCCTTTTTCGAACGGGCTGCCGGAACCGCGAGGCTGCGTTTCTTTCCGGGATCGGTCAGTGTCGAAGTGCTCCCTGGAAGTGTTCGCGTCCCAGCGGGCTCCTCGCTCCGTATTCGCGCGTCGCTTCACGGTTCGAAGGGCGTCTTGACGCGGTTTACTCCCGATCTGACGGTGTCGGCGAACGGCGAGCCTCGTACGCTGGCAATGACGCTGAAGGGTGATGCCTTCGAATTCACGATTGGGTCGGTGGATCGCACGTTCTCGTACGTCGTGAGCGCGGGTTCGGCACGGTCGCCGCGCTATACCGTCACGGCCCTTACCGCACCGCGCGTCGAACGCATCGATCTTCACTACGTCTATCCGTCGTTCGCTGGTCTCGCGCCTCGCGATGAACAGGATGGAGGCGACATCTATGCACCAGCGGGCACGCGCGTGCGCCTCAGAATTCACACCGACAAGCCCATCGCGCGTGGCGAGCTGGCGCTGGGGCGTTCGCCGGCGGTTTCATTGGAGGCAGCCGGAGAGCGCACGGTTGAAGCCGAATTGCTGCTTGCCCGGAACGACTCCTATCGCATTCGTCTCGCCGGCGGCGAAGGGCTGAAGTCTGCCGGCGACGCCGAGTATTTCATCCGGCTGATGGACGACCGTCCTCCTGACGTGCGTATCCTGCGCCCGTCCGCCGATCAGCAGATAACGCCGCTCGAGGAAGTCCCGATCGAAGCGCGCGCCGACGACGACTATGGGATCGGTACGTTCGAGCTGGTGTATTCGGTGGCGGGAGGTCCCGAGCATGTCGTCCCGTTCGAGCGGATCACGGGCACAAACGTTCAGAAGATCGGCACGAGGGTCCTGCCGGCGGAGGACCTTGGCGTCAAGCCTGGCGACGTCGTGACCTACTATGCGCGCGCCCGCGACGTCGGGCGAGGCAAACGGTCGACCGAAGCCACGAGCGATATTTTCTTTCTCGAAGTCAAGCCGTTCAATGGCGAGTTCGTGGCGGCCGAGAGCCAGGCGGGTGGCGGTGGATCGGATCAGCAGATCGAGAGTTTGATCCAGGCGCAGAAGGAGATCATCTCGTCGACCTGGAACGTGGAGCGCCGCTCACAAGGCGGTCGATCCACCGATGATGTCAAAGCGATCGCGGCAGCGCAGGCCGAGCTGAAGTCGCGCGCGGAACAACAGCTGATGCCGCGAACCCGGCGCGGGCGGGCGCCTGCGCCCGAGCGTCAGGCCCCGGCCGCACCCCAGCCGCGCCGCTCGACTGGCGATCCGATCGCGACGGCGGTTGACGCGATGGGGAAGGCCCTTCAGCAGCTGACGACCGAGCGGACGAAGGAGGCGCTCACGCACGAAATGGCGGCCCTGAATGGACTGCTTCAGGCTCAGGCGGAGGTGCGACGCCGTCAGGTGACGCAACAGGCGAACGGCGCCGGCAGCGGCGGCTCGAACCGCGCGGAGCAGGATCTGTCGGCGCTGTTCGACAAAGAGCTTCAGCGCCAGCAGCGGACCAACTACGAAACGCGCGCGGCCGTGGAGACCCGCCCCGATGGTGGTGACTCCCGGGAGAGCGCGCTCGATCGCATCCGCGATCTCGCGCGCCGCCAGGAAGATCTCAGCCGCCGGCAAGCCGAGCTGGCGCAGGCGACTCTCGCCACCGACGAGATGAAACGGCAGCTCGAGAAACTGACGCGTGAGCAGACGGCGCTGCGGGAGCAGGCCGAGGAGCTTCTTAGACCTCATGGAGACCCGAACGCATCGTCGCGCGGCCGGTCGGGTCAGCCTCCTTCCGGCGCGGGCGGCGCGTCCGCGAATCAGGAACAGGAGGCGCTGCGCGGCGCGTCGGACCAGATGCGATCAGCCGCGAGCAACCTGCGCCTCGACGACCCCCGTGGCGCCGCGCAGAACGGCCAGCGCGCCGCGGAACAACTGCGTCGTCTCGAGCGCCAGGTGCGTGGTGGGAACGTGGGGGCGTCCGCCGGTGCGGACGTCAAGCTGGAGGCGCAGCAGATCACCCGGGAGCAGGGGCGGATCGCCGCGGAAGCGAATCGGCTCGATCGGAATACCGGCGCGTCCGGGGCGGACGCGCGCAAGCGCCTTGCCGATGAAAAGGTCCGGCTGGCCGCGCGTGTCCAGGACTTGACCCGATCGGCGCTACAGGCGTCGCAGGGCCTCAAAGGGCCGGACGCCACCGCTCTCGGTAACGCCGCGCGCGATCTGGAGCGCGAACACGTTTCGGATCGCATGCGCGAAACCGCGAAAGAGATGCGCAATCAGGGCGCCGCGCCGAACGGAACCGTCGCTCGTGAGCAGGAGCTCGCGCGCACGCTCGAGCAAATCGCTGACAAGCTCGGCGCGAGCTCGTCAGCCGAGGCGCGCCAGTTGACGGATCAACTCGACCAGGCGCGCGCCATTCGCGATCGGGTGCAGCGGGCGGAACAGCAGCTTCGGGCGGCGGAAGGGCGCGAGCGCGACGGGTCAGACCCGAATGGCTCGTCGATGGATGAAGGCCGGCGCGCACAGCCCGTTCGCGGACGCCCGGGACCCGGGTCGACTGACACCGGGACAGCTGATGGGCGGCAGGGAAGCGGCCGACAGGGAAGCGACGTCCAGCGGCTTCGCGATGAATATCAGCGGGAGCTGCAGCGCGCACAGGCTGCGTTAAGACGCTTGAGCGCGGGCCAGCCGCGCAGCGGCCTGGAGGGATTCACCCCCGAAGAGCAGCAGTTCAGCCGCTCCGCGCCTGGTACCGAGGCCTTCAAGCAGGATCGAACCGGCTGGGAATCCCTCCGCAGGAATCTCGACACGGAACTCGAAAAATATGAGGCCTCGGTCTCCAACCGTCTGTCACGAAGAGGTCCGGACGATCGTTTCAGCGCTGGAGGCAGCGACCGCGTGCCGGACGCGTATCGCCAGTTGATTGCGAAGTACTTCGAGTCACTGGCGAAGAAGAAACCGTAAGTGGTGCCTGTGACCTTCGCGAATGCGCTTCCGTCGTGGGCGCTCGTTCTCGTCGGGGTCGTGATCGCGGGAGTCTCCTGGCTCGCGTACGCGGGGTTTGGGGTCGCGGCGCGCCGGCGGAATGCGCTGATCGCGCTGCGCTTCGCCACTCTCGCGCTGCTCGTACTTTTCCTGCTGCGTCCGATCCGACGGAGCGACGATGGGATGCGCGACGTGGTGGTGCCGGTTCTCGTCGACGCGTCTCGCAGTATGAGCATCGAGGACGCCAACGGACAACGCCGCATCGATCGCGCGCGCGATCTCGTCGTCCACACGCTGACGCCCGTGCTTGGCCCGCATTTTCAGATCGAAGTCCTCGCCTTCGGCGACGGTCTGAAAGCCACGGCTCCCGGCGATCTCGCCGCCACAGGCCGCCGGAGCGATCTTGCAGGCGCGATCGCCGCGGTCGGAGATCGTTATCGCGGCCGGCCCGTTGCCGGAATCGTGCTCCTCTCCGACGGAGGAGACACGACCGCGAGTCCGCTGCCAGAGCGTATGCCTCCTGTGTATGCGATCGGAGTCGGCTCGCAGACGGTGGGCCGCGATCGCGAGGTGTTGAGCGTGACGGCCGCCGAGGCGATCTTCGACGACTCACGGATCGATCTCGCCGTTTCGGCTGTCGGTCATGGCCATGGGACCGATCCGATCGCCCTGCAGTTGCTGGAGAACGGGAGGCCGATCGAGGTGCGGCGGGTCGCGCCGGTTGCGGACGGTGTCCCCGTGCGGACGGTGTTCCAGGTCGCGCCCTCACGCGGACAGGCTACGATCTATACGGTTGACGTGCCGGTGACGGCCGGCGAGCTCGTCCCGGAAAACAACACACGAAGTGTGCTTGTCCAGCCGCCGCCACGGGTACGCCACGTGCTCTTCGTCGAGGGCGCCCCTGGATTCGAGCACAGCTTCCTCAAACGCGCCTGGGCCGGTGATTCCGGGCTCGACGTCGACTCGATCGTGCGCAAAGGCAGGAACGAGCAGGGTGCCGACACTTTTTACATCCAGGCATCGAAGTCACGGACGGATTCGTTGAGCGGCGGGTACCCCACGCGCGCAGAGGATCTCTTTGCCTACGACGCCCTCGTGCTCGCCAACGTCGAATCGAGCCAGCTGACCCGCGAGCAGCAGGAAATGACGCGCGCCTTCGTCGGACAGCGAGGCGGCGGCCTTCTCGTGCTGGGTGCACGATCGTTTGTCAAACCAGGGCTCGTGGGCACACCACTCGAGGAAGTCCTGCCGCTCCAGTTGTCCAACCGCGGCGACGCCGTGCTGCCCGCGTCTTCACGCGGCGTGAACCGCGTCACCTTGACGGCGGCAGGGGAATCTCACCCGGTGATGCAGCTCGGCGCTGGTCCCGACGACGTCCGCAGGCGGTGGGACGCGACCCCGGCGCTGGCTTCTGCCGTCCCGCTGGGGGGACCGCGTCCCGGCGCCAGCGTGCTGGCCGTGACCGGCGGCGCCGGCGGCGGCGCAACCGCGCTCGTTGCCGTGCAGCGTTACGGCGAGGGGCGATCGATGGTCTTCACGGGTGAGGCGTCGTGGCGTTGGCGCATGCTCCTCCCGTCGTCCGATCGTTCGTACGACACGTTCTGGCGGCAGGCGGTGCGGTGGCTCGCGCTCGCTTCGACGGATCCCGTCGCTATCACGCTTCCGGCGGGATCCTCACCAGGTGATACGCTGCCGGTGCGCGTCGCGGTTCGCAACGGCGCATTCGTCCCGCAGACCGATGCCGCAGTCGACGTGCGCGTGACGTCCCCGGATGGTCACATCGATTCTCTTCGCGCCGAGGCTGCGCGCGACGAACAGGACGGCAACGGCGGGTACGTGGCGCGCTTTCGACCGGATTCTCCGGGGGTGTATCGCATGAGCGTCGAGGCCCGGCGCGGGTCAACGGTGTTGGGCTCCGCTTCTGCGGCGATGCTTGTCGGAGGCGCGGATCTCGAGATGACCGATCCACGCCTGAACGACCAGGTCCTTCAGCGCATCGCGCTGGCGTCGGGAGGCCAAGTCGTGAGGCCCGGTGATGGCGCGGCGATCCTCGAACGACTGCGTACGGGCCTGCCGGCCGCGCGTCTCGCCGTGACCCACGATCTCTGGCACAACGGCTGGTCCTTCGCCGCCGTCATGATGCTGCTCGGCGTCGAGTGGTTGCTGCGACGCCGATGGGGGCTGCGGTGAGGGTCGTCGCGTGTCTCGCGGCAGCGCTCGTTTCCTTCCCTGTTCCCGTGGCAGCAGCCGAGCAGCGCTTTGCCCTCATCGTATCTGGAGCCTCCGGTGGCCGTGAATACGTCACGCAGTACAATCGCTGGACTACAGACCTGTCGACATCGCTCGTCGACAACCTGAAGTTCGACTCCGCGCTGGTCACCATACTGTCGGACACGATCCAGCCCGCGTCCGCGTCGACGGCTGACAATGTGCGGCGGGTCCTCGGATCGATCGCCGCGCGTATGACGCGCGAGGACGTGCTGCTGGTCGTGCTGATCGGTCACGGCACGTTCGACGGTACCGACTCGAAGTTCAACCTCGTGGGCCGTGATTTGGAGTCGGCAGAATGGGCCGCGCTCCTGCGGCCCGTTCCGGGCCGCCTTGTCATTGTCAACGCCGCCTCCGCAAGCTTTCCGTTTCTCGAACGGCTTGCGGCGCCTCGCCGAGTTGTCGTCACCGCGACCGATTCGCCGGCCCAGCGCTTCGACACGATCTTTCCTGAGTATTTCATCCGTTCGCTCGCCGACACCGCGGCCGACCTCGACAAGAATGGTCGGATCTCGGTCTGGGAGGCGTTTGCCGCCGCCAGTGCGGGCGTACGGCGGTACTACCAGCAGCGCGGCCAGCTCTCGACAGAGCGTGCGCTCGTCGATGACAACGGCGACGGCATCGGTAACGAAGCTTCCAGCCCGGGCGACGACGGGTCGTACGCGAGCCGGACCTATCTGGATGAGTCGTTGCCGGGGGCCGCACCGACCGATGAAGTCTTACTCAGGCTCCTGCAACGCAAGACCACGCTCGAAGCGGAGGTCGAGGATCTGAAAATCCGCAAGACGTTTCTGTCCGCCGCCGAGTACGCGAAGGAGTTCGAGCGCATCATGATCGAGCTCGCGCAGGTCTCGCACGACATCCGCGCACGTACGAAGAGCTGAATTCCAGTTTCCAGTTTCCAGTTTAGTGGCCAGCTTCCAGCTTCAGTCGCCAGCTGCGAGCCGCTACGTCCAATAGGTGGGCTGGGGCGGTTCGCGGATGCGCCAGAACAGCCCGGTGAGCGCGCCGATGGCGAAGCCCACCACGTGCGCCCATACGGCAACGCCGCCGTTCAGGGACTGGGCGCCCAGCGAACCGACGCCACTGAAAAGCTCCTTCACGAACCAGATGCCGAGAAAGAAGATCGCGGGAATCTCGATCATGTCCATGAAAAACAGCAGGAACACGACCGTCAGCACGCGCGAGTGAGGGTAGAGGACGAAGTACGCACCCATCACGCCAGCGATCGCGCCGCTGGCGCCGATCATGGGGATCGTGGACCCTGCGCTCACCGCCACCTGTCCAAGCGCAGCCGCGGCGCCACACCCGAGATAAAACACCAGGTACCCGAAGTGTCCCAGCCGATCCTCGACATTGTCGCCGAAGATCCAGAGGTAGAGCATGTTGCCGAACAGGTGCAGCCACCCTTCGTGCAGGAACATACTCGTGAACACGGTCGTCCACGAGAAGTAGGCGGGGACGACACCGAAGATCTGGGCAAAGAGCTGGAGCTCCGGCCGGGACAACTGGAGCTCATAGAGAAAGACGAGCGCGTTCAGGCCTATCAAGCCGACCGTCACGTAGGGCGTGGTTTTCGACGGGATGACGTCGCTGACCGGAAACATGGCGAAAGTATAGTCACGGGAAGGCCGGCTTTTGCGTCCCGAGGGTGGCGACCCGTATAATTGAGGTGAAGATGTCTACTCCCGGGTGGCTACCCCGCGGATCCCAGGGCCTGCGTTTCAAGGTCGTCCTTGCGCTGTACCTGCTGGCCGCGGCGCTGATGCCCATCGGGCACCACGACCTCGTCTGTCACCTCAAGTCCACGACACACTGCACAACCTGTGCAGTCGGGTCATCGGGCGAAGCTGCGGCCGATCCGGCGGTCCTTGCGCGATTCTGGCTGATCGATGCCGGCGCCACGGTCTGTGAGCCGTCCGACGCGCCGGTTTTCTCGACCGGCCGTTCGGCATCCGGTCGCGCACCTCCCTCGTTCGTCTGAACGAGCCATTTCATTTCCCAATAGTTTGACCCGGGGTGGCCCCGCTCGCGGGAGTGGTCCACTCATTCCCATCGGGTTGGAGGTGATCGTGATTGACATGTGTACTTTGGTCCGGCGTGCCGGCACGTGCGCCAGCGTTGGTCTTCTTTCCCTGGCCGGGGTTCCCGCGTTCGCGCAGACGCCGGCGCCAAGTGCCGCCGCTCCGCAGTCTGCCGCGACTCAGCAGGTGGATCCGCAACAGGTGCGGCAGGAACTCGATCGCTTGAGGCAGGAGTTCGAGGCGATTCGCGACTCGTATGGCGCCCGGCTCGCCGCGCTCGAGGCAAAGTTGGGTGGCGCCACGCCGGCGGGCCAGGCGATTGGGCCCGTTCCGGCCTTGGGTGAGCCGGCTGCGCCGGCCGCACCCGTGCAGACGCCGGCCGCGCCCGTGCAGCCGCCGGCCACGCAGGCAGCCGTAGACGTGCCGTCAGGAGCGGCTGGAGCAGGAGGACCACAGGGGGCGCTACCCGTTTACGGTGGCGGCAACGCGACCTCGAAGGTTTTCAATCCTGACATGGCGGTGATTGGGAACTTCCTGGGCGCGGTTGGCGAGAACAAGATTGAATCTGCCCCGGCGCTCGAGATGCACGAGGCCGAGGTCACGTTCCAGGCTGTGGTCGATCCGTACGCTCGCGCCGACGTGTTTCTGTCCGCCTCACCGGGAGGCCTCGAGATCGAGGAAGGGTTTCTGACGCTGACGAGCCTGCCCGGTGGACTGTTGGCGAAGGTGGGCAAGATGAAGGAGCAGTTCGGCAAGGTCAACACGATGCACGCGCACACGCTGCCGTGGGTCGACGTGCCTCTCGTCATGAAGAATTTCCTTGGCGGCGAAGAGGGACTGAATGACTCCGGCATTTCGGTCTCGAAGCTGCTTCTGAATCCGTTGTTCTTCCTGGAGGCTACCGGAGAGGTCTATCAGGGCGACTCCGGACCGTTTCAGACGCACGAACGCAACGATGTGAGCTGGCTCGGGCGTCTTCGAGGCTATCGCGACATCACGGAGGGGACGAACCTGGACGTGGGCATGTCATTCACAAGAGGGCATAACGACTCCGGGCTCAATTCAACGACGCGTCTGTTCGGCGTCGACGCGACGGTGCGGTACCGGCCGCTGCGTCGCGCAATTTACCGTCGCTTCATGGGGCGGACCGAGCTGATGTGGAGCCGGCGAGGCCAGGAGACCGGCGACGTCTCGGCATTCGGGATGTACGTCAGCGGCGACTATCAGTTTGCGCGCCGCTGGTTCGGCGGGGTGCGGTTCGATCGGTCCGATCGCGCCAACGATGCCAGTCTCGTGGACAAGGGGCCGTCGCTGGTCGTGACCTACTGGCCGAGCGAGTTCAGCCAGATCCGCGGCCAGTATCGTCGAACCACATTTGCGGAAGGTGTGACGTCGAACGAGGCGCTCTTCCAGTTCCTGTTTTCGATCGGCGCGCACGGCGCGCACGTGTTCTAACGGGCGGAGATCGAACCTTCCACCCGACAGTAAGGAGAGAGAGTGCACGCTATGAAAAAACTGACAATCCCTGCCGCGATCGCGGTCACGCTCCTCGGGAGCGCGAACGCGTTTGCGGCGCTCAAGGTCGTCACGACCACGCAGGATCTCGAGTCTCTGACCCGGGAGGTCGGCGGCGATAAAGTGACCGTCGAATCGCTCGCGAAGGGCTACCAGGATCCTCACTTCGTCGAAGCGAAGCCGAGCTTCATCCTGAAGCTCCACTCCGCGGATCTGCTCGTCGTCGTCGGGCGCGAGCTGGAGATCGGATGGCTCCCGCCGCTCATCAACCAGTCACGTAATCAGCGCATCCAGCCGAACGCCGATCGTTACCTGGACGCGTCGCTGACGGCGAAGATCCTGGAGATTCCCACCGGCCAAATCACCAGGGCGATGGGCGACGTGCACCCTTCAGGGAACCCGCATTACTGGTTGTCACCTGATAACGGCCGTCGAATCGCCCAGGAGATTCAGAAGAAGCTCGCAGAAATCAGTCCGGGCGACGCCGCGTACTTTGCGCAGCGGTATGCGGACTTCGATCGCCGGCTCGCGGAATCCGAGAAGCGCTGGCATGCGGCGATGGCGCCGTACAAGGGGGTCAAGGTAGTCACGTATCACCGTTCGTGGCCCAATTTCACGGATGCCTTCGGTTTGGATGTGATCGGGTACGTCGAACCGAAGCCTGGTATTCCCCCCTCGCCGTCGCACACGCTGGAACTGATTCAGGAAATGAAGCGGCAGCAGGTCAAAATCATCATGGTCGAGCCGTACTTCGATCGGAAGACGCCAGACGCGATCGCACGCGAAACGGGGGCTCAGGTGATCGTCCTGGCGCCGTCGGTCGGCGGCGCGCCGGAAGTGACGGACTACTTCAAGTTGTTCGACTACGACGTCAATCTGGTGGCGAACGCCATCAAGCAGACCGGAGCCAAATAGACGATGGACACGACAATCCTGTCCTTTCTCGCCGCTCCATTCGTCGCGAGCCTCGTGATCGCGGGCATCCATGCGTACCTTGGAGTGCACGTAGTCGAGCGGGGCGTCATCTTCGTGGACCTGTCGCTGGCGCAGATTGCCGCGTTCGGAGCGACGATCGCGCTCCTGCTGCCATGGTTCGGTGGAGATCCGCACGGAGCTGCGGCCTACTGGGTCAGCCTGCTCTTTACGTTCATCGGGGCGGCCATTTTTTCCACGATCAGGAGCCGGCACGCCCGCATTCCTCAGGAGGCCATTATCGGCATTTCGTACGCGGTCGCGTCGGCGGCGACGATCCTGGCGCTCAGCAAGTCCAGCTCCGAGGGAGAGCACCTCAAAGACATGCTCGTCGGCAACATCCTGGCAGTGTCGTGGGCGGAAGTCGGGCAGACGGCGATTCTCTACGCCATCATCGGAGTATTTCACTGGGTGTTCCGGAAGAAATTTCTGGCCATTTCGTTGAATCATGATGCCGCGGAGGAGTCCGGCATTTCGTTGCGTTTGTGGGACTTTCTCTTTTACGCATCGTTCGGCTTCGTCGTTACGCGCTCGGTCGCGATCGCGGGCGTCCTGCTGGTGTTCTGCTACCTCATCGTGCCTTCGGTCGCGGCGATGCTCTTTGCCGACACCATCGGCAAGCGCCTGGCTATCGGCTGGACGATGGGGACGGTCGTGTCCGCGCTGGGCGTGTATCTCTCGCTGATCCTCGATCTGCCCACGGGCGCCACGATCGTCTGCACGTTCGGCCTCGTGTTGATCCTGATGGCGATTGTCCGGGTCATGATGCCACGCCGGAGCCTCGCAGCCGCGCGGGCGGCCTAGTCTTATTCGTCGTGCCGGGCGCGGTCTGGTGACCGCGCCCGTGTGGCGGCTCTGAAGACTCCGCCCTGCGCAGGTTGCCCGCTGCTGCGGTCCATCAGGGCAACTCACCGCATATAATTCCTCGGATGCAGTGCCGGAACTGTGGAACTGAAATCGCCGACAAGGCGATCGTGTGCTACCGCTGCGGCGTGGGGACGACCGATCCAGTCCGGAAACCCGTGCCGATCAAGCGGGTTGGCCGCGGAATGCCGCTCGTCGCCGGCATCGTGCCGTTGCTGCTCGCGTTGGCGGCTCTGGCCGCGCGCGAGGCGTCCGGATATCCCAGGGAAATGGACATCGCCGCCGTGATCCTGGCGTCGATCGGCATCCTGGTGCTGATCGCTCGCCTCCTTCGGCGGCGCTGAGGTACACTCCTCGAATGCATGAGGCTCGCCTGGAGGTCACCGACGCGCTTGGCCGGCGCGTCGTTCCCATCGTCAAGACCCCGTTCGAGATCGGCCGCCGGGAGACGAACGCCCTGCGGCTGGCGGGCAGTGAAGTGTCGCGCGATCATGCCGAAATCGTCGGCGGTCCGGATGGCCGCCTTATTCTGAAGGATCGCGCCTCGCGCTACGGCACCTATATCAACGGCGAGCAGATCACTCAGCAGCCGCTCGCACACGGCGACCGCATCCGGCTCGGTCGGAGCGGCGGGGCCGAGATCATATTCCTCCTCACGGACGCCGAGCCGAAGGCCGAGAAGACCTCGACGACGACGGCAATCGGGGACCTGCGGCAAATCGCCGCGCTCCTGGAAGGTCTGCGCGCACTCGGATCGGGGCGCGTCCTGGACGACGTGCTGTCGCTCGTGCTCGATTCGGCGATCGACGTCAGCAGCGCCGAACGTGGATTCATCATGCTGGCGTCGGACACCGGGGATCTCGAGTTCAAGATGGCGCGCGGGCGTGGACGCTCGACGCTGTCCGGTAGCAGCTTCGCGACCAGTCGGAAGATTCCCGAAGAAGTGTTTCGTACCGGCGAGCCTCGCCTCGTCGCGGACCTGCTTGACGGGGAACTGGCAAACGTGCACATGGGCACGGTCGCGCTCGGGATCCGGAATGTGCTGTGCGTGCCGTTGCGGCTCGTGCGGTACCTCGACAAGGCGGAAGCCGCCGACGTCGAACGGGAGCGGCGGATCGGCGTGCTCTACCTCGACAGCCGCGAAAAGGGCGTGCTGATGTCAGGCTCGACCCGCACGGCGCTCGAGACGCTGGCGACCGAGGCCGCCGTCGCGATCGAAAACGCCAGGCTCTATCGCGAGACGATGGAGAAGGCGAAGATGGAGCAGGAGATGCGGATCGCCGCGGAGATCCAGCAGGCGCTGCTTCCCAAGATGGCCCGGACCGGCTCGTTCTTCACCGCGGCCGCCGCGTCGATCCCCTGCCGCTCCATCGGCGGCGACTTCTACGATTACGTCGATCTGCCTGCCGGCGCGCTGGGATTTGCCCTGGGCGACGTGGCCGGAAAGGGGCCTCCGGCGGCGCTCCTGAGCGCGATGATGCAGGGGATTTTCGCCGCGCAGGCGGCGTCGAGCGATTCGCCGTCGCAGACCATCAGCCGGGTGAACATGGCGCTGTACCGGCGCGGGATCGAGTCGCGGTTCGTGACGCTGATGTACGGTGCGATGATGCCGGAGGGCCGGCTCACGTACTGTAACGCGGGCCACAATCCTCCGCTCATCCTGTCGCGATCAGGCTCGGAGCCGACGGTCCGCCGCCTCGAATGCGGCGGCCCGATTGTGGGCCTCTTCGAGTCCGCGACGTTCGAGGAGGAGACGGTGACCCTGACAACCGGCGACTGGCTGATCGTCTTCAGCGACGGGGTGTCGGAAGCCATGTCGGTCAGCGGAGACGAGTACGGTGAAAGCCGTATCGTGGCGTGCGTCGAACGGCACAAGAACGTGGAACCGCCGCAGCTGTTGGAGGCGCTCTTCGCGGACGTGCGCGACTTCACGCGCGGCGCGCCGCAGAGCGACGACATTACCGCGATGGTCCTGAGGTACGGAGGGTAAGACGTGAGGCCGCTCGCCCGCCGGCAGCGTGTCGCCGTGGCGGTATGGGTCGTCCTTGCGGCTGCCCTCTGGAACGCCATCTTCGAGATGATGGTGGTGCGCGGCGCGAAGGAGTACCTCTTTCGCGCGGCGCTGCACGACGCGGGGCGCCGCCCGTTCACGCCAATTGCCGACGTGATGGATCCGGCCATCTACCACGCCACGTGGGTCGCCACGCTCTGGACGTCCGTCATTCTGCTCGCGGCGCTGCTCACGATTCGCGTGTTCAGTTCGCGAGGTGAGTTCCGGAGTGCAAGTGAGTAGGCGGAGAGTTTTCACCACAGAGGCAACGGAGCAAACGGAGAAAACCATTTGTCTCTGCTTACTCCGTTAACTCTGTGGTAGAAATCCTCCGTTTACTCACGTGCGCTCTGTTCACTCGATCTGCCCTGAAATGCACCCGCTGATTCACGACTGGAACCGTACCGGCGATCAATCGCCCCGGACGGCGATGCTCAACGACGAGACCCTGCGGGACGGCCTGCAGTCGCCGTCGGTACGGTGTCCGAGCATCGAACAGAAGCTCGCGATCCTTCACCTGATGAATCGGCTTGGCATCGACACCGCGGATCTCGGCCTGCCCGGGGCCGGCCCGCAGGTGGTCCGCGACGTCGAACGGTTGGCGCGTGAAATCGCGTCGCAGAAGCTCACCGTGAAGGCGAACTGCGCGGCGCGCACGGTCATTGCCGACATCATCCCGATCGTCGAGATCGTGCAGCGGACGGGCCTCCCGATCGAGTGTTGCACGTTCATCGGATCGAGCCCGCTCCGTCAGTACGCCGAAGACTGGACGATCGATCAGTTGCAGCGGCTGACCGAAGAGGCGATCGGTTTCGCAGTTCGAGAGGGTCTGTCCGTAATGTATGTCACGGAAGACACGACCAGGGCGGATCCGGAGACGCTGCGGCGCTTGTACTCCACGGCAATCCGGGCCGGAGCCTCGCGCGTGTGCGTCGCGGACACGGTCGGGCATGCCACCCCGGCCGGTGCCGCGGCGGTGGTACGCTTTGTCGTCGGGGTCGTCGATGCGTGCGGCGGGGGGACCGGGATCGACTGGCACGGCCATCGCGATCGCGACTTCGCGGTCATCAACACGCTGGCGGCGCTCGAGGCCGGGGCGACGCGGCTGCACGGCGCTGCGATCGGGATCGGCGAACGTGTCGGCAACACCCCGATGGACATGCTGCTCGTGAATCTCGTGTTGATGGGATACATCGAGCGCGACCTGTCGGCGCTCGTCGAGTACTGCGAGGCGGTGTCCACCGCCACAGGCGTGCCCATTCCCGCGAATTATCCCGTCGTGGGCCGTGACGCGTTTCGCACCGCGACCGGCGTGCACGCCGCTGCCGTCATCAAGGCGTTTCGGAAGCAGGATCGCGAGCTCGTCGATGCGGTCTACTCAGGCGTGCCGGCCGGCATGGTCGGCCGGGAGCAGGAAGTCGACGTGGGCCCGATGTCGGGCCGATCGAACGTGATGTTCTGGCTGGAGAAACGCGGACTGAAGGCCAGCGGCGAGATAATCGATCGGATCTTCGCGAAGGCGAAGGGGTCCGCGTCCGTGCTGTCGGAGAAGGAGATTCTGACGGAGATTGGCGATCAGGAGTCAGGAGACAGAAATATAGATTGATCGGACAGACTCAGAAGACAGGAGACAGATCGTGATCAAGAATCACCCTGTGTCCTGCCTCCTGTCTCCTGAATGCTATTTGCGCTTCTCGATCTCCGGCAGCGCCGCGATGAGCACGTCCCCCACCGCCTGCAGGCTCCCTGCGGCCACGTTCTCGAGCGTATCGTGCGGCGAGTGCCACGCCATCTCGCCCGATCGGGTGTAGTATTCGAGATCGATGATGTCGACTGCGGGGACGCGTGCGGCAAGGAACTCCAGGTGATCGTCTTCGATCGGCGACGTCTCGGCGACGAATTCGCGGCGGTCCAAACGTGCGGCGGCGTTCCAGATCGCACCGGTGAGGTACGGTGTCGAATTGCTCTCCCGTTTGATGACGAGGTCGCGATCCCCGATCATGTCGACGAGAATGAAGGCCTTGATGTCCTTGAGCGTGCCCGCCTTCCGCGCCGACTCGACGTAGTAGCGGCTGCCGTACGTGTGGTCCTGTCCTTGCCAATCGACAACCGCCTCCTCGCCGTCCAGGAAAAGCAACTCGATCGGCACAGGATTGGGACGTGATTTGAGCGCGCGCCCGAGCTCGATGAGAAACGCGGCGCTCGATCCGCCGTCGTTTGCCCCGACGAACGTGAAGTCCTTGAACAGCTTGGTGTCGTAGTGGCCCCCGATGACGAGCCGCGCGCCGGGTGGCGCGGGGCTGCCGGTCGCGCCGCGACCCTGCACCGCCGGAAGGGTCGCCCGCAGGTTTACCATCTTCACGCGTCCGAGCGGCGTCGTCGCCTCGAAGGCTTGCTCCTCGACGGTGACGCCGGCCTGTGCGAGCTGCTTCCGGATGTACTCGCGAGCGGCGTGCGCGCCCGGCGTGCCCGCGACGCGCGGGCCGATCGCGACCAGCTGGCGGACGTCCTCGTACGCGCGGTTGCCGTCGAACTTCGGCGGTCCTGGCTGCGCGGCATGGAGGCATCCGAGTGCCGCAAGAGCGAGCGCGCACGATGAAATCAGCTTTCGCATGTCATCGTCTCTTGTCGCGGCTGATGTAATCCCGTCTGGCCGGCCCAATATAGATCTGCCGCGGCCTGGCGATCTTCTGCTCGGGGTCCGTGAGCATCTCCTCCCACTGCGCGATCCAGCCGGCGGTGCGGGGGATGGCAAAGAGCACCGGGAACATCGAGACCGGGAAGCCCATCGCCTGGTAGATCAGCCCGGAGTAAAAGTCAACGTTCGGATACAGCTTCCGCGAGATGAAGTACTCGTCCGACAGCGCGATCCGCTCGAGCTCGAGCGCGATGTTGAGGAGCGGGTTTCTGCCGGTCACTTCGAAGACCAGGTCCGCGATGCGCTTGATAATCGTGGCCCGCGGGTCGTAAAACTTGTACACGCGGTGCCCGAAGCCCATGAGACGGCCTTCGCCGCCTTTGACGCGCTTGATGAATGCCGGGACGTGCTCGATGGATCCGATCTCGGTCAGCATCTTCAGGACGGCCTCGTTCGCGCCGCCGTGGAGAGGACCGTAGAGCGCCGCCGCCGCCCCGGCCAGCGATGAATACGGATCGGCGTGTTAGCTGCCGATGCCGCGCATGACGTGCGTGCTGCAGTTCTGCTCGTGGTCGGCGTGCAGAATGAAGAGCACGTCCAGCGCGCGTTCGAGGACGGGGTGCGGCTTGTATCGGGGCTCCGTCATCTTGAACAGCATGTTCAGGAAGTTCCCCGAGAAGCTCAGCTCGTTGTCGGGAAGCACGTACGGACGGCCGATCGTGTGACGAAACGCGTACGCGGCGAGGCTCGGCACCTTGGCGATGAGCCGGACGGTCTGCAGACGCCGCGACGACTCATCGGAGATGTTCTTCGCGGCGGGGTAGAACGTCGACAGCGCGCCGACCGCGCTCAGGAACATCCCCATCGGGTGCGCGTCATAGCGGAACCCCTCGAGAAACTTCTTGATGTTCTCGTGGAGCATCGTATGCCGGGTAATGTCCTCTGACCAATGTTCGAGCTGCCCAGTGGTCGGCAGTTCGCCGAAGAGAATGAGATAGGCGGTTTCAAGGAAGTCGCTGTGCTCGGCCAGCTGTTCGATGGGGTAACCGCGATACATGAGCACGCCGTGGTCGCCATCGATGTAGGTGATCCGGCTGCGGCAGGCGGCGGTGTTCGTGAAAGCCGGGTCGTAGGTCATCATCCCGAATTCCTCGGGCGTGACTTTGATCTGGCGCAGGTCGATCGCCCGGATGGTTCCGTCCTGGATCGGGATCTCGTATTTCCTGCCCGTGCGGTTGTCGGTGATGGTGAGCGTGTCGGCCATCTCTGGTGTCGTGTCTCCGAAGTCCGTTACATTCGGCCGGCGCTGCATCCCGGGGCGCTGCGTTGCTCGTCGGGTGCTTACACCCGGTATGCGCCCTCCTCGCGCCTTGCGCGCCGGGCGCATCGCCGCTCTCGATGTTAACAGGACTTCGGAGACGCGACACTAATCAGCGTCTTCGTCGTCGACAGGCAGCGGCGGCCCGGGAACGCGATAGTCATCCGAGAGCCAGCGGCCGAGGTCGGCCATCTTGCACCGCTCGCTGCAGAAGGGCAGCCAGGCCGGTTCAGACGGCCGGCGGCGGCAGTACGCGCACACAGGATCGGGCTGCAACATGTGCAACCTTCCTATTCTATCTGATGGGATATTGGATTATGTAGGGGCGCGGTCTTCAGACCACCCTTGCTCAGACCGCCCGGTTCACATCCCGGGCTCGTTGATGTGGTGACGGACATCCTTGGCCAGCACCATGAAGATCACGTCTTCGGCGATGTTGGTGGCGTGGTCGCCGATGCGTTCGAGGTGCCGCGACACCAGGATCAGGTCGAGCGCGGGCTCGATGGTGGTGGGATCCTGCAGCATGAAGGTCAGCAGCTCGCGGAACACCTGCGTTTTCAACGAGTCCAGCCCGTCGTCGGCATCGAGCACGCTCTGCGCGAGCGGCGTGTCGCGCCGGACGTACGCGTCGAGCGCGTCGCGGAGCATGGTCTGCGCGATGGAGGCCATGCGGGGAATGTCGATGAGCTCCTTGACCGGCGGGTGGCGCATGTAGCGGACCACCGCTTCGGCGATGTTGACCGCGAGGTCGCCGACCCGCTCGAGATCCGTGTTGATTTTCACGGCTGACACGATCGCGCGGAGATCGACAGCCATCGGCTGATGCAGGGCGAGCAAGGTAAAGCAGCGGTTGTCGATTTCGATGTGCAGCTGGTTGATCGGCCGGTCGCCCTGGATCACGCGGGCGACCGCTTCCGCGTCGCGCCGCACGAGGCCATCAACCGCCGCGCGCACGCGATCCTCGGCCAGCCCGCCCATCTCGAGAAGGCGCGTCTTGAGCTGTTCGAGGTCGGCCTGGAAATGACGAACCGTCGTATCGGGCACCGTTGTATCCCTAATCCCTAGTCTCCTTCCGCCTAAAGACGGAAGCCACAAATAATAACGAAAACCGCGGGCCGCGAACCGCGAGCCGCGAGTCGAATCGCACTAGCCAAACCGCCCGGTCACGTAATCCTCCGTGAGCTTCTCAGCCGGATTCGTGAAGATGCGCTCCGTCGGCGCGTATTCGACGAGCTTGCCGAGCCAGAAGAACGCCGTGCGATCGGAGACGCGCGCGGCCTGCTGCATGTTGTGCGTCACGATGACGATCGTATACCGGGATTTGAGCTGGTACACGAGCTCCTCGATACGCTGCGTCGCGATCGGATCGAGCGCCGATGCCGGTTCGTCCATCAGCAGAATCTCCGGCTGGATCGCCAGGGCACGGGCGATGCACAACCGTTGCTGCTGGCCGCCCGACAGGGCAATCGCGGATTCGTGAAGCCGATCCTTGACTTCGTCCCAGATCGCGGCCGCCTTCAGGCTCTCCTCGACCCTGGCCTGGAGCGCCGCGCGTCCGCGCGCGAGCCCGTTGATCCGCAATCCGTAGGCGACGTTCTCGAAGATCGATTTTGGAAATGGGTTGGATTTCTGAAAGACCATGCCCACGCGCCGCCTGAGGCGCACGACGTCGCTTCCAGGGCCATAGATGTCGTCCCCGTCGATCAACACCTTCCCCTCCACCCGCGTGCCGGCGATGATGTCGTTCATCCGGTTGAGCGTGC
This sequence comes from Vicinamibacterales bacterium, assembly GCA_038320555.1. Classification (GTDB taxonomy): domain Bacteria; phylum Acidobacteriota; class Vicinamibacteria; order Vicinamibacterales; family 2-12-FULL-66-21; genus JALZOC01. The sequence continues at coordinate 18,896 of JBBQEJ010000005.1, read as the reverse complement.
GCAGGAACGTGCTCTTGCCGCAGCCAGACGGCCCGATGAACGCCGTCACCACATTCGGCTGGATGCCAATCGTGATGTGCTCGAGCGCCCGCTTCGCGCCGTAATAGAAACTGAGGTCCTGGACGTCGATGAGCGCGGCCCGGTCTGGCACCGGCTCGCGGGGTGCTTCCGGCGTCACTGAAAGTTTCGTGGAAGGCGTCTGGACAGCTGACATGCCGGCATGAGGATCGTACCGGGCGGGCGTTTCGACCTGATTTCCTGGCTGTAAATTCGGTGTAACGGGCGGGAGATTCTGTCGCGGCTGGCGGCCCGCGGCTCTGCGAACCACGATCGGGGGAGTGGGGTCAGACCTCTAGCGCTGCCCCTCTGGGCTGCCGTCGATGCGGGCTGCCGACGACGTATCGGATTCGGCGAGAAAGGCGCCGATCTGGCGTCGGAGCTCGTCCTGGATGACGCTTATCTTGCGCCTCGCGTCGAGCACTCTGAAGCCGAATTCGTCGGCCATGGACGCGTATTCCCGCAACAGCGAACGCTGGTAGGCACGGAAGCTCTCGTAGATGTCATCGCCGAGCTTCATGTCCATGCCGGACTCCCAGTAATCCATCCCGCGCGACTGCAGCACGCGCCGTATCAGCGTCTTCTCGTCGATTTTCAGATAGAAGACCTGGTGCGGGGCGATGGCGAATCCGTACAGGTTGCGCATCCACGTGCGGTCCACGCCGCGGACGCCGGCCCGCGCCATCGCGGTATAGACGTAGCGATCCGACAAAACGATGAACCCTGCCTTGAGCGCCGGGATGATCTCCTTTTCGAGGCGGTCGGCGAAATCCGTGGCATAGAGCAGCACGAATGTGAGTTTGTTCAAGGTGTTGCTGGCTTTGGCAAGCTCGATCGTCGGCTGCATCAGTTCCGAGCGGGTCCATCCGGTTTCGATGACTCCGTAGCCCTGCACCTCCAGCCACTCGCGCAGCAGGCGAATCTGCGTGGATCGTCCAACGCCGTCGGTCCCTTCGATGGCAATAATCTTCCCCGGATACCCGTCGATTGGCAGGTAGGGAATGCCGTTGCCGTAGTAACTGCCCGGGCGAACGCCGCTGTCCGCCGTCTCAGGCAAGCTGCTCGTCGAGCTGTTCATCGGTCTCCTTGATATCCAGATGCTGGGTCACGAGCTTGCGGAACGTCCGCTGTTGCTCGGTGATGCTGCCGACCGCATTGACGACGCTCAGTCCGAATTCCTCGACAACGCGATCGTACTCGTCAAGTACCTTGCGCTGGAAGATCCGGAAGCTTTCGAGGGCGTTCGAGCTCCAGCCCATGTCCAGCCCCGCCTCATAGAACTTCAGCTTGACGCGACGCGCCATCAGGCGATCGGTCGAGACCTCGATCGGCACACGAAAGTAAATGGCCATGTCGGGCTTGACTGCGAAACTGTACAGCTCGCGCACCCACCGGCGGTCGACGCCGCGCGCGGCGTCGCGGGCGAACGCGGTGTAGGCGTAACGATCCGCGAGCACGATCATCCCGGCCTTGAGCGGCGGCACGATGTTGTAGAGCAGCCGATCGGCGAAATCGGTCGCGTGCAGCAGGCTGAACGTCATCGGCGTCAGCGAGTTCTTCTTCTTCCCGGTCTTGGTGGCCGCTTTGACCAGCGCCGAGGAGTTCCACTCGGTGAGGACGACCGGATGGCCGGCTGCGCTAAGCCATTTCGCGAGCAGGGCCAGCTGGGTCGTCTTGCCGGAGCCGTCGATTCCCTCGACCACGAACAGCTTTCCGGGATACTCGTGGGGCGTGGTCAGGTTGTTCAACATTAGGTGCGTGTTCCTTGTACTCGGCGCCGGAGACGTCGAAGCGAATCGGCAAGTCGAGCTCCCGCTCGAGCGGCGCCACGTGACGATGTGCGGCCCACAACTCCAGCTCCGCATCGCCATTCGCGCGAAGCCGGGCGAGGTAGTCGTCGCCGCGAGGAAAGAGGTCAATCCCGGCGAGCGCCTGGGCGTGGCTCCGATCGAGGCCCTCGGCAAGCCTGACAATCGCTGACAGCATCCGCACGGTCCCGCGCAGCGAGCTGTTCAGATCACCGTACCCCTCATGCGATTTTTTCGGGGTCGCCTGACGGTGATATCGCGTGACGAGCGCGATCACCTCGATCTCTCGCGGTTCGAAGCCGCGCAGATCACCATTCTTGATCAGATAGTACGAGTGGCGGTGATGGCGATCGTAGCTGATGTGCACCCCGACGTCGTGCAGAAGGGCGGCGTACTCGAGCCACTCCCGTTCGCGATCGGCGAGGCCGTGCACGCTGCGTGTCTGATCGAAGACGCTCAGCGCGAGCCGCGCCACCTGTTGTGCGTGTTCCGACCAGTATCCGCAACGCTCGCCGAGCTCGACGACGCTGCGGCGGCGGACGTCGGGATAGCGCTCGACCTTACGGATGCGCGCGCTGTTGCGGTGGATGTAATCGAGGACGAGGCCTTCCCTGAGTGCCAGATCGCAGAGCGTGATGTCCTCGGCACCGAGGCCGCGAAGAATCGTGTCGAGGAGCACCGAGCCCGCGACGCTGAGATCGGCCCGTCGTGGATCGAGGCCCGGCATGTGCAGACGCTCTTCGATGTCGGCGGCGACGAGCTGCTTGCGGAGGCGGCGCAGCGACTTGGCGCTCACGCGCTGATTGCGCAGGTCTTCGGGCGGTCCGGCGTCGTCGGTCAAGGCGAGTGCCCCGAGGCTCAGGATGGTCCCGGACGTGCCGATGACGCGATCGAAACCGCTCGTTTCGATTTGCTCGAGATGGCCGCCCATCGTGCGATTCAGGTGTTTGACGAGCCGCCGTTGGTCACGGGCCGACAGCGGGTCGGTTTTGACGAAGTGCTCGGTCAGACGAATGACCCCGGTTTTGAAGCTCTTGCCGAGTGTCAGATGCGTCGCGGTTCCGAGGGTGATTTCGACGCTTCCCCCGCCGATGTCTATTACTGCGGCTGTGCTGCCGCCCACATCCACGCCATAGCCGGCCGCCAGATGGATGAGCCGAGCCTCTTCCGTGCCCGAGATGACCTTGATTCGAATGCCGGTTTGACGGGCTACCTCAGCAATGAAGTCGCCGCCGTTTTCTGCTTCCCGGGTGGCACTTGTCGCCGCCGCGACGATCTCGTCGACCTTGTTGGATTCGGCCAGACGCTTGAATTTTGCCAGTGTTTGCAGGCCCGCCGACATGGCAGAAGCCGTGAGGTTGCGGCCGTCGAGCCCGCCGGCCCCCAGCCGGACCATGTCTTTTTCGCGGTCAATGACCTCGAATGACAGATCCGGTCGCACCTTGACCACGATCATGTGGATGGAATTGGTGCCGATGTCAATGGCGGCAATGCGCATGCAGGGGAGGGCAGCTCAACGGGTCCGGGTCTTGCACGTTACACGGTCGATATATACTTGCGCACTTCAGCGCAAAGGAAAGGTCCGGCCGGTCGCCATCCTACCATGAACACTCGAACGCCCCGTGTCACGACTCTGCTACTCCAGCGCCTCGCCCGGGCGCTGAAGCGCCACCTGCCCCAGGCGGTGTCGGGCGACGATCGCGGGGTCCATCAGGCCCGGGTCACGTCGCGACGGCTTCGGGAAGCGGTCCCGGTGCTGTCCACCGGCCTCAAAGGCAGCAAGGCGGGCAAGGCCCGGCGGAAGATCAGGCGGCTGACCCGCGCGCTCGGCACGGTCCGAGAACTCGATGTCACGATGCGGTTGCTCGACGAGCTGGCGCGCTCGCCGCAAGTGTCCCGAACCGCGGTGGAAGACGTTCGCGCGCGCGTCATGAAAGAGCGCGAGAGCCGCCGCAAGTTGATGCTCGAGCGGCTCGAGAGTGTCGACGTGGACAAGCTCGATCGCCGGCTGTCGTCGGTCGGCGCGGCGCTCACCGAAGCGAAGGCTGAACCCTGGCGGAAAGCGTTGGGGGCGCGTCTGCTGTCGCGATCCCGCCGGCTCACGCTCGCGATGGACGAGGCCGGCCACATGTACGCGCCGGAGCGGCTGCACGCGGTGCGCATCGCCGCGAAGAAACTCCGGTACGGCCTCGAGCTGGCTGCCGACAGCGGCCTCAGGCAGGCTGCCCCGCACGTGCGCACAATCAAGCGCGCGCAGGACATGCTCGGCAAACTGCACGATCTCCAGGTCCTGCAGACGCACGTCGCGGAGGTGCAGACCCAACCGCGATCCGAGCGTGCGCCGTCCCGCGTGGCGCTCGAGGATCTCGCGCGGCACATCGAGGATCGATGCCGGCTTCTGCACGGACGGTACGTCTCCACGGCGCCCGCGCTTCGTGAGGCCGCGCTCGCGGTCCGCAAGGTCATCGTGCCGCAGCTTGCGCACGCGCCGCGGCGCACGCGCGCAATCAAGATGACGCTGTCGCGGCAGGCCGAACCGCGCACCGTGGCGAGCGATCGCTGATCGATGGCCACCCTGCAGCTGTACCTCATTCGTCACGGCGTTGCCGCCGAACGCGGCGAGGACTATCCGGACGACTCCAAACGGCCATTGACGAACCGCGGGATCAACCGGCTCCGCAAGGAAGCCAAGGCACTCGACGCGCTCGACATCGGATTCGATCACATCGTGGTGAGCCCGCTCGTCCGCGCGCGGCAGACGGCGGACGTGTTCGCCGAAGCCTTGAAGTCGAAGCCGTCGGTATCGGTGAGCGATGCCCTGGCGCCAGCCGGCACGCCCGCCGCGGTGATTCAGGAACTCGCCAAGCATATGCGCAAGGGGCGCATCGCGCTCGTCGGGCACGAGCCGAACATCGGCGAGCTTGCGGCGCGTCTGGTCGGCGCGCGAACGCCGCTCGAATTCAAAAAAGGCGCGATCTGCTGTATTGAGTTCGAGGTCTTCCCGCCCAAGGGGATCGGACAACTGCGCTGGTTCGTTCCAGCGCGCATGTTGCGGGAGATCGGGTGACAGGAGTCTCGACACTCCGCTCGTCCCTGATTTGTCCCACGCGTCCCGCGACCGCACAACAATAAACCTCCTGCTCTCGAGCACCGTCTAAGCCCACCGAGTTGCCGGAGTGGAGGCCGGCAGCCCGCACGACCCCGGATGAGGGGCCACCGTTTTCAACGGAGGTCCCGATGAGAGTTCTGCCTGTTGTTCTCGTCTGTGCGATGGCGATCGGCGTCGCGCGCGACGCGGCGCCGGCGAGCGCGATTGCGCCGCTGACTGCTGCGCAGGTGAAAGCGTTCATGAGCGACCCGACGCGGCACGTACGTGCCGTGGACGCAACTATGGCGGCAATCCTTGCCGAGGGGATGAGGCGCTCAGGGACGTTTGCACATCTAATGCTCGCGCTCGATAAGAGCGACGTGATCGTCTACATCGAAAGCGGACGGCTGATGCCCGCCTCGATTGCCGGACGGCTCCTGCTGGCGGCCGGTCCCGAAGGCCATCGGTACCTGCGCATCCAGGTGGGTGGACATGCCGGATCCAACGACAGCATCGCGCTCGTCGGACACGAGTTGCGGCACGCTCTCGAAGTGGCCGAATCCCCAGACGTCCGCGACGAGGCCAGTCTGATCGCGTTGTACGAACGGATCGGACATCACAGTACCGGCACGCATCACTACGACACCGTCGCCGCGCAGGCTGCCGGACGCAAGGTGAAGGCGGAGCTCGCCGGGTGACGTCTGAAATCACTAAAATCACCAACCACTTCAGTGATTGGACCTACACCGTGACGCCCGCCTTCACCTCGGCTCCCTTGGGCACGATGATGATTCCGTTGCGGATGCAATAGCCCTCGCCGTCCGCGTGATCGAGGCTCGCATCGTTGACGAGCCGCACTCCGTCAGCGATGCGGGCGTTCTTATCGACGATGACCCGGTCCAGGACGACATTTCGGCCGATGCCGAGCGGAATGGCGCCGGCTGCCCCTTCCTCTTCGTAATAATCCGCCCCAAGAAGAATCGATCGGGTGATGCGGGCGCCGTTCTCGACGTGCGTCCGGATGCCCACGATGGAATCAGTGATCTCGCATTGATCCAGATAACACCCCTCCGCCACGATTGATGTATCGACGTGGCAGGAGTACGCGCGTGTCCCCGGCAGAAACCGCGGGTGCGTGTAGATCGGCCGCCGCGGATGGAAGAAGTCGAACGGCGCGCCGCGGTGCGTGAGCTGGATATTGGCATGATAGAACGCGTCGATCGTGCCGACGTCCGCCCAGTACCCGCGGAAGATGTACGGATTGACCTGGTAGCGGCCGAGCGCCTTCGGGATGATCTCCTTGCCGAAGTCGATGCCCGGTTCCTGGAGGATTTCGAGCAGCATGTCGCGCGAGAAGACGTAAATCCCCATGGACGCGACGAACGGTTTTTCCGGCGTCACGCCTCCCGCAGCCGAGCCGCGCGGAATACTGGTGCCCATCTCGGCCAGCCGCGCCGGAGCCGGCTTCTCCTCGAACCCGCCAATCTGCCCGCGCTCGTCGAACAGAAAAATCCCCATCTCGGTCGCATCGTCTGGACTGACGGGCTGTGCCGCAATGGTGATGTCGGCCCCGCTTTCGATGTGCGCGTCGATCATTTCGCAGAAATCCATGCGATACAGATGGTCGCCTGCCAGGATGAGATAGTGCTCGGCGTCGTACCCGGCGAAGTGGCGCGCCGCCTGCCTGACCGCGTCGGCGGTTCCCTGGAACCAGTCCAGACTCTCCGGCGTCTGTTCCGCGGCGAGCACTTCGACGAAACCGTCCGAGAACATGTCGAGCCGGTACGTCTGCGCGATGTGCCGGTTGAGCGACGCGGAGTTGAACTGCGTGAGGACGAAGATGCGCTTCAGGCCCGCATGGAGGCAGTTGCTGATGGGAATGTCGATGAGGCGATACTTGCCGCCAAGCGGCACTGCCGGTTTCGACCGCATGCGCGTGAGGGGAAAGAGCCGCGTGCCTCGTCCGCCCCCAAGGATGAGTGCGAGCACATCATTCATGCCTTCATCTTATTCGCGGATGCCGAACGTGGCATTGATAGCCGTAAACGACTGCGTTGAAACACTTGGCGATGTGAGCGCAAAGCGGGAACGATATATGCGAGGGGACCGTAGTCGTGGGGTGTCAGGGCAGCCCTTTTGCTTTCGCATTGCTTCCGCCTCCGCGCCAGCAATTTACACGGTGTTTACACGGAGGGGCCACCGCTTGAAGTACAAGATTGGGGAGCGCTTTTTCATCGCTGCACGGAACGCCATCATGTACACGACTGAGCTCAGCCACGAGGGACACCGCCGCCGTTTCATTCTGGGTGAAGCACCACTTGGAGGATGGGAACTTCGCGTCGAAGTGGACCAGGCGGTGGTGAGCCGCGTGCGCTACACCGACTGGCATCGCGTCGAGCGCGCGCTCGGCGCGGTTGAGCGGCTCGTATCGGAACTGGAAGCGGGCGGATGGAGGGTGACGGCACCGGCACCTTGAAGAATCACTAGAACTGGTTTCACAACCCGGTGGCCCGGCTCTCGCGCTGAGATCGCGGAGTGTGTCGCGCAGAGCGCGCCGAGGACGCAAAGGGGCGCGGAAGCGGCCGGGTCGCCAGCGCGGGCGACGATGGGGCTGGCGACCCGGTCGCCCCCGCGCTTCTCCGCGTGCTCAGCGTCCTCCGCGCGACATACTCCGCAATCTCGCGAGAGACTCGAGTGATTAGAGTGATTCAACCACTCCCGCGCGATCAGGTCCTCGACTTTGGCCCGTATGTCGTCGCGTATCTGACGAACGATCCCGAGCGGTTGTCCCTTCGGATCCGAGGAGCGGCCAGTCCTCCACGCGCGCGCCGGGCACGAACGGGCACGCATCCCTGAACCCCATCGTCACGAGCACCTGCGCCTGCCGCGCAAGATCCTCAGTCAGTTTCTGCGGCACGACCCGGCCAGATCAATGCCGGCCTCCCGCATGGCCTCCACCACCTCGGGATGAACCCGCTCGCCCGGCTGCGCGCCGGCCGAGATCGCCAGGGCCTTCGACGGATCGGCCAGCTTGTTGAAGAGGGCAGCCGCCATCTGCGAGCGGCCGACATTGTGCACACACGCGAAAAGCACGGTCGTCACAGGTTCTCAGACCTGTGCCCTTTCCGCGCGCGGACGAATGCGCTCGCGAATTTGCCGTCCACGTGCGGGGCCACGGCGTCAACGTCGATGCCGGCACTCGTCAGGAACTCGCGGGCATCGTTTAGTGTCCACGTGCCAGGTTTAAAAGGCAAACGGAGACGAAGAGAACGGAGACGAGCGAAGGAAGAATCCTGCGCCGGTCGCGCCCCGCTCGCGCGGCAGGGAGAACGTGACCCGCTTCGTTCGTTGTCGTTGTCTCCGTTCCTTCGTTGTGAATCTCCAAACGTTCGTCAGACTCTCCTGTCTCCTGGCCTCTTGTAGAAGAAATTGGGACTTCTTTCCGGCAGGTTGCTCCCCTTCTCTTGTTGGGTCTTGAGGCAGCTGTCGTTCGGGCTAGCGTCTACTCGTAACCCAGAGTTAACGCCCGCGTCACACCATGGAAATCGACGGCTGCTACGCTCGTCCGGAGTCGTGGCCTTCATTCCGAATGACGCAGATGCCGTCGGGACCGCGCGAACGCATCGATCAGGAATCGGTCGGGCGCCACGCGTACTTGTCGTGGAGGACGAGCACGACATCGCCACGCTCGTCAAGCACACGCTCGAACGCAGCGGCGACGCGCAGGTGGAACTGGTCGCGAGCGGCGACGCCGCGATTCGGGCCGCAACCGAAGCCCCTCCCGATCTGATCATCCTGGATTTGAACCTGCCCGTGCTGAGCGGTGGAGAGGTATGCCGGATCCTGCGCGCGAGGCCCCAGACCGCCGGTGTGCCGATCATCATGCTCACGGCGCGCACGTCGGAGTCGGATCGCGTCGCAGGACTCGACATGGGCGCCGACGACTACGTCACCAAGCCCTTCAGCCTCCGCGAGCTATCCGCGCGGGTACGTGCCCTGCTGCGGCGGCATGCGCACGCCCCGGCCCCGGCCCTGTATCAGGGGAAGCATCTGAAAGCCGATTTCGACGCGGTCGCGGTCGCGGTGGACGGACAGCCCATCCGGCTGACGCGGAGGGAATTCGAGCTGCTGCGCTTTCTGGTCGACAACCGCAATCGCGTGTTGTCGCGTGATCGGCTACTCGAGCGCGTATGGGGATACGAACGGTTCATCGAGACGCGTTCGGTTGACGTGCACGTCGGCCGCCTCCGCGCAAAGCTTGGCGTCGCCGCGCACCAGATCGAGACCGTGGTCGGACTCGGCTACCGCTTTGTGGAGTAGAGCGAATCACTCTCTAAGTACTAGAGGGATTCGTTCTCACGCGCCGCGCTGCATCTTCTCCATGCGCGCCGTGGCAATCCGCGCCAGCAGCGAACAGAGCAGCACGATCGTGACGAGCACAAGCGCGCCGGCCCACGCCTGGCGATGCCAATCCTCGTACGGGGCGATGGCATACGCGAAGACCTGAACCGTCAGCGTGGAGATCGGTTGCGTGACGTCGGTCGACCAGAAGCGGTTGTTGAGCGACGTGAAGAGGAGCGGCGCCGTTTCCCCCGCGATGCGCGCGAGCGCGAGCAGAATCCCGGTAATGATCCCAGGGAGCGCCGCTGGCAGGACAACCGTGAAGACGGCGCGGGCGCGCGTAGCCCCGAGCGCGAGCGCGCCTTCCCGCAATGTTGACGGCACGAGCAGCAGCAGCTCCTCCGTCGTCCGCATGATGAGCGGGATCATCATGATGCCGAGCGCGAGACCGCCCGCGAGCGCGGAGAAGTGCTTGAACGGCAGCACGGCCACTCCGTACGCGAACACGCCGATGACAATGGATGGCACCCCGTTCAAGGTGTCGGCAGCGAAGCGCGTCGCCGAGGCGAACCGCGTACCGCGGTATTCGGCGGCGTAGAGGCCGCTCAACACGCCGACCGGAATGGCAAACAGCGAGCCGAGCCCTGTAACGATGAGGGAACCGATGATCGCGTTTGCCATGCCGCCGCCCGATTCCCCGACCGGCGCTGGCATATGGCGGAAGAAGTCGAGGTTGAGCGCCGTGATGCCCTGGGTCACGACGTAAAAGAGAATGAAGGCGAGCGGGACGAGTGCCAGCACGACGGCGGCGCCGCAGAAGATCAACACGGCGCAGGAAAGACCGCGCCGCCAGAGATCGCGCATCAGGCGGCCTTTCTCATCGCGAGATGCAGGGGCCTGGGGCGCCGCTGCCGGGCCATCGACCAGATCAGCATCCGCGACAGCGAGTTGATGATGAGCGTCATCACGAAGAGGACCAGGCCGATCTCGACGAGCGCGCTCAGATGGATGTCGTCGGCCGCCTCGGCGAACTCGTTCGCGATGACCGCCGCCATCGTGTACTGCGGCGCATAGAGCGACGTCGTGATCTGCGCGTTATTGCCGATCACCATCGTTACCGCCATGGTCTCGCCCAGCGCGCGGCCGAACCCGAGCATGATGGCGCCGATGACGCCCGTGCGCGCGTAGAACAGCGCCATCCGAATCGCTTCCCACCGCGTGGCGCCGAGCGCGTACGCGCCTTCACGCTGAGCCTGCGGAACCACTTTCAACACCTCCCGCGCCACGGACGACGTGAAGGGGATCACCATGATCGACAGGATGATGGCCGCCGAGAGCATGCCGACGCCCAGCGGGGGCCCGGTGAACAGTGGCACACTCTTCAGCCAGTCCGGCGTGTTCAGTTCGAACTGCCGGACGAGCGGTACGAGCACGAAGACGCCCCAGAGGCCGTAGACAATCGAGGGAATGGCGGCGAGGAGCTCCGTCAGGAACACGAGCGGCCGGCGCAGCCACTGCGGCGCGAGCTCAGAGGTGAAGATGGCAATCCCGAGTGCGATGGGGGTGGAAATGATCAGCGCGAGGATCGAGGAGTACAGCGTGCCCCAGATGAATGGACGCGCGCCGAACTCCGCTGCGACCGGATCCCAGATGTCGGTCTGCCAGAACTGCCAGCCGAATTTGTGAATCGACAGGGAAGACTGCCGCCCGAGCTCGAACGCGATGCCGCCGACGATCACAATCAGCAGCAGCGCGAACGCACCAGTCCCGGCGCGAAAGAATATTTCGTCGGGACGGGCGACGATGGGGCGGCGCATTGACAGGTTTGGCTCTTACTGCGTTTTAATCGTGGCCAGGGACTTCAGCTCGAGGTCGACAACGGCTTGGGGCAGCGGCGCGTAGCCAAGGTCGGCGGCGTACTTCTGGCCGTCACTCAAGGCCCACTTCGTGAAATCCACCATGGTTTTTGCGAGCGCCTTGTCCTGCGGACTCTGGTACATGAGCAGCCACGTAAACGAGGCGACGGGATAGGAGTCGTCGCCGGGCGGATTCGTGATCGACACGCGGAAATCTGCAGGCATGTGTTTCACCGCGCCGGCGGCAGCGGCCGTGACCGAAGCAGCAGACGCCTTGATGAATTTGCCCGCTGCGTTCTGCACTGTTCCGAACGCGATTTTGTTTTCAGTGGCGTACGCCGGCTCGGTGTACCCGAGTGAACCAGGCGTCTGCTTGACCATGCCGGCCACGGCCTCATTGCCCTTGGCGCCTACACCGACCGGCCAGTTCACCGAACCCGCGACGCCGACGCGCTTCTTCCATTCCGGCGAGACTTTCGACAGGAAATCCACGAAGATATACGTCGTCCCGGACCCGTCCGACCGATGCACGATGGTAATGTCGCTGTTTGGCAGCGTCACACCCTCGTTCAGCTTCGCAATCCGGCTGTCGTTCCACTTCGTGATGTTACCCAGGAAGATGTCCGCCAGGAGAGGGCCGGTGAATTTGAGCTCGGCCGAGACGCCCGGGACGTTGTAGATCGGCACCACCGCCCCGAGAACTGTCGGGAAGTGGAGAATCTTGCCCGGCGCCGCGAGCAGTTGCTCAGGGGTCAGCGGGTAGTCGCTGGCGCCGAAGAATACTGTCCGGCTGGTGAGCTGCTTCACGCCGCCACCAGAGCCGATCGACTGATAGTTAATCTCGACGTTCGGGTGCAGCTTGTTGTACTCAGAGAACCATTTCGAGTAAATGGGATATGGAAACGTTGCGCCCGCGCCGGTAATCTGCACCTTCTGCGCCGCCACCGTCGCGCCGGCGGCGGCTACCGCCACCGCCACCGCAATCGTCACGTGTCTGAATGCGAGCTTCATAGAATTCATTCCTCTGTGCATATTCGTGTATCAGTGTTCGTCCGTGTTCATCCGTGGCTTAGAAGGTTACCAGCGCGTGGACCGCAAACCGCCGTTGCGTGGGCTGCGGGACGACGAAGTTATCAAACGTCGCCTCGTCGATGTCGAACAGGAGCGCGGTATTCACCGTGCCCTGATGCGGAAACCAGTACGCGACCCCGCCGATCACACGCTTCCGTGTGCCGCTGACGGTGGTGTTGGGTTTCAGCTGGTCGTACCGAAGCAGTCCCTCCCATCCGTTTGGCGCTCGCGGGATCGCCCAGACTGAGAAACCGTGTGAGTCCACGGCAGTTTTCGTTGCCGACGTCTGATCGGTCGCCGCAAGATAGGCGAACGACGCGTTGAGATATTTATGTTCGAACGTCAGCCCGACGATGCCGCGGGTCCGATCGGCGTTCTTCAGGTAGGCGTCCTTGTCGTAGAAGCCCGTGAGCCTCAGCCCGCGCAACACCGGATGCAGGCGCAAGGGACGAACGGTGCCGCGAATCATGAAGCCTTTCTGGTCGTTGACTTCCGGCTTCGAGTACGTTTCGCCGTTGTAGAAGCCTGTGTGGATCTCGCCGTAGTTGCCCGGCAGGCTGTAATGAAACGACGCGCCGACGTCCGACGACGAGAGGAAGCCTTCGCGCTCCTCGAAGATGGTGCCCTGGAAGCGATAGCGGTAGACCGATTCCATGAAGTCGACCCACGGCGTCTGCTGCATTCCCAGACGAACCCAGGAGCCGGTGCGGCCCCGGTTCACGTAATCGTCGAGATTGAACTGCGCGTAGGCGTATTTGAGACGGAAGGTGTAGCTGCCATTCAGCGAACTGCCAGTGCCAGCTTCACGGGTGATGTCGGGAGTGATCCGGAAGGCGATGTTGTGCGAGATGTTGCCGGTGATGTTGAGGTACGCACGCCCGACGGTGAACGAGTTCAACGTGACGTCGTTGTTGTCCGCGTCCTTGATTTTCGGCTTCTGCTGGACCGTATAGTCGGTGAATATGACCGCGCCGATCTTGATGGCGGGCGTGTCGTCGGGCGGAGTGTATCCCGCGGCCGGCGTCACCTGTGCCGCACACGGGACCGCGAGCGCCAGTACGGCGAGGGCGAGCGCTCCCCGTCTCCATGCTGAGAGTCGAAGGATCAAATTCATGCTTCCTCGAGAATAGGCCTGGCGGGTTTCGAACGGGTCACGCCGATGTTTCATGGGTGTTAACTGTCGATTCGCCGAATATCCATGACTCGCGAGACAGCTTAAAAGCCGGAGATTGCGCCCCAGTTACATGAATGTTTCAGGGATGTAAAGAGAGTGACGGTGGGTGAAAAACGATTCACCACAGAGGAACGGAGCCAGCAGAGAAAAACCTAGGGTTTCTCTGTTCTCTCCGTTCTCTCTGTGGTGATTCTCCGCAACGCCGACTAGAAGTTCAATCTCAGCGCGAACTGTGCCTGCCGTGGCGTGCCCAGACCGACCGTGCGGCCCACCGTTCCGGTCAACGTGCCGAAGGTGCCGGCCGCGGCCGGCGTGTAGGGCTGTCCGGGCTGCACCCGGTTGGCTTCGGTCAGCAAGTTCGTCGGAATCGCCTGCGGCAGCGTCCCGACCGGATTCGAGAAGTTCACGGTGTCGAGCAGGTTGAAGATCTCCGCGCGGAACTCGAGATTGCGCGCGCCCGCCAGCGTGAAGTGCTTCGCGAGCATGAGGTCGACCTGCCTGAAGCTCGGTCCGTGAATGGAGTTGCGCTCGAGACTGCCGAAGGTGCCCGGCTGGGGTGTGGCGAATGCCGCGGGGTTCAGGAAGAGCAGCCCGCCGTTCGTGATGAACGGGTTGACTCCCGGCACCAGGTCGGGACGCCGCACGTTGCGCGTCGCGCCGCCGCCAGGGGTGTTGATGATGGCTATCCGGTCCACCGCGGGGTTCGAGAAGATGTTGCCCGATCCGTCGCGATAGACGACGTCGGGCCGCACGATCTGCACGGGAACCGGCAGGCCGCTGCGCGCGTTGACGATGCCGCCAACCTGCCAGCCGCCGAGCACCGCGGCGCCCTTTCCCTTGTACGAAATTTCGTAGAGCAGGCTCAGATTGAATGTGTGCCGGACATCGAAGCTGTTGTATCCGATGTCGTAGTTGAAGTCGCTCAGCGCGCGCGCGTTGTTCGCGGCGGTTTGCGCCTCATTCGACCCGGCCGTGTTGCCCCGGCTGCGGCCCAGCGTGTATTGAACGTTGGTGGCCAGCCCCTTCGACGATCGCTTGTTCAGGGACACTAGCAGCGCGTTGTAGTTGTCGCGGCCGCCGCTCGTCTTGTAGTCGACCTCCGCGAACGGGTTCTGCACGCTGGTGATGTTGCCCGCGGCGTCGCGCACGGGGATGGAGAACTCGCGAACGACGAGGGCCGCGTTCGCCGGATTCGGATGTGTCACGACTTGCACGATGTTGTTCGCCACGCTGCGCAGGAACAGGTTGCGTCCCTGGCTACCGACATACGTGGCCGTGGCGGACATGTTGCCCGGCAGCTCGCGCTGCACTGACGCCGTGTACTGATAGATTCGCTCCGGAATCGAGTACTCGTTGGCATAGGCGCGCGGCTGGTACGAGCGGTTGTTCGGGTGGCTGATGAAATTCGCGACGAGCGCGTTCGGATCGACCGGGAACGACCCGTTGCTCAGCGTGGAGCTGATGCGATCGCTCTCGACCGGCTGAATCTGGTCTTCCGTCTGGCCGGGACCGACGAAGATGCCGAACCCGCTTCTGAACACCGTCTTGCCGGGCGCATAGGTGAATGCCAGGCGGGGCAGGACGCTGTTCTTCTTCGTCGCATACGGCGTGGTCGTGTTCGGTTCGATGACGCCGGTGTCGATGTTGAACTTGACCTGCAGGTCATGCACTTCGGTGAGCGGCGTGTAGTACTCGTACCGCAGCCCGAGGTTCAATGTCGCCTGCTGGCTGAGGTGCCATTCGTCCTGACCGTACGCGATGTAGTAATCCTGCTTGACGTGCCGGGGCCCCGTCGCGCCGTTGTTGAACGGGCTGGGTGCACTGACATCGCCGAGGTATTGCACCGTCGACGCCGTGTTGTTCAGGAATGCGCCAAGGTTCGCGAAGGAGTAGGTGATGCCGCCCAGACGATCGGTCTCCATGCGGATGGCGCGAACCTCACCACCGGTCTTGATGTAGTGACTGCCGCGCATGAAGCTCACCGAGTCGATCACGGATACCGTGTACGGGTCGTAGGGCTGCCCCCGGCCATTCGTCGCGCTGTTCGCGCGGACGAGTCCGCCTGGCACCACGATACCGGATGCGTTCCCCTGGCCGGCGATGCCGGTGTTGGCCACCGAACCGCTCAGGTTCAAGACAATGTTGCTGAAGTCGATCCCGTTGATCACCGGTGCGAGGCCGTTGATTCGTGTGGGCGCCGCGTTGTAGCCGATTTTCAGCTCGTTGGTGATGTTGCTCGACAGCAGGCCCTGCAAGTTGAGGATTGCGTTGGACGGGTTGTCCGTAATCTTCACGGTGCGCCCGCTGACGCCTTCGGGCTGATTGTTGGTGCCCTGATCATGGAACGCGCGCCCATACATTGACCACCGGTCATTCAACTTGAAGTCGAGCCGCGCGCTCAACGCGTTCTCCCGCACTTCCTGGAGACCCTGGAGCTGCGCGATGTCGAAGTCAGGGTTGGCTGACGCGCCAGGCAGAATAATTGCGCTTGCCGTCTTGAAACCGTCACGCAGCGCCGCGATGGCCGGAACCGCGCGCGCCCACGCGGCGTCGCTCGGCACGGCTTCGACGAAGTTCACGCCGGCGTCGAGCCGGTATCCTTCGTAACTGCCGAAGAAGAACGCCCGGTTCTTCAGGAACGGCCCGCCGATGGATCCGCCGAACTGATTCTGCTCGAGCTTCGACTTTGGCAGATTTGCGAGCGTGTCGAAGTAGTTCGGTGCGTCGAACTTCTGGTTGCGCAGGTACTCGAACAGTGACCCGTGCAGGTTGTTGCTGCCGGACTTGGTGATGACGTTCACCTGTCCGCCGGTGCCGGTGCCGTACTCGGCAGGGTAATTGCTGGACTCGACCCGGAACTCCTGGACGTTCTCGAGGCTCGCTTGAAGCTTGAACGGCGTCGGAATCTCGCCGTTGAGGTTGCCCGGCGCCGCATCGATGATCGAGGAGCCTTCGACGCCATCGTAGCGGATCGCGTTCTGCTCGATCGCGCGGCCGCTGAACCGCACGTCCTGCCAGGTCCCCGTACCGGAATTGACCGACCCGGGAGCCTGCAGCATCAGCTGCGACATCTGACGGCCGTTGACCGGCAGATTCAACACCTCGCGCTCGCTCACGTTCACGCCGATGCGCGCGGAGCTGAGATCCATCGAGTTCGTGGTCCCTTGGACCGTGACCGACTCGGAGACCCCCGCCGGCTTCAGTTCGAGATCGAGACGGAATTCCTGTCCCGCAAGGAGTTGCAAGCCGGTGTACTCGAGTGGCGCAAAGTCTCCGGACTTCGCGCGGATCGTGTAAGCCGACGGCTTCAGGTTGGTCACGACGTAAACGCCCTGGGCGCTGCTCGTGATCGCGCGCTCCTCGCCAGTTTTCTCGTTCTTGACCGTAATCGTCGCGTTGGGCACGAATGCCCCGCTTGCGTCCACGACGGTTCCGGCAAATCGGCCGTCTGCCTGCGCACTCGCAGGGAGGGCCGAAGCCAGCCACAACAGGGCCACCATCGCCACAGCCTTCAGCACACGTTCTCTGATCATCATTGCTCCGTCTCCTCCTCTGACTCTCACCATTTCCGACCCAAGCTTAGGGGCCGGCTGTAACGGCGACGAGACGAGAGCAAATCGCTGAAGTTAAATTCGTGAGTGGACGAGTTTGGGTTGGCCTGTGCCCACACGTAACGTCGTGTGACGTCATTACGACGGTTCGGTTAAATCTGAGCCGAATCTGCTAAGATTTGCGCGGGGGGCAAGTGACGTTCAAATTTCTGCCGAAGGAAGAACGCTTTTACGACGATTTCGTGGCGCTCGCGGAAGAAATCCGCCGCGGCGCCTCGATCCTGGAAGAGATGCTGGCGCCCGAACAGCCCATCTGGGACAAGGCGGACGAAATCAAGGAAGTCGAACACAAATGCGATTTCCTGACGCACGAGATTATCCAGCGCCTGCACCGTACCTTCGTCACCCCGCTCGATCGCGAGGACATTCACGCGCTGGCGCGCTCGCTCGACGACGTCATGGACGCGATCGACGCCTCGGCGACCATCGTTCGGCTGTATCACATCGCCGAGGTGCGCGACGATGCACGTGAGCTTGCGCGCATCATCATGGCGTCGGCTGAACAGGTCGTGAAAGCCATCAAGGCGCTCGAGCGACGAAAAGGAGTCGCCGAGCCCGCGGTCGAAATCAACCGGCTCGAGAACGAAGCCGACCGCGCGCACCAGGCGGCGTTGCGGCGCCTGTTCGAGGAGGAGCGCGATCCCATCGTCATCATCAAGTGGAAGGAGATTCTCGACTTCCTCGAAGACGCCACCGACCGCTGCGAGGACGTTGCCAACGTTCTCGAAGGCGTCGTCGTGAAGCACGCCTAGTCGCGGATGGATTCCAACTTTCTCGCGGTTGTCGGCCTGATTGTCGTCGCGCTGATCTTCGATTACATCAACGGCTTCCACGACGCCGCGAACTCGATCGCGACGGTCGTCTCGACCCGTGTCCTGTCACCAGGCCAGGCGGTCGTCTGGGCCGCGGTCTTCAACTTCATCGCGGCATTCACCTTCGGCACGGCGGTCGCGAAAACCGTCGGGTCGGGCCTGGTGGATATCCGCATCGTGACCTTTGCCGTCATCTTCGCGGGGCTGATCGGCGCGATTACGTGGGACCTGATTACGTGGTACTTCGGGCTTCCGACGAGCTCGTCGCATGCGCTCATCGGCGGTTACGCGGGGGCGGCGGTGGCGAAGGCAGGATTCAGCGCAATCATCGCCTCGGGGTGGACGAAGACACTCGTCTTCATCGTGCTCGCACCGCTCATGGGCCTGGGGCTTGGTTTCCTCATCATGCTGATCACGATGTGGATATTCCACCGCTTTTCTCCCGGGCGCGTGGATCGACTGTTTCGGCGCCTGCAGCTGGTCTCCGCCGCGGCCTACAGCCTCGGCCACGGAGGCAACGATGCGCAGAAGACGATGGGCATCATCGCAGGCGTCCTCGTCGCGGGGGGATATCTCCAGCTGATCGACGGCAAGCTGCCGATCCCGTTCTGGGTGATCATGGCCGCGCACGCGGCGATCGCGCTCGGCACCCTGTCAGGGGGCTGGCGCATCATCCACACGATGGGCTCGAAGATCACCAAGCTCCAGCCGGTCGGCGGGTTCGCGGCGGAGACGGCGGGAGCGATTTCGCTCTTCACGGCCACGCACTTCGGCATTCCCGTCAGCACCACCCACACGATCACCGGGGCGATCATCGGTGTCGGGTCGATCAAGCGCCTGTCCGCGGTGCGGTGGGGAGTTGCCGGGCGGATTGTGTGGGCCTGGATTCTGACGATTCCCGCGTCGGCCGCGATCGCGGCGATGACGTACTGGCTCGTCGCGTCGACCGTGGCGCCGTAGGAATTGGTGAATTGGTGAAGTTGGTGCGGCGCCTGATTCACCAATTCACGAACTCGCCCCTTCACGAAGGTCCCCCCGGCAGCTCCACGGTGAAAATCGCGCCGCCTTCTGGACGGTT
>JBBQEJ010000004.1:0-80149 GCA_038320555.1 Vicinamibacterales bacterium | reverse complement strand
TGTCGGACGGATGCATTGGCTCGGCTTCAACACCCAGCGAATCACGTCGGTGCGGGGAGGTATTCAGTAGCAGGCTCAATCAGGCTGAAACGACGACTTGCGCGTTTGAGTTCACAAGTGTATAATACATATATGAATGATATGCCGGCTCCCATGGGCCCTCCCGCGGGCTTTGCCCTCGCATCTTCTGGACTAGCCCTGCGGGGCGCTTTTTTTGGCAATAAGTTCATGTATAGACAGTCTAGCTATACACAAGCGAAAGGCAAAGGTGGAGCATGGACATCGGACTTCTTCTTCTGCGATTGACCGTCGGACTGACACTGGCTGCGCACGGAGCCCAGAAGCTGTTTGGATGGTTTGGTGGGCCCGGACTAGATGTGACAGGCCAATTTTTTGAGCCGCTGGGGTTCTACCCGGGCCGGCGCCATGCGTTCATGGCGGGTCTCGTCGAAACCAGCGGTGGCGTTCTTCTGGCGCTCGGGTTCCTCACCCCTGCTGCCGCGGCATTCGTGTTCAGCGTCATGCTGGTTGCGGCGGTGAGCGTACACGTCAAGAAGGGCTTCTTCATGACGAGCGGTGGATACGAGTACAACCTTGTGCTCGGTCTTGCCGGGTTGACGGTCGCATTCACGGGCCCAGGAGCACTGTCGCTCGACGGGCTACTCGGGTTCTCGGTGAGCGGCGCATTCTGGGGCGCAGCGGCGTTTGCCGTCGGTCTCGCCGGCGGAGCCATCCAACTCGCTCAGCGGCGACAGGCCCCAGCGCTGCAAACCGCAACGGCCAAATGACCGTGCCGAGGGCTCAGCGCTGACTCGCATTCCTGACGGAGGTCATCATGTCGCAGCAACGCCGCATCGCACGCATCGTCACCGTTCCGCCGCTTGCGCCTGGATTTGTCGGTCCCGGGCACCTCGCTGCGCAGGTCGTGTCGCCGGACGACTTCGCCCTCAACGATCCGTTCATCATGCTCGCCGATGATCACCTCGACATCGGCGACCGCGCGGTGGGCGGCCCCCATCCGCACGCCGGCTTCGAAACGGTGACGCTCATACTCGACGGAGCAATCTACGATCGCGACGAAGGGGGCGTGATCGAGGCGGGAGAAGTGCAGTGGAGACCGCCGGCCGCGGGATCATCCACGGCGAAAACGTCGCCGCGCGTGGAGAGGTTCGGCTGCTTCAGTTGTGGCTGACGCTGCCCAGGCGCGAGAGGTGGACGGCGCCGGCGTTTCGCGATATCCACGCTGACGCGATTCCCGTTCGACGCGGGAAGGGCGTCGAGGTCCGAATCTACAGCGGTGCATCAGGCGCCCTTCGGTCCTCCACGCCCAATCAAGTTCCAGTCACGCTCGTCGAGATCACGATGGCGCCGCACGCGGAGATCGAACAGGAGATTCCGTTGTCGTACAACGGCTTTGTTTACGTCCTCCGAGGATCAGTGCGCGCCGGTGAAGACGCCACGCTCTTGGCCGACGACAACAGTTCACGGCAGCCGGTCGAGAAGCTGCGATACGACACTTGCGTCGACGAGTTCGTAGTCGTACGCGAGCGATCGCGAGGCCGAGGCGGTGAAATGCTGTCCGATAACAGCATGCGAGGAATGCCCGAGGTACGTCTTCAGCGCACCTAAGTCGTCGAACTCTATGATCGCCGCGAACTCGTAATCCTCGCGCATCATCTGCTCGTAGCCAGGCAGCCAGTGCTTGACGCGTTTCCCGACGCGGAAGCGCTTGATGGAAGGAATATCAGCCGCCGCCGCCACCAGGGCGTCGAGCAACGCCCGCCGGTCCGCCTGTGCGAGATCCGGCTTCGGACTGAACAGCACCACGTGCGCGATCATCGGCCCCTGCCCCCTCCGCCTTTCCTTCCTCCGCCCCCGCCTGGCTTCCGGCCGTTTTGCGGACGCGGGCCGAATCGCCCGCCGCCACCTGGCGGACGCCCGGCGCCACCCGGTGGACGTCCGGTACCGCCAGGCGGCCGTCCGGCGCCACTCGGTGGACGTCCTGCGCCTCCGCGATGTACCGGCCGGCCGGTGGGTGGACGATGTCCGCCGACAGGCCTCTCGCCAGAGGGAGGACGCCGGTCACTGGGGGGCTTGGCGAACGGCGGCGGACCCGGACGATCGCGTGTCCATGGGCGCTCGTTGCGGTCGCGGTTTTCATCGCGCCTCCAGGTCGGCTTCCCCCCGCGATCGGCGTGAGGACGATCGAATCGAGGTGGACGATCAGTCCGGGGCCCGCGGGCGAATCCCCCTGGACGATTCGGTCGCGGACCACCGCCCGCTCCTGGCGGACGATCCGGGCGATCCGGACGGGGCGGACGATCCGGACGGGGGGGACGGTCGAACTGCGGCGGACCGCCAGGGCGGACGGGCGGTGTTGTTCCTTCGGGTGGCGCTGGTCGATCGCGCCGCAGGTTTTGCGCAAAACGCCGCCGTTTCTCGTCGCGCGAGACCTTGAAGCGATCGCGAGGATCCTTGTGCTCGCCGCCCGGACGCCAGTCGCGCGGACGCCGCTCACCGGCGGGCGGACCAGCCGGCCGACGCTTCGCCAGGGCGTCGGCGCGTTCCTCGTCCTGTGACGCCCACAACCGGCCGCGCGCGAACCACTTCATCACCGCATCGGGATGCCTGACCTGCAGCTGCCGCAGTGTCGGCACGAGCTCTTCCTCCGTGTGCGCGCGAAACGCGGTGGGCTTGCCTTCGAGCATGATCGTCCAGTAGTGGTGCCGGGGAGGCATGGCTTCGCCGATTATGCCAGCTTTGACGGCGCGACGTGCGGCTCCAGGCGCTTGAGTTTCTCGATGAGCGTCGTGCGCTTCAAATGGAGCAGCTTGGCGGCTTGCCGCTTGTTGCCCTGAGTGCGCTCCAGCGACCGGCGAATCAGCGAGAGCTCCACCGCCTCGATGTAGCGTTCAAAATCCAGCCCGTCGTCTGGAAACCAGACGTCCGAGGAGTCAGCCGGCGCCGCCTGATTCTGGATGTCGGGGGTGAGATCGGGCACGTCGATCTGCGATCGCCCCTGGCTGAAGGCGAGCGCGCGCTCACAGGCGTTTTCGAGCTGCCGGATGTTGCCTGGCCATTGGTACGCCATCAACCGCCGCAGGGCGTCCTGGGAGATCGTGACGGCGCCGCGGCCCGCCTCCCCCGCCAGCTTCTGGAGAAAGTGCTGCACGAGCAGTGGAATATCCTCGCGCCGATCGCGCAGCGGCGGCAACTGCACAGGGATGACGTTCAAGCGGTAAAACAGATCTTCGCGGAACGATCCGTCGGCCACCATCTTCGTGAGATCGGAGTGGGTGGCCGCAATCACGCGGACGTCAATCTTGATCGTATGCGAATCGCCGACGCGCTCGAACTCGCGTTCCTGGAGCACGCGCAACAGCTTGGCCTGAAGCGCGGGGCTCATCGTGCCGATCTCGTCGAGAAACAACGTGCCCTTGTGAGCCTGCTCGAGACGCCCCTGGCGGGTGCCCACGGCTCCCGTGAATGCCCCGCGGACGTGGCCGAAGAGCTCCGCCTCCAGCAGCGTTTCCGGAATCGCGCTGCAGTTGATGGCGACGAATCGATTCGCGCGGCGCGGGCTGTTGTGATGGATCGCGCGCGCCGCAAGTTCCTTCCCCGTGCCGGTCTCTCCCGTGATGAGAACGGTGCTCGTCGTCGCCGCGACGGTTTCAAGCAGCTGGAAGAGATCACGCATCACCCGGCTGTTGCCCACGAGGCCGTCGATGCGATACCGATCCTCGAGCTGCGAACGGAGGTACGCGTTTTCCGATTTGAGCCGGCGCTGTTCGAGCGCCGATCGCAACACGTGCAGCAGCGCGTCGAACTGAAACGGCTTCGTGATGAAGTCCGCCGCTCCCTGCTTGATGGCTTCGACGGCATCCTTCACGGTGCCGTACCCCGTGATCACGATCGCGATGATTTCCGGGTAGCGTTCGAGCGCCGCATCGATCACTTTTCCGCCGTCGATACCCGGCAGGCGGAGGTCGGTGATCAGAATGTCGAAGGCGAAATCGGCGAGCCGCTGGAGCGCCTGTTCACCGCTGGCCGCCTGCTCGACGAGAAAGCCATGGTCGGACAATCGCTCCGCAATCGCCTCGCGCAACGCATGCTCGTCGTCGACGATCAGCAGATGTTTCTGGCCTTCAGACATTTAGTTGGGAGTGGGCGGTATTTTGACACCCCCGGCAAGGCGGGTCAATTCGCGAGTACAGCCGGGCCTATAGCGAGGCCCCGCGTGTTCCGATAACTCTCAACGAACACGGAGTGCGGTAACCCCATTGGGCACCGGGAATCCGGGCCTGCTGTGAACGAGCATGATGACTGACCGCAAGACGATTTCGATCATGAAGGCGTGTGAGCTGGTTGGCGTCAGCCGGCGCACCATCTACAACTGGATCGCCAGCAGCAAGGTTGAGTACGTCCGCACTGCCGGAGGTTCGGTGCGCATCTTTGTCGATACGCTCTGGCGCGAGCCTGGGCGGACCCACCAGATGACGGGCAAAGAAATGTCATGAGCGCGGCCACCGATCCGAGAAGTGCGAGGACGTCTGTGGACGAACCGCCGGACCTCGGCCTCCTGTTTCATCGCCTCAACAACCAGCTTGGGATCATTCTGGCGAATGCCGAGCTCCTCGAAGCGAAAGTGACCGAGGAGAACACCCGCGCCCGCGCGTCGCAGGTGGTGGCCAGCGTCCTCGATGCCATGGCCACCGCCAAGGAAATTCGGAACCGATCGAAGCCTACCTAGCGCCAAATATTTGACTACCAAGAGCCATGATGTCAACATATTGACTATCAAGGCACGCAGTAACAAGGCAATTTCACACCCCTTCACACGGCAACACTCTCATAAGCTGTTGAAAAATCAAGAACTGGCCCACTCTGACCGAACGGGCGAGCGCTTCGCTTTTTGATCGTTATTCCATTGGTACTCCTGTTGCGCTTGGGGTGGCCCGGCCGCGAAATCGGTGCGGCCATCGAGTCAACGGAACCTCTGGAGGAAACGATTCATGCAGCGCCAGCCCCTCGCCGCCCGTCACCGTGACCGTATTGCCGCCGGCTTGCCATTCGTGGAGTCCCTGGCCCGGCGCGTGGCCGCGTCCATGCCGCACTCAATCGAGCTGGGCGATCTGGTGCAGGACGGGATGATCGGCCTCATCGACGCGGCGTGCCGTTTTGATGAAGGGCGCGGCATCAAGTTCGAGACGTTTGCCGAACGCAGGGTCCGCGGCGCGATGATCGACGCGCTCCGCCGCGATGCGTGGCCGCGCGGCGTCCGCCGGCAGCGCCGCGAGCTCGAGGCCGCGCGCGAAGAGCTGCGACGCGAGCTCGGGGCCGAACCGTCGCTTGCCGATCTCGCGGCCCGGGTCGGATCCGACGAGGTGCGTCTCGGCCGCACCATCGTTCGAATCAACACGATTGAATCGACGTCGCCGCTGTCAGCGGGGGATAACGTCGACGGCGCCTCGCTGCCGCCCGCGCTCGTCCCATCCGAGCCGCGGTCGCCCGACAGGGCGTACGAGGAGCAGGAGGTGCGCGATCGCATTCGCGCCGCGATAGCGTCGCTGCCGCCGCGCGAACGCAAAGTGATCGGGCTCTATTACTACGGCGAGGCGACGATGAAGCAGATTGGCGCGGAGATAGGCGTCAACGAGTCGCGCGTCTCGCAGCTGCACGCGCGCGCCGTTCAGCGGTTGCGCAAAGCCCTTGGCGCGGAGTGCCCGGCGCAGGACGCGATCAGCCCGGCCGTGCTGTTGTTTCAACACACCATGCGCCGGCTGCGGATGGCAAAGGCCGACATGCCGCACCAGCCCGGCGTCGTGCTGCAGTATCGAACCCCGCAGGCGGACACGCAGCCCGCGGCGTCCCGGCGCCGTGCAACCGTGGCGCGGCGTACGGCTGCTGTCGCGGCTGCTCGCTGAATCGTGAGTGTCAGGAGGGGTCGGAGCTAGCGGTGTGAACCCCGTTCCCTCCGTCCACTCCTGGACCTATTCCAGCATCTCCCGCGACACTCGAAGCAGGTCTTTCAAACGAAACGGCTTGGCGAGCCAGCGGCAGGCCGTGTCCTCGAGGAACCGCTCCGCGTCGGTGCCCGCGACGTCCCCTGTCACGAACAGGACGCGCCGGGCCATGGCCGGATCCATTGTTTCGAGTTGCCGATAGAACGCCGTCCCATCGAGCCGCGGCATCTTCAAATCACAGACGATCAAATCGTACGGCCGCTCCTTCAGACGCTCCAGCGCTTCAATGCCATCGCTCGCGCGGTCAACGGAGAATCCTGCGTCTTCGAGCGCCTCGGCGACCGCTGCGCCAAGCGCCACTTCGTCCTCGACCACCAGCACGGCGGCGCCCACGCCCGTATCGGGGGAAGACGTGCGCTCAGGCGGCCGCGGAAGCACCGGCTTGAGAGGACCCGCGCCGACCGGCAGCTCGACGTAAAACGACGCGCCTCGATCCGGCTCTGACTTCACACTGATCCGGCCGCCATGCTCCTGCACGATCGCATAGGCGACGGTCAGCCCGAGCCCGGTGCCTTTGCCGACTTCCTTCGTCGTAAAGAAAGGGTCGAAAATACGGGGCTGCACATCCTCCGGCACGCCCGGACCGTCGTCGTTGACCTCGAGCACGACGGCATCCCGGTCAGCATCATGCCACGTGCGCACGATGAGCGTGCCGCGCCCGTGAGCCCCGAGCATCGCCTGTTCGGCGTTGATGATCAGGTTGAGCAGCACCTGCTGAAGCTGGTGAGGATCCGAGAACACCTCAGGCAGACCCGACGCCAGCGCTTCGAGAATGTTGATGTTGCTGATGCGCTGCTCGTATGAGCGGAGCGCCAGTGTTTCGCGCACCACCTGGTTGAGGTTGACCATCGCGCGCGTCGTATGACGTTTGCGGGCAAAGGTCAGGAGGTTGCGGACGATCTTCGCGGCGCGTTCAGACTCGCTGAGGATTGTCTCCAGGCCCCGTCGTGTCTGATCGTCCACAGGGCGTTGCGCAAGACGTTCTGCCCACGTCAGGATCGTCGCGAGCGGGTTGTTTAGCTCATGCGCGACGCCTGAGATGGTTTGTCCGAGCGCGGCGAGCTTTTCCGCCTGCAACAACTGATGGTACAGATCGCGCGCTTGATCTTCGAGGCGCTTGCGCTCGCTGACGTCCCGCATCAGCGCCTCGACGCGAATCCCTTCGCCGGAAGGTTCGGCATGCGCCGTGACTTCCACCCACATCGCCGAGCGATCGGCGCGCCGCAGCCGCAGCAGATAGTCGGTGATTGCGCCGTCACGCTGGAGACGCTGGACGAAGAGATCCCGCGCCTGAGAATCGACGAACCGCTCGAGCTCGAACGGCCGCACGTCCTCCTGCGGAGTTTCTTCCGCGTAGCCGAACATCAGTTTCAGGAACGGGTTTGCCGACAGCGTGTGCGCCGCGATGCTGGAGAGCGTGCCGATATAGACACCCTCGTGCACCGACTCGAACAATCTCGCGAACGCTTCAGGAGGAGGAACCGCCGTCGTCCGGGGAGCGTCAGCCACGATGGGCCGATTATAAGGGCCTTCGCGACTCTTCGGGAGCTGAAGTCGCCATCAGCGCGAGGCTCCAACTGCTAGCCGCCAGCCGCGAGGTTAATCCTTCCGCTTAAAAGCGGAAGCCGCAAAGATTCAATTAAAACAAGCCGCCAGTCGCCAGCCGCCAATTCCTATTTGGGCGCCGGCGAAGTCGGCGTCATCGTTTCGTAATGCGAGCGGTACTTTCCTTCAATCGTGGATCGGATTTGCGCCACGCTGGCCCCCGATCTGTGCATTTGCATCGCGTCACGCGCGACGTCGAGGCAGATGCCTCAAGTCATGCCATGCGGCTCCCACGCCGGCCGTCCGTTTACCCCGCGACTCTTGATGAAGCAGTCGTCGTTGTCGCTGTGGCCCATCTGCTGACAGCCGCAGAAGCAAGGGACGTAGTGGAGAACTTCCGGGTGCCTGGCCGCGAACGTGTACACGGCCTGAATGACCTCTGGCGGCCGCGGTGCCGGATACGGACTCGTCGGAAAGGGAGGCAGCTCGCCGGTATAGGCCGGGGGTGGCGGCGTGAATGGACTGGCCGCCGTGAGCGGCACTTCGGACGCCTGGGCGGGGGATGCCGCGGCGGTCTGCGGGAGCGTCTGCGCATTCCCGGCCGGAGCCTGTTCCGCTCCGCATCCCGCTCCTGTAAGCGCGGCACTGACCAACGCGGCCGACATGCACGCTGCACGAACTGAGTTCATCTTTGAAATTCTAGCACCTGTCGTGGACACTCGACCCCGAGGGCCGGTAATCTGACGTGATGTTCACAACGCCGCTGCTCAAGGGTCAGGTCGCGATCGTCACCGGTGGCGCCACGGGACTCGGCCTTGCGATCGCGAAGTGTCTCGGCGAGCTCGGCGCGGACCTCGCGGTCGGCAGCCGCAACGCGGCGAACCTCGAGCAGGGCACCGCTGATCTTCGCCACGCGGGCCTCGATCCGCTCGCCATCCAGATCGATGTCAGAAAACCCGAGCAGGTCGATGAGATGGTCGGCCGCGTCGTCCGGCACTTCGGCCACATCGACATTCTCATCAACAACGCGGCCGGAAACTTCATCTGCCGTGCCGAGGATCTGTCGCCGAACGGCTGGAATGCCGTCGTCGGCATCGTCCTGAATGGAAGCTTCTACTGCTCGCGGGCGGTAGGACGGCACATGATCGCGCGACGCCGCGGCGGATCGATAGTGTCGATCCTTGCGAATTACGTGTGGACGGGAAGTGCCGGCACGATTCATTCGGCCGCTGCCAAGGCGGGCGTGATGTCAATGACGCAGACCCTCGCCGTCGAGTGGGCGCGTTACAACATTCGCGTGAATGCCGTCGCCCCGGGCCCGATCGAGTCGCCCGGTGCCGCGAAGCAATTGTGGAAGACTCCCGAAGCTGTGCAGCGGATCACGGACATGGTCCCGCTGCAGCGGTGGGGAAAACCCGAAGATGTCGCCAACGCCGTCGCGTTCCTCGTCTCAGAGCATGCCGGCTTCATCACCGGCGAGGTGTTGACCGTCGACGGAGGGGCTTGGCTCGGCAAGGGTCCGTTCGGCTTCGTTTAGCTCCTTCCCGCCATCCAAACCAAAGTTGGCAGCATTTGGAATGACGTCAGAGTCTTACGCTTCCAATTCGCGGTTCGCGATTCGGGACTGGTGATTTAGTGACTATTGATACGTCTATGCGCCAGCGCCAGCTCGCCTACCTGGCGTGGCTCGTCGTGTGCGTCGTCTGGGGCACGACGTATCTCGGCATCCGCGTCAGCCTGGAGACGATGCCGCCGATGCTCATGGGCGGGTTGCGGTGGCTCATCGCCGGAGCGCTTCTCGCGGGCTATATCCTCGCACGCGGAGAGACGCTGCCGCCGCCGAGCCGATGGGGCGGCATCATGCTGCTCGGCTTCCTGATGCTCGGACTTGGGAACGGCGGCGTCGTCGTGGCCGAGCAGTGGGTGCCGAGCGGTCTTGCGGCGGTGATGATCGCGTCGAATCCCTTCTGGATGGCGGCCGTTGAAGCCGTCCTTCCCGACGGCGAACGGCTCCGCGCGAACATCGTGGCGGGCCTGGTCATCGGCTTCAGTGGAATCATGGTGCTGGTGTGGCCGGATCTGACGCTCGGTGCGGCGGGCCGGCGGGGCTTTCTGGCCGGCGTCATCGCGCTTCAGATCGCATCGATCGGCTGGTCGCTCGGATCGGCGTATTCGCGGCGGCACGCGCGGAAGGACAACGTGCTCGGGACGACCGCATACCAGATGCTTGCCGGCGGCCTCATCATGACGGCCGCGGGCACTTTCCTCGGCGAGTGGCCCCATCTCTACTTCACCACGCGTACCGCAATCGCCCTCGTGTATTTGTCGACGATCGGCGCCGTGGGGGGCTTTGTTGCGTACACCTACGCGTTGCGGCACCTGCCCGTCTCGTTTGTCTCGCTGTATGCCTACATCAATCCGGTGATCGCGGTAGCGCTTGGCGTGCTGCTGCTCGGCGAGTCCTTTGATTCCCGGATGGCGGTTGCCGCCGCGCTGGTTCTTGCAGGAGTCGCCGTGGTCCGCTGGACGGGAAGGGAGGCGGTCTCGGATTCAGGTCTGGATGCGCAGGGCTCTCTCGCGGAACCTTGAACCGGCGACGTCGAACCGGTACCATCCGGTGGATGTCCCAGGGCGGCGATCGAAATGCCATCCCCAGCGGCCCGCGTCCGCTCGACGAGATGTGGGGTGAGCTGCAGGGGCGCGTGTCGCGTGTCGGCAGCCCATGGGTGCGCCGGCTCCTCGAGGTGATTCTGGATCGTCATGGCGATCGCCTTCGCGTCTGGCCGGCAGCGCTGACGGTTCACCACGCGTATCGCGGCGGGTTGCTCGAACATGTGCTGAAGCTGACGGAGGCTGGCGACGCCATGGCGGCAGCGTACCGCGTGGACTCGGACCTGGTCTTTGCGGGCGCTGTGCTGCACGACATCGGCAAGATCGAAGAGTTACGCTACGACGAGGCGACGTCGTATTCAAAGCGGGGCAATCTCATCGGACACATCACGATGGGCGTGATGATGGTGCGAGATGCCGCCCGCACCATCGAAGGATTTCCCGAGGATATCCTGACGCGCATCGAGCACCTGATTGTCTCGCACCACGGGGCGCGCGAGCTTGGCTCACCGGTCGAGCCGATGACCGAGGAAGCGTTCATCCTCTCGTCGATCGACGACCTCGACGCAACGCTGCACCAGTTCCGGCGTCACGTTCATGACGATCCAGGCGAGGGTGAGTTCACGATCTATCACCCCCGCCTGAGACGCGTGCTGCTCAAACCCTCCGGCCGCTGATCAGCCGCACCAGGAAGAGCACGATCGCGACGACCAGCAACACATAGATGAAGTTCCCGAGGGTGTACCCACTGACCATCCCCAGCAGCCAGAGCACGATGAGGATAATCGCAATCGTTTCGAGCATGTCGCTTCTCCTTGCCGCGATGCGAGCGGCGCGTTCTGTAGCCCGGTCCGATACCAGCAACGGCTGTACCGTATGCCGTCGCCGCGAGGGAAACGGCAGGCTTTTCGCCCCATTACTCCTGTGTTTCCTGTTGTTTGGAGCCGTTTCGAGACCGGCACTTGCGCAGGATCCACGCGAAGCTCAACCGTCGTCCCGTGTATTGGAAGGGCAGCGGATTGCTTCCTTCCTGGCGGGTGCAGCGCTAGGCCTCGCCGCGCACGAAGCCGGCCATTTGGTTGCCGATCTGGCCTTTGGTGAGAAGCCCGGCCTTGGCAAAGTTGATTTCCACGGGATCCCGTTCTTCGCCATCACCCATCGCAGCGGCCTCCCGCGACATCGCGAATTCACGATTTCGTCCGCGGGTTTCTGGATGCAGCATGCTGAAGACGAGTGGCTCCTGATGCGGCAGCCGACTTTGCGGAACAGGCGAGCGCCGCTCGCCAAAGGCGTCTTCGCTTTCAATGTGCTGGCATCGGTCGCCTACGCGGGGACGGCGTTTGCGAAGACCGGACCAGCTGAACGCGACACGCGCGGAATGGCTGCTGCGTCGCGAATCGACGAGCGTTGGATTGGCGCGCTCGTGCTGGCGCCGGCCGTCCTCGATGCCTGGCGTTACTATCATCCCGATGCGAAGTGGGCCGCGTGGACGTCGCGCGGCGTGAAGATCGGGATGGTGGTGATGGTGGTGCGCTGATGTCGTGCCGGAACGAGCGCTCTAGCCGCCTTCGGTGCGTTGCCCGAGTGCGAAGGTCATCGTACCTTCGACAACGATCTGCCCGTCGACGCGCGCGATACCGTGCATGACGCCCATCCGGGTGCGCAGCCGCTTGACGACGGCTTCGATTTCCACGACGTCACCGGGATGCACCGGCCGGCGATAGCGTACACGCTCAATCCCGACGAAATAGGGCAGGCGGTCGCGATTTTCCGGCTTCGCGAGGATCAGGATCGCACCCACCTGGGCTACCGCTTCGGTCAGGATGGTCGGAGGCAGGACCGGCGCCTCCCCGGGACGGTGCGAGAGATAGCGTTCGCTGAGGGTGACGTTCTTGATGCCCACGATACGCTTGTCGGGTTCGAACTCCGTAATGCGATCGACGAGCAGAAACGGGAACCTGTGGGGAAGGATCCGTTCGATCGCCGCGTAGTCGAGGGGGAGCGAGAGGTTCATCGTGTGAGAGTCAGGCGTGCCGCTATCTGCCTGGAACGCCAGGCCAGAACGTGGCTGCAGTGCGAAGTATAATCTGTATTCCTACCATCGGAAGGACAACACCTCTACGTGAGCCAGGCATTTCCTGCGGACGAGACCCCGGCGGACACCGATTTGAGAGACGGTCCGAACCGGTCCGAGCAAGAGCTCCTTACCACACTGTTCGACCTGGGGCGCCAGGTCACGGCAGTGCTCGACCTCGAGGACCTGCTCCAGCACATTCCGCGACTAATCGGGCGCCTGATTTCCTTCGAAGCGTTTGCCGTCTACCTGCTCGACGAGCGCCGCGGGGAATTGCGCGGGGCGTATTCGGTGGGCTATCCGGCGACCGACAAGCCCATTCGGTTGAAGCTCGGCACGGGACTCGTTGGCGTCGCAGTGGCGACCGAACAGCCGGTCCTCGTGAACGACCTTCAGGGGGATGCACGCTACATCGAATTCGTGCCCGGTATGAATTCCGAGATCGTGGTGCCGCTGCTGCATAAGTCGCGGCCGATCGGCGCGCTCAACATTTTGAGCCGGAACCGCAATCAGTTCACGATACGCGACGTCGCCATCGTGCGGCAGTTCGGCGCCCACGTCGCCGTGGCCCTCGTCAATGCGCGCTTGTTCGATCGAAGCCGACGGGACGCGGAAGCGTTCGAGACACTCGCCGAAATCGGCCGCGACGTGGCATCGGTCCTGGACCTGGACGAGCTGTTCTCGCGGATCGCGCAACTCACCAAGCGCGTGATCGACTACCGCACGTTCGGGATCCTGCTGCTCAATGAGGAGCGCGGTGAGCTCGAGATGAAACTCGCGGTGCAATACGGCGAGAAGGTCGAAGTGCCGCGCGTGCAGCTGGGTGAAGGGCTGGTGGGGTACGCCGCGCTCCATCGCGAAGCCGTCCTCGTCTCCGATGTCTCGCAGGATCCGCGTTACATCAAGCTCGTGCCCGATGTGCGATCCGAGCTCGCGATTCCGATGCTGCTCAAGGATCGCTGTATCGGGGTCGTCGATCTCGAAAGCCCCGAGCTCGACGCCTTCAGCAAGCGCGACGTCGAGATCCTGACGCTGCTCGCCAGCCAGGCGGCGGTCGCCATCGAGAATGCGCGGCTGTACGAGGAAGTCCGCGCGAACGAGGAACGCCTCGAGAAGGAATTGCGGTTTGCCCAGCGCGTGCAGACGGCCTTGCTCCCGGCAGGCCCGCCCAAGCGGCTGAAAGGAGTCGAGGTGGCCGCCGCATTCGCCCCCGCGCGTGAGGTGGGCGGCGACTTTCACGATTACCTGTCGCCGGAGTCGCACACGCTCGTCGTGGCGGTCGGCGACGTGTCGGGCAAGGGCGTTCCCGCGGCGCTCTACGGCGCCTTTGCAGCCGAGCTCGTGCGGGGACGGACCTTTCGTCGGCGCTATCTTCCGGACCGCTCCAGTCCTGCCGGCGTCCTCTCGTCGGTGAACACGATTCTCCAGCAGCGGCAACTCGAAGAGTATTACTGCACGCTCTGCTACACCGTCTTTGATCTGAAACGGCGCATCCTGACGCTTGCCAACTCCGGTCTACCGTACCCGATTCGCTGTTCGGCGGATGGATGCACGCAGATCGAATTACCGGGCGTTCCGTTGGGGTCGTTCCAGGGGTCTACGTACGACGAAATCACCTACGCGCTTCACGAAGGCGATCTGTTCGTCATCTGCACTGACGGCGTGTTTGAAGCGATGAATGCGCAGGGGCAGGAGTTTACAGCCGCGCGGCTTCTCGAGGTCGTGTCGGGACTTCGAGAGCAGCCGGCGTCGAAGGTCGTCGACGCCATTTTCGCGGCGGTCCATGCGTGGCGAGGTGAAACGCCGCCCAACGATGACATGACGGCGGTCGCAGTGAGGATCACCGCATAAGACCCCCTGCCGCGCCGAAGCTTAAAAGCGAAGGCTGGGCCGCCGCGCCGAAGCTATCGCTTGAACGAAATGCCCGTCTGCTCCAGGTGCAGGCCCATGGACTGGCCGCCAAACGTGGCAACGTCGCTGACTCGTCCCTTCACGCGAACCCGGGAGCCCTTGCTGGGGGTACGGCCCCCTTGTGAAATGACCGTCATTTCACCCGTGCCGTCGTCCACTTTGTAGAGCTTGAAAGGAACCAGCGGAACGCCCCATGAGCTCGTGACGACGCCATTGATGGCCACAGTCTTATTCTGATAACGGCCCGGATTGTATTTGAGCTCGGCAACGCTTGGTGTTCGCAGAGCGATCGCGCAGCCCGCAAGCATCATCACCAAGGTCAGCGGTGCGATTAGACGAGCTAGTGATCTCCCCATGAATACCCCCCGGAAATTGAAAATGCCGCGCGGAATCGGCCTGACTTACGACGGGATGCGGCGATGCCAGCGCCTGCCTGAGTTACGCACCCCGTTGATTCCGCGCGACGCTGAGGTATGCATCAAACCCTGTACCCGTGCGGTATGCGCGATCTCCCAGTAAAACGCCCACCCTTGAGCCCGCGACCGTCCCATGCGGGGGACGCGCTGACCTCGGCGCTGGACGGAAGCAGCTAACCGAGTTCACAACGAAGGAACGAAGAAAACGGGGACGAACAAAGGTTTTGTTTTGTAGAAAGATTCTTCCATATTCCTTCGTTTACGTCGTTTCTTCGTTGTGAACTCCGATACCTTCGTCAACTCTCCGACCTCATCAGAAGCGAAAGATGAACCCGGCCCGTGCGCGATGCACTCGGAGATCATCCGGGCGGGTCTGGAAGGCGTAGCCGGCTTCAAACGTCGCGAACGGGGTGAAGTTGTAGGAGGCTTTCAGCGACAGGGTATCTGCCTCGAAGGCAACTCCGATCGAGGGTGAGCCAATCCAGCCGATCGATGCCGTGCGTAAAGCTTCCGCCAAGCCGCAGCCGTTCTCCGAGGGGTCCTTCGACGCCAAGCGCCACAGTATCGGTCGTCGAAGCGGCAAAGCCGATCGGAGTGAAACTTCCGTGGTAGTACCGCAGAGACGCTTCGGCGCCCCCGGGCAAGGCGATCGCGAGACCCGGGCCGCCCAGCCACAAGTGGGATCCATCGAAATTCGCCTTGCGGATTTCCACAATCCCTCGCGCCCGGCCGTGCGCGATCGACGCCTCGACAAAGCCCTCGGACTCGGGCAGAAGTGCCGTGTCTGCTCCAAAGAGCGCGCCGGCGCGCAGCCAGGCATGCCGCGTGAGGCTCCATTCCACCCCGCCCCCGCCGCGTTGTTCGTCGAACCCCAACGCCCTCTCCGCCTGCCCTCGCACGAAGATCCGCACGGCATCGTTCACGCGTGCGTTGACCTCGATTGTTCCGACATGCGCGTCATCCACCTCCGCGTTCACATGCTGGAAGTCGTAGTCCAGTTCGATTCGATGGGCCCGTGCGGCCTTGAGCGCGTCTGCCGCCGAGCGCGCTTCCGCATTGGCCGGATCGAGCGCGATCGCGCGCAAGTAGTACGCAAGCGCCAGCGTGTTGTGATTGCCCGCCTGGTGGAGTCGTCCCTGAGCGGTAAGGACCGCCGGCCGGTCGGCCGCGAGCGCCTCGGCCCGATTGAGGGCGTCCCCCGCTTCTTTCAGCCGCCCCAGCGCCAGAAGCGCACTTCCCAAACCGATGAGCGCGTCAACGTGCTGGGGTTGCACCGCGAGAATCGAACGATACACATCGACGGCGTTCCGGATGGCCCATCCGCGCGTGGAGCCGTGCAATCCAGACGCGCGCCTCGATATCGTCGGGATTTGCGGCCGCCAGGGCCTGGAACTGTTTCAACGCCGCGCCGTACGCGCCGGAGTTTGCCGTTCGTTCCGCTTCGGCACGCGGATCGGGCGCCTGCGGAGACCCAAGCAGCGTGACACCCAGAATGACGGCTGAAATGACGGTCATGGAGGCGGATTGTACCTTACTGGACCCGGCCCTTCGGCAGGCCCCGGGTGATCCGGAGCGTCGTAAGGGCACAACCTTTTGCGGGAGGGCCTCGTCTCACTTTTCGGAAGCTGGACCGGGTTACAGGGTTCTGCGAGGTTCTACAGGGTTCTGCAAGGTTCTACGGGGTTCTGCCGGATTCTGCAAGGTTCTGCGTAGCCCTGCGAAGTTCTACAACGTTCCACAAGGTTCGGAGGTTGCTGATATGAACGCATGGAAGATGGCTGCGGTCGCCGCGGCTCTGCTCGTCGCGTCCGGAGCCGGCGCTTTCTTGCCGCCGGTTCACGGTCAGAGCCCGACGCGTGCCGTGGCACCGCGCGCGCTCGAGATTCTCAGCAGTCGCGGAGGCCAGATTGGCGTAACGATCCGCGACGTCGAGGACAGCGACGCCAAGGCAGGAAAGCTGCCCGCACAGGGAGGGGTCGTAATTGAGGACGTCGCGGAGGACAGCCCGGCGTCCAGGGCCGGCATGAAGAAGGGTGACATCGTCGCCGAGTTCGACGGTGAACGAGTTCGCAGCGTGCGGCAGTTTACACGGCTCGTGCAGGAAACCCCGGTGGGCCGCAAGGCTCAGGCAGCCGTCGTACGGGACGGCCAGAGAATCAACGTGACCGTGGAGCCGCGCGAAAGCAGCGGCTTGAGTGTGTTTAGTGATCTCGAGGGCGCTCGCGTCTTGCGCGATTTCGGCCGCGATTTCTCCTTCGACATGCCTGCACCACCGGCACGCCCCGCTCGCCCTGCGACGCCCGCCCCGCCGGCGCCCCCTGCCGCCCCGGCCTTCCCGGACATCGACACGTTCGTGTGGCGGACCGGTAACGGCCTGGGGATTTCTGTGGATTATCTGTCGGACCAGCTGGCCGCTTATTTCGGGGTCAAGGACGGCGTGCTCGTGACGTCGATCGCGGATAATTCCGCCGCCTCGAAAGTCGGTATCAAGGCCGGCGACATCATTACGTCGTTCAACGGCAGCGACGTGGCGGCGCCCTCGGATCTGCGACGCCGCATCCAGCGGCTGGAGGACGGCGATGAGTTTACGGTGGGTGTTGTACGGGACAAGAAATCGCTGACGCTGAAAGGCAAGGCGGAAACGACGCGCAGGGGGCGGACCTATCGGTCGGAGATCTGATTCGATCGGTCTACATGGCGTCGGCTCTCGCCTGGGAGCGAGTGGACGGCGGTCCCACGAGCGTTGCCAGCTGAGCGGCAACGATCGTGGCCGCCGCCAGCTTGCCGGAGTCCTTCTCTCCTTCGTGGCGCACTTCAGCGGCCATGACGCCGACACATCCGGCGGGAGTGACGAGCGGCGCGGCGATTGCGCCGTTCGACACCGCGTCCGCATCGACGATTTGGACGAGCGAGGTTCGAAACGCGGACGCCGTCACATTCTCCGCGTCCCGCAGGATGGTCCCGAGCCGCGTCACCATCTGCTGCGAGTAACCGTGGGTGACGATCGGGCTGAGCTCGTGTCCGTCGGGATCGGCAATCCAGAGCACGATCCCTGGCGCATCCAGCACTGTCGCGGCCTGTGCCAGAATCGCGGGAAGCGCTCGGGTATCGACGAGGCGGGCGAGATCGGTGCACAAGGAGGCGACTGCCCCGAGATCCAGCGACGCCGGCTGCGCCGCCGTTGTATCCGGTTTCGTCTGTGGGACCGGATCAACGGCAGCCCTGAGATCGAACGCATCGAGCGGGGCCGGAGGACCAGTCTCGCGTTTCGTGGCCGGTTCTGCACGCATTGGGTCCTGCCGCCTCGGAACGAGCAGCATGATCGCCACGAGGCCCACCGCCCCGGCCGCGCCTACGGCGATGAGTTCCGCGCGCCGAGTGTCCGCCAACGCCGCGTCGCGCGCCTGGACCTCGGCGGCGCGGGCCCGATCGATTGACTCGACCACGACGCCAGTCGTTTCGAGGCCATCTGTGAAAATCAGGTCCGACGCCAGCAGTTTCTGATTATTCCGTGTGTACTCACGCGCGCGGCGATCCATCTGCTCGAAATCTTCGAGCGCACTCGATGCGTTGTCGATGATCGATTGTGCCTCCGGCGAGGCAGCCTGTGCGCGCAGGGCGTCGAGCGCGGCTCGCACGGCGATTGCCGCCGTCGCGGCTTTCGAGATCCAGAACTCGTCGCCCTGTCCGGCGGCCACGTATGCCTGCTGCGCGGAGCGTAGATCCAGCACGTTCTGTTCGACAGCAAAGGCGGCGTGCTCGAACTGACGCGTGGCGTTGAGGTCGCGGCCCGCGAGGGACTCACCGGTCCAGACAAGGTACGCCGCCACGCTGCTTGCCACGACGAAAAGACACACGAGCGTCAGGCGCACCGCCATGTTTTTCATCCATCCTCCGTATGGCGATGTTGGACGCTACTATAGCAAGGTTCATACGGGTCGACGGCGGCAAAACACATGCGACCGACTTCGATCGTCGCCATCATCAATCCGATCTCGGGCGCAGGTGCCGATTCAGACGCTGCCGCGCGCCGCGTCGCACTCGTGCAATCGGAGGCGGAGCGTCGAGGACTCTCGGCCGACATTCATCTGACCGCGCGCGCCGGGCACGCGCGCGAGCTCGCCGCGTCGAGCGCGGCCTCCGGTGTCGATCTCGTCATCGTCTGGGGAGGCGACGGCACGCTGAACGAAGCGGGAGCAGGCCTGATTGGATCCGGTACGACCCTCGGACTCGTGCCGGCGGGATCCGGAAACGGGCTGGCGGCCGCGCTCGGAACACCGCGTGAGCCGCGCGCGGCTCTCGCCGCGGCGTTCGACGGCGGCACGCGCACGATCGACGCAGGCCTGATGGCCGGCCGTCCCTTTTTCAACATTGCGGGGATCGGCTTCGACGCCCGGGTCGCCAGGTTGTTCAACGCCCGGGGCCCGGGACGTCGGGGAGGATGGCCCTATATCCTCATTGGCATCCGCGAGGGATGCCGATATGCCGGCGCCGAGTACACCGTCGAGCTCGACGGCGACCGCCGCCGCCTCCGCGCGCTGCTCATCGCGTTTGCGAACGGTCGTGAATACGGCATCGGCGCACGCATCGCCCCGCTCGCGCAGCTCGACGACGGCCTCCTCGACGCGACCATCGTCGAAGCACGTCCGCTCCTGACGCGGTTCTGGGACGCGCGGCACCTGGCCCTGGGCAAGCCGCATAACGCACCAAGCGTCTCGGTGCGACAGATCCGCCACGCGGTCGTGGATGCCGAGTTCCCGATGGAGTTTCACGTGGATGGCGAGCCCGGCCTCACTCAGGGGCCGGTGGAGGTGCGGATCCTTCCTGGAGCGCTGAGAGTTCGTGCGACGGGACCGCGACGATGAGCGAGCGGTCAATCCTTCGTTTTGAGGATTGCGTATGCCGGCAGGCCAGGTGCGGACAGGCGCTGTAACAGGTCCCGGGCGGGTTGGGCATCCGGATCTTCCGCCTGATACTTGATCTTCACGTAGCCCGACAGCGCGCCCTTCACGTCATCATTTGCAAGCGTCGTCTTGTCCATCGTCAGGCAGTTCTTGCACCAGGTTGCCCACATGTCGATGAGTACAGGCTTGTGTTCGCGCTTCGCGACGGCGAGTCCTTCCGGGAGCGATGCATACCAGCCGGCTTTCAACTGTGCCTGTACGCTTGACGCGACCGCGGCAGGATTGACCCAGCGATTCGCGAAGAGCGAGTACGCTTCGTAACCGTAGTACGCAGCGGTCGCGAGAATGAACGCGCCGAACGCCTGCTTGACGCGTACCATCCACATCCCGGGTTTCGGCAACGCGGCGAGGCCGGCGCCCGCGATCGGCCACGGGATCGCCATGCCGATCCCGAGAAAGAACGGCAGGGCGAGCGCGATTTTCGTGCCTGTCGCATACAGATTGCTCGAGAAGAGCACGACCTGGATGACAACGGGCGCGACACACGCGCCCGCGAGCAGTGCTGCGACCGCCCCCATCGTGAACGCCAGCAGCACGCTCCCGCGGGTGCCACTTCCGGTAAACCGAGTCGAGTACTTGGAGAAATCGATCAGCAGGAGGTCGAACATCGCGAGTCCGAGCACGACGAACAGGACTGCAATGCCGAGGTTGAACCATGGCGACGAGTTGATCGTGCCGAACGTGCCGGCAGTCAGGATGACGACGAGCCCGAGGATGCCGTAGACGACGGCCATGGCGGCCCCGTACGCAGAGCCGAGAAGAAACCCCCGGCCCCTCGACTGCGCCTGAGCCCCTGCTCCGATGATCGCAAGATTGATCGGAATCATCGGCAGGACGCAGGGTGTCAGGTTGAGCGCAAGGCCGCCGACAAGAACGAGCAGCAAAATCGCGAGCGGGCCGCGGCCTTCGAACAAGCCGCGCGTCCTGACGCCGGATTCCGCGTCGCGAATGAATTTGAGAAAGTCGGACGTGCTCTGGTACCCCCCCGTCGTTCCGGCGATTGTGAAGGCGTCGAGGAGCGCCGCATCATTTGGGGCCGCGGCGGGTCCGGCTGAAACCGGTGGGGGCTGAGATGCGCGCGGATTCTGGGGACCCGGTGTCTCGCCCGTTCCGAATGCAATGCGCGAGAATTCGCTGGCGTGCGCGGGGTCTGGAGCGGGTGCCGCGGACGGAGGCACGACGTGGATGGTCCATCGGACATCCGCCGTCACAGGCGGATAGCACAAGTTCACATCGCAGGCCTGGTAACGAAGCTTTGCGGGAACGATGAGATCGCCCGCCGGAGCGGAGGGCGGTATTGAGAGGGTCGCGCCAATCAGGAACTCGCGCTCGAAGACCGCGAGCGGCTTGTCCGCGCCCGCTTGAGCCATGTCGATCGATGGAGGCCAGACGATCTCGTCGACAGTTACGCCAGCAGGCGCATCAATCATGAGGGTTGTGGGGATCAGCGCCTTGTCCCGTGGCTTGTTGGACTGCGTGTGCAGCCCCTCAGGCACCGTGATCTTCAGCGCGAGGTGGACTTGCGAACCGGCGCGCACGGACCCCTGAACAAGGGGAATGACGTCGGCGCGCGGGCGCGGAGGCTGCGCGTGGCCTGCGGCGATGCCCAGCACGATGAACGCGAGAACGAAGAAACGTTTCACGATCGCTCGGCTGACGCCCGCGTCAGTCGACCTTCTGTAGAGGGATGAGCCCCGGCACGGCCATCGTCCGCGGCGTACCCGCGAATTTGACCGGCGGCAGATCCTGGAACATGACGTCCCATTTCCATCGCTCGGACGGATTCGAGGACTGGAGCCAGTGCTTTGCCGTGACCGGCCGCGCGAATTCAAGGTTCGCGAGCCCGGCGTACCGCTCGTTGGCGGTCAGCGCCGCGGCGAGATCACTGCGGACCGCCGCACTGCTGGCGTACGTCATGGGCGCGCCGAGCGCAAGGCCGACGTTCACGAACACCTGCCAATCCTCCTGCGCCTCCCCCGGAGGGGCGATCGTACGGGATGCCGCCTGCAGCAGGCCCTGGCCGTTCACGAACGCGCCATCCTTTTCGACCCACGATGCGCCCGGCAGGACGATGTCGGCAGCCTGCGAGAGCGCAGTCATCAGCACGCCCTGGACAATGAGCAGCGGCAGACGTCCGGTGCGCCGCGCCTCGATGATCCACGAGACGTCGCCGATGTAACCGTCCGGTCCGGGATCGAACACGTAGAGCGTCTTCACGCGTCCCTGTTCGACCTCCGCACGGAATGCGGAGACATCCGCTTCTCCCTTTGCGGTGGCCTTGACCGGGAACCCGAGGTCGCGCGCGCCGTTGACGTTCGGCGCGTCGACCGGCGAAATCTTGAACTTGGTATTGGGCGGCTGCGGCTTCTCTCGATAGCGCCAGCCGATAGCCACGCCCTGCTCCGGTAGCCCGAGCGATCCGCCGAGCCGGCCGATGAGGAAGAGTTCTTCGAGCGAGGCGTGCGCCGATACGAAGAATCGAATCGATGACGGATCGCCGTGCGCCGTGACCCGATCGCCCAGCGTGCCGATCGCCGTCGTCCAGTCTGTGGGCTCGAGCAGGCCGGATGCCGCGCGGACGAGCGGCCGATGCAGCCGTTCCTCTCCTTCGATCCAGCGATAGTCGAAGCGGCCGATGTCGCACATCCAGTAGCCGTTCACGTCGGGGTTGAATCGCGGCGTCGTCCGAATCAGTTGCGCGCCCTTGGCCCATTCGGGTTTGGCCTTGAGCCACGCGGTCGTGTTGCAGCCCTTCTCGCAGAGCGTGCAGATCGTATCGACCGCCTCAGGGTTGTCCCACGGGCGGGATTTGAAGCGATAGTCCCGCGTGGTGATCGCGCCGACCGGGCAGACGTCCATGAGGTTGCCGGAGAGCAGGGAGTGAACGCCTTCTTCCTGGAACGTGGCGATCTCGCTGCCGTACCCGCGATCGGCAATGTTGATCTGCGCGTCGGTGTCGACCTCCCGCATGAACCGCACGCATCGCGTACACAAAATGCAGCGGTTGCGGTTGAGCATGAGCGTGGGACCGAAATCAACGTCGGCGCGGACCCCTTCGCCGTCGAATACCCGGCGCGGGAACTCCATTCGGCTCTCGTTCGGGCCAAAACTATAAGAAAAATCCTGCAGCGGGCACTCGCCCCCCTTGTCGCACACCGGGCAGTCGAGCGGATGATTGATCAGGAGGAACTCAAACACGCTGGCCCGTGCTTCGACGACGTCGGGTGTCTGGGTGGACACCAGCATGCCTTCCGCCACCAGGGTGGAGCAGGACGTCTGCAGCTTCGGCATCTTCTCGATCTTGACAATGCAGACACGGCAGGAGCCATCGATCCCGAGACCCGGGTGATAGCAGTAGTAAGGGATCTTGATCCCGCTCTCGATGGCGGCCTGGAGAACGGTCTTGCCTTTTTCGACCGTGACGGGCCGCCCATCAATCGTCAGCGTAACGGTTTCCATAACCTTCCGATCATACATTTTTTCGGGGATGAGGTAGCGGAGGGGACGGAGGAAGCGGAGATGCCTACCACAGAGTTCACGGAGGGAGCAGAGCAACCATTTTGGGGAACGGACAGTATGAACTGCCGCGCTGATCAGACGTCCGAGGACAAGCTGACCCTTACCCATTTTGCTCTGCTTTCTCCGTGAACTTTGTGGTGGCGGTCTCCGCTTCCGTCCACTCAGCTGGCTCTATTTATCGATTTCCACCAGCGCGCCGCTGTCGCTGTTGGCTGTGATGCCGCGGACTGGTCCTTTGAGGGGCAGCGTCCGCTCGGTCAGCTTTTCGCCCAGCAGAATCAGGATGTTCTCGGTGGTTCCCGATGCGTAGGTCACGCTGACCGTGATGGGAACGTCCACGGGGTCGCCATGCTGGTCGAAACGGACGGTCGCCTCGGCTCCCGACACGTGATAGCTGAACTTCACGTGAGGAATCTCCGAGCCGAAGATCCAGGTCTCGAAAAAGCGCCGCAGATCCCGTCCGGACGATTTCTCCATCACGCGCTGGAAGTCGTCGGTGCCCGCCTTCTTGAATTTCCATTCCTCGTAGAACGTGCGGATGCCCCCAAAGAAGGCGTCGTCGCCAATGAGCCGGCGGAGCATGTGCAGCACCATGGCCGCCTTGTTGTAGACCACCGCCCGAAAAATCCGGTCGTCTCCCTGGATGTGGCCGAGCCGGTAGCCAAGATAGACCGGGCCTTGCGCGGACGCGGCGATCGCGGTGTGCCGCATCTGGCGGAGCAGGTTTGGCAGCAGATCGCCTTCGCGATCCTTCTCAGCGTAGAGCGCCGCGAAATACTGCGCGAACCCCTCGCTGAGCCACTGTTCGTGATAGTTCTTCCAGCCGACCGCATGGCCCCACCACTGGTGCGCCACCTCGTGGGCCAGAAAGAATGTCGGGTAATCCTCGAAGCTCACGGGATCGTTTCGCCAGACGACAGGCGTGCCGGCCACGGCCTGGTTCAGCACCGCAAAGTATGGCGGGCTGTGTCCCCCGGGCCGGTCGCTTTCCGCGACGGCGAGCGTGAAGCTTGGGTAGGG
The DNA here is from genome assembly GCA_038320555.1 of Vicinamibacterales bacterium. GTDB lineage: Bacteria > Acidobacteriota > Vicinamibacteria > Vicinamibacterales > 2-12-FULL-66-21 > JALZOC01. The sequence continues at coordinate 56,067 of JBBQEJ010000004.1, read as the reverse complement.
CGCGTCGCCCACCAGCGAGGCGTAGAACAGAAACACAGCCGCCGCGCGGTCTCGCATGTCACGGATGCGCACCGGCGCTCGCGGAGTGCTCTGGATCTGCAGCACGACATCGGAACCCGCGACGCGGATGCGCGAGGTGTCGACCCGGGTGAAGCGGCTGATGATGAACGCCAGGTACCGCGCCGGCTGCCCCGCCTCGAACACGTAGGTCTTGCGCCGGCGCGGCGCGGAGTCGCCGGCGGGGGCTTCCGGCGGCCCGACGAGCTCGCCGGTTGCGATCGCGTCGTATTCGCTCGGAATGGTCAAGCGGATAGTGGCGGTCGCATAGTCGGTCACGCTCGATTGCGGGTACCAATAGCTCCGATTGCTGTAGAGGAACCGCTGCTGCAACGGAATCTCTACCCTCTCCTGAGCGGATTGAGACTGACCGAGCTGCATGGCTTCGCGATCGAACGCCTGCGGTGCGACGGGCCCGCCGTACACCACGTTCAGCCAGAGCTCGGTGTCCCGCGCGAGGACCACTGGCAGATTGACGATCACGCTGTTCTGTCCCACGACGCGCAGGTGCAGCAGGCGACCGAAGTCGGGGGAATACACGCCTCGCACGGTCGTCGTTTCGGCGAGCTTCAGCGTCAGCGAGCTCGTCCCGTCCGATCGAATCCTGATCTTCATCCGCGCGGTGCCGTCAATCCAGATTCGATCAGGATTGATCTGCACGTCGATGTCGTACGCCAGCACGTCGTAATCGAGCCGGTCGTCCTCGGAGTAAAAGCGCCCGCGCTCTGCGAGCTTTGCCGCGGACGTGTACACCGAAATATTGCGCCGGCGCTTTCGATCGAAGACCGTGATGTCTTCCGCTTCGCTTCCTGACCGGGCGTACGTCAGCAACCCGAATTTCTTCGTCCTCAGCTCGGCGATCGCGTCGCCGTAAGTCGGGGTCAGCGACCACCGGTCCCGGCTGATATCGGCGAGATCGATCTGCAGCGTGCGTCCGCTCAGGTCGTTGAACACATTGGTCGCGGTTCGAAGATCGGAGGCAATCACCGGCCGGGGGTGGAGCGACGCCTTATTGAAGAGCGAGTCGAACTCGTAAGGAGAAAACCGCAGGAACGCCATGTCGATGTCGGCGACAAGCGCGTCATTCCCCGAGAAGATGCGGATCTGGGTGCGCTCGGCGGCCTCCGGCGGAGTAAATCGCATGCGGCCGCGGCCGAGGAGGACGACTGCCGTCGGACCCTCCGGTGTTTCGGCGACGAACGCGCGGCCGGCCGTCATCTCCAGCGTGAGATCGGGCGCCCGCACGACCAGGTCGTGAATGTCGTACTCTGTGGCGGTGTTCAGCGACAGGCGATACAGGCCGGTGACGATCGACAGGCGGCTCACGGCCGCGATGCGCCAGGTGTCGCCGGGCGCGGGTCCCGGCCGTGCATCGACGCGCCAGGTGCCCAGCCGTCCCTCGATGCCGCGCTCGGCAAACACTTCGACGACGAGCCGGAGAGTTCCCGCGTCGAGCGGCGCCCGATCGCGCTCATTCACCACCACGCGCGTAGCTGGCGGCGAGGTGAGCGCGGCGGCAAAATCCTCGAAACTCGGCCGGCTGATTGCGGGATCGCCAAGCGCAAGAACCGCGGCGCGATCGCCCGCTGCCGCGGCCTGCTCGAGGCGGCGCAGGAGCGGGTCGACGCCATCGGGCGGCGTCTGGGCGCCGGCGCGCGAGGGCAGCCACATCAGCGCCAGCACCAGGCAGATTCTCGACGCGGCTCGGAACGGGGACGCGGCCATCGGCAGTCCATCTTAGAGCCCCCCGCTCCGCGCGCGGAAGGCAAAAGCAAGATCAAGCGGCCGGCGGGCCGGGGACGATTCAATAGATGCCGGGACGGACAACAACAGCGCGTGATCGCCGGGTCCCCTGGATACTTGCTGCGGTCCTCATCGCCACGCTCTACGCGATGACGATTGCCGTGACGGGTGGGTTCAACTTCCAGATCGCCGGCGTTCGCGTGCGATCGCATTCGTGGGTGCGTCCGGCGCTGCTCGCCCTTGCGGGCGTCGCCATGCTCGCCCTCCTGATCCGGGCACGCCTCCCGGCGCTCTTCGCCCGTCTGTCTCGCGTGCTGGAATCGCCAGGGGTTGCGACCTGGCCCACCTGGCTGACGGTTGCCGCGACGGCCTGGGCTCTCGCGGCCGGCGTGGGGTTTGGCACGTTCGCAAGCGGCGGCGCCGACTCGTACGGCTACGTGGCACAGGCGCGGCTGCTCGCGCACGGGCATCTCACGGACACAATCCCGTCGAGCGCCGATTACACCTGGCCCAACGTCGAGTCCACGCTCACCCCGCTCGGATTCAGGCCCGGCAGGACACGCGGCGTGATTGCCCCAACCTATCCTCCCGGATTCCCGCTTCTTCTTGCGCCGCTGGCGGCGTGTTCGGAGCGGCTCATTTACCTGCTGGTGCCCGTGTTCGGAGCCCTCCTTGTGTGGATCACGTACAGAATGGGGGCCACGCTGGGAGATCCGCCCGCCGGCGCGATGGCGGCGGCTCTTTTGTCGGTGAGTCCGACGTTCCTCTACCAGGTCGTTCAACCGATGAGCGACGTGCCAGCGGCGGCCTGCTGGCTCGGCGCCCTGCTGCTGGCGGCCCGCGGGACGTCATACGCCGCGGCCGGGTCAGGGGCGATCTGTTCGCTCGCCATCCTGATCCGGCCGAATCTCGCGCCGATCGCTGGATTGATCGCGACGGCCGCCATCTTCAGCGGTTCGGGGTTTCGCCTGCGGCGTGCGTTGCTGTTTGCCGGAGCGCTCGTGCCAGGGCTCGTTACGCTCGGGTGGATACAGAACGTCCGTTACGGATCGCCTCTGGCCTCAGGATACGGCACGTTGTTGGATAAATTCTCGCTGCAGCACATCGCGCCGAACCTCGCGCGCTATCCAGGCTGGCTCACGGACACCCACACGTGGTTCATCTGGCTCTCGGTTGCGGCTCCTTTCTGGGTCGCGCGGCGCGCGCGGAAGCCGCTTCTTGCCTGGTCGGCCGTCGCGCTCGCGGTCGCGACGTGGGCCTCGTATCTGCCGTACGTCTACTTTCATCCGAACGAGTGGTTCTACACACGCTTTCTGCTCACCGCGATCGCGGTGATGTTGTTGTACGCGAGCGCTGTCGCGCTCTGGCCGGTGCGCCGGCTTCCCGCGGCATGGCACGCCCCCGTGGCGCTGCTGCTCGTCGGCGGTCTGGTCGCGATGCTGGTCCACACCGCGCAAACGCATGGCGCCTTCAGCATCCGGATCCAGGAACGGAAGTATCCGCTTGCCGGGGCCTTCGTTCGCGACCGGCTCCCGGCGGCCGCGTTCGTGCTGGCCGGGCAGCACAGTGGAAGCATCCGCTATTACGCGAACCGTCCGACGCTGCGGTGGGATTTGCTGTCGCCGACGCGGCTGGACGAGGTCCTCGCGACATTTCGCGCGCAGGGTTACCAGCCGTTCCTTGTGGTTGACGCCGGCGAGTACGAGGACTTCCGCGAGAAATTCGCCCGAACCGGTCAACGTGCGATTCACCAGCTCACACTGCTTGCCGTGCTGGGGGACGCGCGCGTGTTTGCTTTTCGGTGAGGACGCCACGTTCGAACGATGTTCACTGTCACGCCGCACCCCCCAAGATCAAACAGGAGAAAGAGAATGGGAGTTGAGTTTTTTAAAGAATTACGCCCTTCCTCCCATCCTTGTTTGATCTTAGGGGTCGAATGCAGCGCGACAGTGAATGCCGCCGCCCGCATCACCCTGCAGCCGCGCGACGCTTCAACAACAGAATCGTGAGATCGTCCACGAACCGTGATGCTTTCGCGTGGGCCTCGACGGCCTTCAGTACCTGAGTCCCAGTCTCAGCCGGCTCCTCATTCGCGTAGCGATCGACGACAAGCTCGAGGCCGGCTTCTTCAAACGGTTGTCCGTTCGGATTCTCGGCCTCGGTAATGCCGTCGCTGTACATCACGAGCGCCTCTCCCTCGTGCAGCATCGTGTCGACCGACCCGAACACGGAATGATCGAACATGCCCAGCGCCACACCCGTGCCACCGAGGCGGTCGTATCGCCCATCGCGTCGTCGTAGCAATGGCGGATTCTGGCCGGCATTCACGTAGGTCAGCGCGCCGGTGGACGGCGAGTAGACCGCGTAAAAGAGCGTGATAAACCGCGACGGCGGGCTGTGCCTGCAAATCTGCACGTTCAGCCGCTCGACGAGCGCCGGCGCGTCCAGTTGTTCATCAACGAGCGTGCGCAGTACCGCCAGCAACAGAGCCATCAGTAGAGCCGCCGGACTGCCTTTGCCGGCAACGTCGCCGAGCGCCAGGATGATCCGACCGTCGGGCAAAGGCAGCACGTCGTAGAAGTCGCCGCCCACCGTGTTGGCGGGGCGGGTCATGCCGCAGATCTCGATGTCTCCCGCCCGATACGTGCCGCCTGGAAGCATGGCCAGCTGAATCTCTCGCGCAACTTCGAGCTCGCCCTTGAGCGACAGACGGTCGGCGACCTCGAGCAGCACGAGCAGATGGACGAGTAGAAGGCTGGTGATGAGCGCGAGCGTGCCGTCAGCCCAGACAGGCGTCAGCACCGCAACTGGAATGAATGGCAGGCCGAAGGGCAGGTCGATAAAACCGAAGCCTCTGAAGAGCCGGATGATCCCGGTGAGCGCGATGATGAGCGAACCGATGTAGAGGGCGCGACGTACCGGGGAAAGGCGGAGCGTGAAGGTGACGAAGAACTCTCGGATCCGGAGCGGCGCGCTCTTCCACGGGGGCAGCCCGGCGAACCGGTCGTCGTCTCGCCCCCGGGTGAAGAATTGGTACGCGTCGGGCGTGTCGTGCGTGAACAGCCGCTGAACATCCTCGCGCGAGAGATCGCGTGTGTAGGTGTCGAACAGAGCGCGCGCGCGATCCGATGTCGAACTCTTCAATGGATGAGGCCGATCTCCCTGCCGACTTTCGCAAAGGCATCGAGCGCGTACTGGAGGTCCTCGCGTGTATGTGTCGCGGTCACAATGGTTCGCACGCGCGCTTTGTCACGCGCGACGGTCGGGTAGCCAATTGCCTGGGCGAACACGCCCTCCTCGAACAGGCGATCCGACAACGTGTTGGCCTGTGCGCTGTCTCCCGCAATCACCGGCGTGATGGGACTTTCGCTCAGGCCGGTATTGAATCCCAGCCGCTCGAGCCCTGTCTTGAAGAAACGCGTGTTGTCCCACAACTGTTCCATTATTTCGGGGTGCTCGAGGAGCACGTCCAGCGCTGCGATACACGCCGCCGCAACCGCGGGCGGATGCGACGTGGAGAAAAGAAAGGGACGCGCCCGCTGGTACAGGAACTCGATGAGGTTCCGGCTTCCCGCGACGTATCCTCCGAGCGCACCGATCGCCTTTGACAGCGTGCCGACCTGGACGTCGACTCGTCCGTGCATCCCGAAATGATCGATCGTGCCGCGGCCGTTCTTCCCGAACACGCCGCTCGCATGCGCATCGTCCACCATCATGATGCAGCCGGTTTCTTCCGCGAGCTCACATAGCGCAGGCAGCGGGCCGAGGTCCCCGTCCATGCTGAACACGCCGTCGGTGATGAGCAGGCGACGTTGGGTCGGGGGCAAGTCCTTGAGGATCCGCCGTGCGGCATCCACGTCCTTGTGCGGAAAAACCTTGATCGTCGCGCGGCTCAACCGGCAGCCGTCGATGATGCTCGCATGGTTCAGTTCGTCGGAGATGACGACGTCTTCCTTCGTGAGAATTGCCGAGACGGTGCCTGCGTTGGCGGTGAAACCGCTCTGGAAGACGACGACCGCTTCGACCTGCTTGAATTCCGCGAGCCGCCGCTCGAGCTCCATGTGAATCGCCATGGTGCCGGCGATCGTGCGGACCGATCCCGAGCCTACGCCGTAGGTTTGGAGCGCCTCGAGCGCTCGCGCGCGCAGTCTGGGATGTGTCGTAAGACCGAGATAATTGTTCGACGACAGGTTGACTACCGAGCGATGGTCGAATGTGGTGTGCGCCTTCTGCTCACCGTCCAGAATCCTGAGCCGGCGGTAGAGGTTCTGTTTTTTAAGGAAATCGAGCTCTTCGCCGAGGTATGCCAGCGGGTCTGTGCGCATTAACGGAGTATAGTCCGGCCCTTTCGGTGTCGGGATGCCAGGCGCGGCCGTCCCCGGCACTTGGCATCCACATTGACTACTTCTCTCGCGGAGCGAGCTTCCGAACGGAGCTGGAGGCGAGACTGCCGACTTTGCGAAAGGGGAGGGGTGAAAGTGAGGACGCGTGGTGGTACGCGGCGTAACCTGTTCGGCGATATCGCTCTCGTGGCGTTCCTGCTCGCCCAGGCTTCCGACGGCGTGCTCACCTACGTCGGTGTGACCAGCTACGGCTTGCACATGGAAGCCAACCCCATCATCGGATGGTTGATGGCGTCGATCGGCCAGGGAGCCGCCCTAACAACCGCGAAGGTTGCCGCTGGCCTCTTTGGAATCGTGCTCCACTTGTCGTCGGTCCACAAAGCGGTCGCTGCGCTCGCGGTGCTCTACCTGACCGTAGCGGTCCTACCCTGGCTCGCAATTCTCTTTTATTTCGCCTAGGCCACCAGCGCCTGTCCCTGCTGACCGCGAGATCGCCGCGCGGCTACTTCTCTTCCTTGTCCCTCAAAGCCCCGACTTCGCTGAAGAGCACCTGCAGGATAGCGGCGCTCGGAACGGCGAGGATGGCGCCGATGATGCCGAGGAGCTTTCCCCCAATCAGCAGCGCGACGATGACGGTCACCGGACTGACACCGACCTGGCGCTGCATGACCTTCGGAACGAGCACGTGGTTTTCGAATTGCTGCTGGACGACGAAGAACACAATGACCAACAGGACCTTGTTGATCGAGACGGTAGATGCGACGGCGACTGCTGGAATCGCCGAGAGCACCGGGCCGACCACGGGTATCAATTCGCCGATTCCTGAGATGAGCGCAAGCACGTAGAAGAACGGGATCCCGAGCAGCCACAGGCCAATGGCCGACGACGTCCCGATGATGCCGCCAAGCAGAAGCTGGCCGCCCAGCCATGCGCTGACCTTGACGGTGATGTCGCGGCTCGCCGCCGCGAGCCGTGCACGGTTTCCCTTCGGAAACAGGTGAAGCATCCCATCGAGAAGGCTGTCGGATTCGATCAGGATGTAGAACGTCAGGATCAGGATCGTCAGCAAGCCAAACAGCCCGCCCACCACGCCGACGATCGCGCCGAGGACCGTGCCGACCGCATCGCCCCTGCCGGCAACTGGCGCGCGCGCGACCGCCTGGCTCCATGTCAGGTGTTCCTTCAGCGCTCCCTTCTGAATCAGAAAGTCCTGGACGCGATTGAACATGTCAGGGAGCGCCGTCCACAACTGGCTCCCCTGATGCACGAGAGGCGGCACGACCATGAAACCGATTCCGGTCAGCGTGCCAAGAATGACGAGGTACAGGACGAGGATCGCAAGCCAGCGCGGAAACCGTTGTGTCCCGATCGGCAGAACTTTCTGTCGCTCAATCAATCGGACAATGGGACTGAATCCGATTGCGAGCAGGCCACTCACGTAAACGATCAGCAGGACGTCCCTGACGAGAAATGCGCACCAGACGATGATGGCCGCGAGGGCGGTCATCCAGATCGTCCAGAGAATCAGCGACTTCCGCGCCGCGGACTCGCTCGCCACTTACCGTGCCCGCGCCGACAGGAACGCCCCGGTGAAATCGCCAATCAGTCCGTAGATGTCGGCGAGCTCCATCGGCGAGGCGAGAAACACGACACGGAAGAAACCGTCGTGCGGCGCGGTGGCGAATCCGGAACCGTAGACACACAACACGCCCGTCGCGCGCAGCAGCCCGAGCACGTAGTCTTCATCGGTTTTGCCTGGAGGCAGCTCGACCTTCGGCATCGCGTAAAACGCGGCGGTCGGCGCGACACACGTGATCCCGTCGATCGCATTGAACCGCGAGTACGTGATGGCCGCGCGCTCGCGCAGCGCGTCGCGAAACACCTGCTGGTGTGAACGATCGCCGGTGAGCGCGGCGGCCAGCGCGTATTCCATGGGTCCCGTGCTGCACAGGCGGCCGTCCGCGAGCTTCTTGATCCCTGCCAGGACGTCGTCCAGCCGCTCGGTCTCGGCCACTGCCAGCCATCCTGATCGCCAGCCGGGCGCGAGATACGCTTTCGAGAGCGACGAGAACGTGATCACCGGAGCGTCCGGGTTGACTGCAGCCAGGGCCGCGACGGGGCCGTCGAACGCGAGATCGGCGTACACCTCGTCGGCAAGGAGCGGAAAGTTGTGCCGATCGGCGAGATCGACGAGCGCCCGTCGCGCCTCGGCAGAGTAGGTCGCACCCGTGGGGTTATTCGGATCGATCACCACGAGCGCACGCGTCGCAGGCGAGATGAGACTCCGAAGGTGATCGATGTCGGGCTGCCAGCCCCGCGCCGCATCTGTACGATAAAAGACCGCGCGGGCGCCAATCTTCGCCAGCACCGCCGTATACAGAGGATAAGTCGGCACCGGAATCAGCACGTCGTCGCCCGGCCCCGCGAGCGCGGTCAGCGCGAGCTCGATGCCTTCGGACGTGCCGGATGTTATAACCACGCGGTCGGGCGTCATCGGCATGCCGCGCTGCACGCATTCGCTGGTGACGGCTTCCCGCGCCGTGAGGATCCCGACCGACGGGGCATAGCCGTTATGCCCGTCGCGCATCGCCCGCTCGACGGCCTCGATCATGTGCGGCGGCGTGCGAAACCCGAACGCGATCGGATCCCCGATATTGAGGTAGCGGACTTTCCGGCCTGAGGCCTCGACTTTGCGCGCCTCGGCGACGATGTTGCGGATGGCGTAGGAGAAACCGCTGATGCGCTGGGCGACCGGAATGACGGACGAGGCGTGCGACATCGTGGGATTCTACCGTGCCGCCCTATCGGCCCCATCTCGATTCTCAAAAACCCGTGTTTCGGGCGGCGGCTTCAGGATGAGTTGCAATCGCGAGTCCAGCCTCCAAAAACCCCTGTGAAATCCCAAACTGAATTCCAGCTCGACCGCAGTGTAAAAACGCGGGCCGAAAAACGTATGAATCGCGTAATTTCTACGTGATCCTGTCCGTTTCCTGTCCAATTTATGCTGCATAGAAAAAGCTAAATCTATTAGATAGATGTACTTAACACTTTGGCAGGCTCCTTGGACTACGGGGCCGCATGACGGGGTCCCTTCTCCTGAACGTAGCCGCGACGTTATCGCTCCTTCCGGCTCCCGGGGCGTTCGAGCGGGGACTCGTTCAGGACCCGCCGGTTGCGACATTCCGATCGTCGGTCGAGGTGGTGTCGGTCAGCGCGGTCGTGCGGGATCGCAAGGGACGCTTCGTCGGCAATCTCGAACGAAAAGACTTCATCGTGGCGGAAGCTGGAACGCCGCGTCCGATTCTCGACTTCCGGGCACAGTCCGACGGTCCCATCAAGCTTGCGCTGCTCGTCGATATCAGCGGCAGCATGCGCGTCGGTTCGAAGACTGTGGATGCGCAACAGGCGGCGCGGCACTTGTTTGGCGCGCTCAGACCCGGCGACGAAGCCGCGGTGTTCAGTTTCGACACCGGGCTCGATCGTGTGACGCCGTTCACGTCCGATATTCCATCGCTCGAGGCCGCACTCGGTCATGTGCAGACGCCGTTCGGCCAGACATCTTTGTATGACGCGGTTGCCCAAGTCGCCCGCGCCGTAGCGGCAGAAGGGCCAGGCGGGGGCCGGATGCCGCAGCGCAGTGCCGTCGTCGTGCTCACCGACGGCATCGATACGCGGAGCCGGCTGACCTCGGAGCAGGTAGCCACGATTTCGAGCAGCATCGATATTCCGGTGTACATCATCGCGGTCATGTCGCCGATCGACGATCCACGGGAGGGAGGGACGGCGCAGGAAGAGCTCACAGGCTCGCTGCCGACCCTTGCGCGCTGGACCGGCGGCGAAATGTTCATGGCGAGCGCGCCCGCGCACGCGAGCGTGGCGGCCCGCCAGATCGTGGAAGAACTGAGGCATCAATACGTTATCGCCTTCGAGGCCTCGAATCGGGACGGCGGTTGGCGGGCGCTCGAAGTGCGGGCGCGCGATCGGGGCTTGACGGTGCGTGCGCGCGCCGGGTACTCGTCGGGAAGCAGCGCAGTGATGAGCGAAGCCGGGAAGCTTCGCTGAGAACACGTGAGTTTTAACTCGCTCAGTCGTACATATAACGTTCGGAGGGACAAGATGAAGAAGCTCGTGTTGGCAGTACCGGTTCTTGCGCTCGCCCTTGGCGGCACTACCGCCTGTGCGACCAAGAAGATGGTGAAGACTCAAGTCGGGGAAGTGAACGGCAAAGTGGAAACGCTCTCGAAATCCGTTGAGGAAAATCAGGAGCGAACACGCGCCAACGAAGGACGCATCGGTGAAGTCGATCAGAAGGCCGCTGCGGCAGGGCAGCGTGCCGATCAGGCCGGCCGCCGTGCGGACGAGGCGCGGGCTGCGGCAGACGCCGTGAACGCGAAGGCTGACGCCATCGACAAGGCGTCGAAGCGGCTCGTGTATGAAGTGACGCTCAGCGAGGACAAGGGCGGCTTCAAGTTCGGCAAGGCGACGATGCCGGACGAGGCGAAGGCCGATATCGATCAGCTGGTGCAGCAGCTCAAGGCGGAGCCGAAGGGTGCCTACATCGAGATCGAAGGCCACACGGACAACGCCGGACCGAAGGATATCAACTACAAGCTCGGTCTTGAGCGTGCCGAAGCCGTGAAGCGCTATCTCTACGAGCAGCACCAGGTGCCGCTCCACAAGATCAATGTGATCAGCTACGGCGAAGAGAAGCCGATCGCACCGAACAAGACCAAGGCGGGCCGTGCGCAGAACCGCCGCGTCGTCATCAAGGTTCTCACCTAGTCGGCCGCCCGCGGGTCCGCGCCAATCGTGCGCGGATCCGCGGACCGGCGCGGTGGACCGGGAGCGGAGCGCTGGAGGTTTCGCCGGAATGGTCCGGCGGCACGTCCGCGGCTAAACGTCAGCACTTTCGCAGGGTGCTTCGCGTTCCGCTTCCGGTCGATCGCTCAATTCCTCATCCGCGACCCGCGACCGCGACCGCGAACCAAACCGCGACCCGCGACCCGCGAACGCTACAGATTTCCCCGTCATCCGTCGATACGGATCCGGAGGCTCCCCATGCAATCCCTCACCATTCGACTGTTTGCCGGCCTTGCCGTCCTCGCGAGCATTCCGGCTCTGCCGTGTTACGCGCAGGGCATCGGCATTGGCGGCCGATTCAGCATGGTTCGGGGCGACGTGGCCACCGACACGAGCGCGGAGCGGTTTACCGGAGGCCAAATCCGGGCCTGGCTGTCGAAACGGACGGCCGTCGAGCTCTCGCTCGATCGACGAACGCAGAACAACCAGACCCTGACCGAGCGTGTTCGTGATTATCCGTTGCAGGCCTCTGTGCTGCTCGCGCCCGTTCGCTCGACGTTCTCCCCTTACGTCCTTGGGGGGATCGGGTGGTACACACATCGAGTCGAGCAGACGGCGGGCAACCAGGTCATCGATTCGACGACCACCCGCCGCGTCGGTTCCCACGGCGGCTTTGGCGCCGAGATGCGCCTCGGCCGGCGAGCGGCCGTGCACGCCGACTATCGGTATACCTTTCTCCGATTCGGTGGCTCGGACCCCATTACGTCCGACACGATCGCCGGCGCGGTTGCCAAGTCCCACATCTCCGGCAGTTCTTCCGGCACCCGGTTCCTCCCCTCTTACGAGGGATCCATGTGGACCACGGGGTTGACGATATACTTCTAGGTTTCCACGGGTTCCTCTCTAGGGTCTCCGGGTTCCCGGCAGGGTCCGACGGGCGTTCGGGGTCCTTCAGGTTCAGCACCGTGACGAGGCTTCGGAGGGAGCACGTATGACTGCCCCATTGAAACAGTTGTGTGCCGCCGGCGTGATCGTGGTGCTCGGCATCGCCGCCGCACCGCTCCGCAAGATCCAGTTCACGGACACGAAACTCTCGAACGGTTTACGCGTCATCGTGTCCGAAGATCACGCGGCCCCCGTGTTCTCGATTGTCGTCAACTACAACGTGGGCTCGCGCGACGAGCGCAAAGGGCGCACGGGGTTCGCGCATCTCTTCGAACACATGATGTTCAAGGGATCCGAGAACGTCGGACAGAACGAGCACCCGTACCTCATGTTCATGAACGGCGGAATCATGAACGGTACGACGAGCAAGGATCGGACGATGTACTACGAGACCCTGCCGGCCAATCAGCTGGATCTCGCGCTGTTTCTCGAGGCCGACAGGATGCGATCGCTCACGATTACCAAAGAAAACCTCGACAACCAGCGAAACGCGGTGCAGGAAGAGCGCCGGCTCGGGGTCGATAACCAGCCGTATGGCAAAACCTTCGAGGCGATCGACGAGCTGGCCTACGAAAACTTCGCCTACGAGCACTCGGTGATCGGCTCGATGGCCGATCTGAACGCCGCGAGCGTTGACGACGTACTGGCGTTCTTCAAGATGTACTACGCACCAAACAATGCGGTCGTCGGCATTGTGGGTGACATCGATACGAAAACCACGCTCGCGAAGATGGAGAAATACTTCGGCGCGATTCCCAAGCAACCCGCCCCCCCGCAGGTCGATGTGTCGGAGCCGCCGCAGACGGAAGAGCGCCGGCTGACGCTCGAGGACGCGCTCGCACGGTTTCCGCGTCTGGACATGGCTTATAAGATTCCGCCGAGCTCGTCTCCCGACAACGACGCGCTGTCCGTGCTGGGGACTATCCTGTCGGGCGGCCGTAGCTCGCGATTCTACGAATCGATCGTTCGGCAGAAGCAATTGTCGAGCGGCGTGGGTGCGGGAACCGACGGCAGTCGCGGCCCCGGTCTTTTTGCCATCTCGGCTGTCGCCATGCCTGGCAAGACGCTCTCGGAGCTCGAAGCCGCAATCGACCAGGAAACCGAACGCGTGAAGACGGCTCCAATTGAGGGCTGGGAGATTGAAAAGGCCCGCATCGGAGTCCGGCGATCGGTTGTGAGCGGCCTGGGCAGCTCGTTCACCCGGGCCTACCTGTTGTCGGAGGACGCGATGTTCTTTGACGATCCCGATCGTATCAATACGCGGGCGGACCGCATTGCGAAGGTCACGGCCGCTGACGTGCAGCGCGTGGCGAGGCAATACCTCGTGAAGACCAACCGGAGCGTCGTGTTGACCACGCCAAAGGCCGCGGGGCCCAAAGGAGCCCAGTAATGATCGCCGCGGTACTCGGGCTCGCCGCTATCGGCTTTCTCGCAGGCGCGCCCCCCCAAGCGCCCGCCACGGCCCCGCCGCCGTCGGCGACGAAGATGGTCCTGAAAGGGAAAGCACCGGTCTCGAACGATGTCCTCAAGGTGAAATTGCCGCGCCCGCAGGAAGCGGATCTGGCCAATGGGCTCCATCTCATGGTGCTCGAGGATCGTCGACTCCCGCAAATCACGTTCACTCTTCTCATCAGGGGCGCCGGCGGCTATTTCGATCCCGCCGATAAAATCGGGCTGGCAAACTACACCGCATCGCTGATGCGCGAGGGAACGAAGACGCGGACGTCTCCTCAGATCTCAGAAGCTCTCGAGACCATGGCGGCGGGCCTCAACGTGGCAAGCGGTCTTTCGGGGACCACCGCTTCGGTATCCGGCAGCGCGCTGTCCGAGAACTTCGACAAGCTGATGGATCTCGCGGCGGACATCCTTTTGAACCCTGCGTTCGCGCCCGAAGAGTGGGATCGTCTCAAGACTCGCGCGAAAGCAGGTCTCATTCAGCAACGGACGCAACCCGGCTTCCTGGCGAGCGAGACGTTCAACCGGGTGGTCTTTGGATCGCATCCGGCAGGCAGAGTGTCTCCGACGGCGGCCAACCTCGACGCCATCACACCCGAAGCGCTCGCGGAGTTCCATCGCACGCACTACGGGCCTGCCATGCCGCGATCGCGTTCGCAGGGGACATCTCGATGGCCGAGGCACGCAAGCTGGTCGAGACAAAGCTCGGGGCCTGGAAGAAGGCAGGTGTCGCGCAGCCTGCGGTTGTCGATCCTCCTCCGATGGGACCACCGAAGGTGTACCTGATCGCCCGTCCCGGATCAGTGCAGACGACGTTGTACGTTGGTACGCAGTCGATGACGCGCAAGGATCCCGACTACGCTGCGCTGAGCGTCGTGAACCGCGTGCTCGGCGGCACAATGGGCCGGCTATTCCGCCACCTGCGCGAGGAGAAGGGATACACCTACGGTATCGGGAGCGGATTCTCGGCAACCCAATATCGGGGTTCCTGGACCTCGTGCACGAGCGTCCGAACCGACGTCACCGAGCCGGCGCTCAGCGATCTCCTGGCGGAAATCGCCGAACTTCGAGACAAGCCCGTGCCGGATCTCGAGCTTGCCGATGCCAAGCGCGCCATCGTCGGGAGCTTCGCGCGCGACCTCGAAAATCCAGCACAGGTGCTCGGCTATTACATCGACAACTGGCAGTACAGCCTGCCGGCGGACTATTGGGATACCTATCCGCAACGAGTGATGGCGGTCACCGCGGCGCAGGCACAGGCCGCGGCGCAAAAGTACTGGGGACCTGATCGGCTGCAGATCGTGGCGGTCGGCGACGCGTCGAAGATCACGGACACCCTCCGGAAGAAGGGAGAGCTTCAGATTTACGACGCGGATGGCAACCCGGTGAAGTAGGGCTGACTGCGGGATCCGGGATACGGGTTTAGGGCACACCCTTCGCGGCGATTTCTTCCATCGCCGCCGCGAACGTATCGATCTCCTCGAGCGTCGTGTAGACGTTTGGCGTGACGCGGACACCCTCGAACTCGGCGTGCACGATTGGCGTCGCGATGATGCGCCAGCGGTCCCACAGGCGTGTCACCACCTTGCCGGTCGGCACGCCGTTGATCTGGACGTTCGCAATGGCGCAGGACTGCGCCGGATCCAAGCTGGTGTGGATGTGCGCCTTCGGGTTGCGCGCGAGGCGCTTTGCCCACCGGTCGCGGAGATACCGAAGTCGAGCGGCCTTGCGTTCCGCGCCGATGCCTTCGTGAAAACTGAGCGCCTCGGCAATCGCGTTGTGATTGGCCGCGGGATGCGTCCCGATTTCCTCGAACTTGCGGATATTGTCGGTCTGTGCCGCGGCCGCCGGCTGCAGCGGCCACAGGCTGGCGATGTGTTCCCGGCGAACGTACAGAAATCCGGTTCCGATTGGCGCGAGCAGCCATTTGTGCAGGCTCGTCCCGTAGTAGTCACACCCGAGCTCACTCACCGTGAACGGAAACTGCGCAAACGCATGCGCGCCATCGACGATCGTCTTCACGCCGCGGCGGCGGGCCTCGTCGCAAATCTGTTTCACAGGAAAAATCTGTCCGGTCAGATTCGTGATGTGACAGAAGTGCAGGACTTTCGTCGCGGGGGTGATCGCGCCGATCAATCGAGTCGCCAGGTCGTTCAACGAGGGCGGCGGCACCGGAAACGAGATCTGCCTGACGCGAATGTTGTCGCGCCGCACGCGCTGATCCCACGTCGTCAACATCCGGCCATAGTCCTGGTTCGTCGTCACGACCTCGTCGCCCGGTTTGAGATCGATCCCGAGCTGCGCGGTCTGCAGCGCTTCGCTGGCGTTGCGGGTGATGGCGAGCTCTTCCGGATCGCAGCCGAATTCGGCAGCCAGCCGCCGCCGCACGCTCTCGATGTTCGGCTCGAGGATTTGCCACATGTGGTAAACGGGCGCCTGGTTGGAGATGTCGAGATAGCGCTTGAAGGCCTCGTGCACGACGCGCGGGCTCGGCGAACACCCGCCGTTATTCAGATTGATGATGGTACGGTCGAGCGTGAATGCCTGCTGGATCTCTCGCCAGTAAGTCTCGTCCGCCGCGACGTCGGATGGATTCAGACTCTCGACACGCCGCCCCGCCGCCTGTACACGCGCTAACCCGTCGTTGCCGAACGCGGCCACCGCCACCGCACCGACGGTCCCGGTCGTCTGAAGAAACGATCGTCGTGTCAGCATGGCTCAGCCCTGATTTCCTATCGAACTCCACTTGAAGGACGAATCACCGGTGAATTGCTGATTGCGATTGCTGATTGAACTTCAATGAACAATGAAAATCAGTAATTCCGTGTACTTTACACCGGGAATCAGTGTCACAATACGCCGATTGGCGCGTTCATTTCTTTGATGCAGACGGGTCACCTCCTCTCAATCGACGGCCAGCGCGCGCGCCCGGCGGACGCCGATGCGCACGGTCGTGCCCAAATGCGGGCGGGACAGGTGTGAAAAGCCCCGGCGTCAGGCTCGGCGGCACCATTATTACGAATCCGGCGAAACCGTTCTGGCCCGACGAGGGCCTGACGAAGCTGGATCTGGCCCAGTTTTACACGCGCATCGCTGGCCAGATCCTGCCGTGGATGAAGAGCCGCGCCGTCATGATGGAGCGGTGTCCCGACGGTATCCGGAAGTCCTGCTTCTACCAGAAACAAGCGCCGGAGAGTTTGTCCGACGACGTCCCGACCATGACGATTGCGGCCCCCTCGGCCGGCCGTGACGTCGACTACATCGTCGGCGGCACGCGCAAGACCCTGCTCACGCTCGTCAATCTGGGCTGCATCGCCATGCACGTGATGAACAGCCGCGTCGACGAGCTCGACAAGCCGGACTGGCTCGCCTTCGACCTCGATCCTTCCGATAATTTTGCATCAGCCGCGCGCGTGGCCCTCCTGCTCCGCGCCAAGCTGGAGGATCATGGGCTCGAACCGTACGTGAAAACGTCGGGCGGGCGCGGCCTGCACGTGTTCGTCCCGCTCCGTCGCGGCGCCGTGCAGGACAAAGTGCGCGCATACGCCTTCGCTATTGCCGCCGAGATGGCGCTCGAACATCCGAAGCTCGTCACGGTGGAATCCCGCAAGGCGAAGCGGCGCGCGCCGGTGTATCTGGACATCATGCGCAACGCGCCGGGACAGACGATCGCGCCCCCCTTTTCCGTGCGGTGGCGGCCGCGGGCGCCGGTGTCGATGCCGCTCGACTGGGATGAGGTCAGCCCCCGGCTCGATCCGATCGTGTTCAACATCAAGACCGCCGAGCGACGCATGCGCGCGAAATCTCCCTGGTCGAGTTTCTTCGGCCACCGCCAAACGCTCCCTCGCGTTTAAGGAAGGGCAATCACTCTAATCACTAATGATTCCAGATTAGTGATTAGTGATGCGGGATTCTATAATCGCCTCACATGGAGCTGCACGACCGTGTCGCGCTGATCACGGGCGGCAAACGGATAGGCGCCGCCATCGCGATCGATCTCGCGCGCCGGGGGATGGACGTGGCGCTGTGCTACAACCGGTCGCGTCGGGAGGCAGAAGACGCCGCCGACGGCATTCGCGCCGCGGGGCGGCGTGTCGTCGTCATCCAGGCCGATGTGTCGCAGGCCCGCGACTGTCAGCGCCTGGTCAACGACGCGGTGACGTCGCTCGGACGGCTTGACGTTTTGATCAACATGGCGTCGGTGTATTCGTCCGCAGCGTTCGAGCAGATCGATGAAGCCGCATGGGATTCGGTCATCGACGTCGATCTCAAGGGGGCATTCCTTTGTGCGCGCGCAGCGCTTGCTCCCTTGCGCGCCTCGGGCGGCGGGCGCATCATCAACTTTACCGACTGGGTCGCGGCCAGCGGCCGGCCCCGCTACAAGGGGTACGTCCCGTACTACGTCGCCAAACGCGCCATCATTGGCCTCACCGAAGCGCTCGCGCTCGAGCTCGCGAGCGATCAGATTCTCGTCAACGCGATTGCTCCCGGTCCGATCCTCCCGCCGCCTGGCACCACGACCGAGGAGCAGACAGCCGTTGAAGCGTCCACGCCGCTCGGACGATGGGGCGGCGAACAGGAAATCGTCAAGGCGGTCGCGTTTCTCCTGGAATCAGACTTCGTGACGGGCGATACCATCCGGGTTGACGGCGGCCGCCACGTGCGCTAGCAGTCCTGGCTCACTTTCCGACCCGGACGAGATCATCCGTGTTCTTCCGTGGCGTCAGTTCGCGAAGATCGTGCGCATCGACTCCAACGCGCCGGTGAGCTCCGCCCGGTCGCGCGCGAAGCAGAACCGGACATACCCTTCGCCGTTCGCGCCGAAATCCACACCGGGCACGCATCCGATGCGCCCGCGTGAAATCAGGAATTCCGCCATTGCCCACGATTGAGAGCCCGATGCCGTCGGGTGCTCCGGGCGCCACGATCGGTCGATTCGCAAAAACGCGTAGAAGGCCCCCTTGGGTGGGGCACCGCTGAACACCCCGGCCGCATACGTCCTGATTCCGTCGTAGAACAGATCGCGGCGCCCTTCCAGTTCCTGCCGGAATACCGCGATATTGGACTGCGATCCTTCGAGCGCCCCAACCCCGCCAAACTGCACCACCGAGGACACGTTGCTGGCGGTGTAAAACAGCGCCTTCTTCATCCGTTCGCGAAGACGGGCGTCGAGCGTCGCGACGTATCCGAGGCGCAGGCCCGTCATGGCGTACGACTTGCTGAACGTGAAGAGCGAGATCGTCCGCTCGTACATGCCCGGGAGCGACGCGGCACTGACATGCTCGGCGCCATCGAACAGGACATCCTCATACGCCTCGTCCGAGATGAGCCACAGCTTCCGGTCGCGGCACAGGTCCGCAATGGCTGCGACATCCTGCCGAGTGAGTACGCCGCCTGTGGGGTTGTGTGGAGAATTGATGTAGATCGCGCGCGTCCTGGGGGTAATGGTTGACTCGAGCTCCGCGAGATCGTACCGCCAGCCCAGCGTCTCGTGCAGACGGCAGGGCACAGGCACCGCCCTCGCGGCCTTGATGTTGCCCATACTGGGCGGCCACTCGGGATCCGGAACGATCACCTCATCGCCCGGTTCGAACAGCGACTGGCAGACGATGAACAGCCCGTGGATGCCGCCCGTGGTCACCATGACCTCGTCGGGCCCGCCGACCGGGATGCGGTTGACCGTGCGCATCTTCGCGACGAGAAGTTCGAGCAGCCGCGGAATGCCGGTTGTCTGCACGTAATGACTGTGGTTGTCGTCGATCGCGCGGTGCATCGCGCGCTTGACCGTCTCGGGGGCGTCGAAGCTCACGTCCCCCTGGTCGAGGCGAAACGGATCCTTGACGCCGTACATCATGTCGCGGATGCGGATAATGCCTGAGAACGGCACGGCATCGAGGAAATGGCCCATGATCCGAGTATACCTAGTCACCATTCAAACATGAGGAACGAGAGGAACGGAGAATCCATTCAAGACCCAAAATGCCTCCCGATTTTCTCCTGATGCTCCCTTGAAAGGACCGGGTGCGGCGTTTTGAGAGTGAGAAAGCGAACGGCCTCTCGTTCCTCCCGTCACTCCTGTTCGAACGGCAATTTGTTACCATGCCCTTGTGACATCACGCTCATACCGCGCCGGGGAGTCGCTCGAGGATTTCTGCCGGGCGTGCAAAACCGATCGCATGCACACGGTGGTGGCGGCCGATGCCGAGGGGCAGCCGATACGCGTCGTGTGCGGGTTTTGTCAGAGCGAGCACAACTACCGGGGCGGTCCCCGCGTCTCGCAGGAGTCAGTGTCACGCGGCTGGGGAGGCCAGTCGACGACGCCGTCTCGCGAGGTCGCACGGCGCGCGCCGGCCAGGACCGATCGCGACCCCTTTCCCATCGTCAGCGAACGTGAACGCGTCGCGCCCCCCATGAGTGAGGATTCCGGTATGGATATCGAGATGATTCTGCGGCGGGTGATCAGGGAAGAGGCAGGGATCACTGCCGTCGCTCCCGCCGAGAAGTGGCGGGGCGGGACCCTCGTGCTGCGCGCCGGGACCCAGGGGCTGCAGGAAAAGAGCTGGCCGATCGAGACGTTCTTTCACAAGATCGTCATGGTGCGCAATCGGCTGCGTACGCTGGAGCAGCAGGTCAACGCGGCGGAGATGCCGGAAGACGTCAAGGTGAAGCTGCAGAGCTATATCAGCGGCTGTTATGGCTCGCTCACCAGTTTCAACGTGCTCTTCGCCGAGGAGGACGATCAGTTCAAAGGGTCGGGAGGCTAGCCGACTTTTTCGAGAATACGGTGCAGGGTCAGCGCCGCGCGCCCGAGCGGGAGATTGCTGATGTAAAAGTGACGGACGCCCGCGTCGGTGAGCGTGCGGATCGATCGCGCGCAGATTTCTTCGGATGAGGCGCCTTCCGCGAACTCGCGGGTGAGCTCGTCGATCGGCACGGGGAGAAAGCCCTTGAGGGCCGCCAGCGTTTTTGGATTCGCTGAACGGTAATAGAACACGCCGAAGAGTCCGGGGAGCGACAACCCCCGGCGCTGGCCCTCTTCCAGAAAGCGCTCGACCTTCCCTCGACTGTGATGCGAGACGATTTGCGTCAGGTAGAACTCCGCATGGACGTGTTCGTCCAGAAGATGTCCGACCTGAGCGGCGGGGTCGGCATGCGGGTTGGCCCACCCGCCCAGGGCGAGATTCGGCACACGCTGTCGGATTTCCTCCCGTAGCTGCCATGCATGGTCCACCGAACGCGGGGGGCCAAGGCTCCTGTCTCCTCCAAGCACGACGAGCGCCTCGAACCCGTGATGATGCGCGCGATCGGCATAGGCGTAACAGAACTCGAGCGGGTGCTTGCACGTCAGGAACGGCACCACGCCCGACCGCGGCACATCGGTCCCCAGGTTGATGACGAGGTGACGAAGGTTGTCCTCTTCTCTCGATCCGACGGCGCTGTCGGTCAGGAACACGAACGTGCCGTCGCGCGCCAGGCTGCGCACCGCGTGATACGTGTCGATCCAGGCATCCCTGCTGGCGGCGGCTTCCAGTTCCGCACGAGGCGGCCGCAGCTCGGCCGCGATGACGCGCCGGCCGGATCGCAGATTGTCGACAAGGGTTTGCATGAGCGGGACCAGTGAGCGTCAGGGGGACCAACAATTATACTGAACTGGCATGTTCGGCGCGCTTCGTTCGCTCCCCTCCGTTCCGTTCGCTCCCGCTCCGACGCCCGTTGACGAGCTCGCAAACCTCTGTACCGCGCTCGGCGGCGGCCCGCGCCTCCTGGTGAAGCGCGACGACGCGATTGCGTTTGCATTCGGCGGGAACAAGGTCCGGAAGATCCGGCTGGTCGCCGCGGAGGCGCAGCGCTCCGGCGCCGATACGCTCATCACGACGGGTGGCGTGCAATCCAACCACGCTCGTGTCACGGCGGCCGCTGCCGCAACGTTGGGGATGAAGTGCATCCTCGTCGTCAACGGCGCGGCAGCCGATCGCCCGACCGCCAATGCGCTGCTCGACAAGCTTCTCGGCGCGGATGTGCGTTACGTGACGGCCCGCGACGATCGCGCGCCCGCGATGGAGCGTGCGGCCGACGAGGTCAGGCGAACCGGCGGCACCCCGTTTGTCATCCCGCTCGGGGCTTCGACGCCGCTTGGCGCCGCCGCGTTGGTGGATGCAATCGCGGAGCTCGCAGAGCAGATCGATCCCCCGGACGTCATCGTCCACTCCACGTCATCGGGCGGCACACAGACAGGGCTCGTTGCCGGGTGTGCGCTGGCGGGATGGTCCACTCGCGTCATCGGGGTCAGCGCCGATGAGTCCTCCGCGGTGCTCGAACGAGATGTGCGGGTCCTGCTCGTTGGCCTCGCGGAGCTCCTCGGTTTCGGGTCCGATCGCTTCGCGTCCGCACGCGTGACCGTGGACGATGGGTTTGTTGGAGCCGGTTACGGCATCCCCACCGCCGAGTCGCGCGAGGCGATAGAGTTGACGGCGCGGACCGAAGCCCTCTTTCTCGATCCCACGTACACCGGGAAAGCAATGGCCGGTCTCATCGCGCGCATCCGTCGCCGGGAGTTTGACAAGGGCGAAACCGTGCTCTTCTGGCATACGGGCGGCCAGGTGGCGTTATTCGCCTGAGGGGCAGCGGACAAGGCAAAAGGGATAAGGCAACAGCAAAAGGGAGCAGAGTGGCATCGATTACTTTTCTTGGCGCGGCGCAGACGGTCACCGGGTCCAAATACCTTCTCGATACCGGGACGTCGAAAGTGTTCATCGATTCGGGGCTGTTTCAGGGGTTGAAGGAGCTGCGCCTGCGCAATTGGCAGAACCTTCCGATTGCGGCGAGCGAGATTGCCGCGATTATCCTCACCCACGCGCACCTCGATCACTGCGGGTACCTTCCGCGGCTCGTGGCACAGGGCTTTCGCGGCCGAGTGTTCTGCACCGCGGGCACGCTCGATCTATGCCGCATCGTGCTGCCCGACGCGGGCCGGATCCAGGAAGAAGATGCCGCGAACGCCAACCGCCACGGTTTTTCAAAACACGCTCCGGCACTGCCGCTCTACACCGAGGCGGACGCGTTTCGCGCCGTGTCGCAGCTCCAGCCGGTCGGCTACGACAGGCCCGTGCCGGTCACGCCTGATATCGAAGTCGAATTCATCAATGCCGGCCATCTGCTCGGCTCGTCGTATGCGCGCGTGCGCACGGGCGGCCGTACGATTCTATTCGGCGGGGATCTGGGCCGGTTCGGCCGGCCTGTGCTGCCCGATCCCTCGACGATTCCCGAAGCAGACTACCTGCTCGTCGAGTCGACTTACGGCAACCGCGTACACGAGCAGGACGACAACGGAACGCAGCTGGCGGATGTGGTCAACAGCACGGCGGAGCGCGGCGGCCGGATCATCATTCCGTCGTTCGCGATTGGACGCGTCGAGGAGCTCATTTACTGGCTGAAGCGGCTGGAAGAGGAAAAGCGGATTCCCGTGCTGCCCGTGTTCCTCGACAGCCCGATGGCGGTGGACGCCCTCGCCCGTTACACCGAGCGGCTGCGCGAGCTCGATCCCGAGATGCAGCCGGAGGTGCGCGACGAGAAGGCGCCCCACGGGCCGGCCGATCACGACGATCCGCGGGACGAGCGGCAGCGCCATGCCCGCCACGAGCGCCAGCTGTGCGTGTTCTGCACCGAGCGCTTCCGCACGATCTCGACGGCCGCCGAGTCCAAGCAGCTGACGCAATCGAAGATGCCCGCCATTGTCATTTCGGCCAGCGGAATGGCCACCGGTGGCCGGGTGCTCCATCACCTGAAGGCCGCACTGCCCGACTCACGCAACACGGTGTTGTTCGTGGGCTACCAGGCAGCCGGCACGCGGGGCCGGCACCTCGTGGACGGCGACAAAACGGTCAAGATCCACGGCGAAATGATTCCCGTCCAGGCGCGGATCGCGCTCGTCGAATCGATGTCCGCGCACGCCGACTCGAACGAGATCCTCCGCTGGCTCGGCGGGTTCACACAGCCGCCACGGCTGACATTCATCGTTCACGGCGACCCCGTTGCGATGGAGGCTCTGAGCAGTGCGATCCACGCCAGACTCGGCTGGGACACAAAGATGCCGGCGCACGGGGAGACCGTCGAACTGGCCTAGCTACCGCGGCAACCGGGCGCCCGGTGCCTCGCCTTACAATGGAGTTTTGTGCAGGGTTTGGCCGCGAGCGTTCGCGCACACGGGGACTGAGGAACTGATGACAGCAGCGGGAATGGCGTGCGACGACGAGGGTAACACCCCGGTTACAGACAGTCCAAAACCGGCGGCCGCCGCGACCACGCTGTCGCCGCATGCGCCGCCGGCCGACCGCAAGTACCTGCTGGAGCGTGTTGACGAGGCCGCCGTCGCGCAGCTGTATGCGGACGGGTTTGCCGCGCTGCCGTTGGACCAGAAACTTCTCATCTGGCACTTGTACGGCGCCGCGCTCGCCGGCCGCGATATTTACTACGACCAGCGCTACGCGCATAACCTCGAGATGCGCGATGTGCTGGAAGAGATCATGACGCACCCCGGCGGCGTCGACCAGACGACGCTGACAGAGATCCTGCGCTATACGAAGTTGTTCTGGCTCAATACCGGGCCGCACAACAACCTGACAGCGCGAAAGTTCGTGCTGAAGTGCGAGCCCCAGGCCTTCTCCGCGGCGGCCCACGCAGCCGCCGATGCAGGCGCGACGTTTCCGCTGAAGAACGGCGAAACGCTCGATGCCATGCTGGACAGACTTCAGCCGCTCTTCTTCGATCCCGCCGTCGACCCGATTGTGACGAACAAAACGCCGGGACCCGGCAAGGACATCCTCACCTCGAGCGTCAACAACCTTTATGTCGGCGTGTCCATGAAGGATCTTGAAGGATTCAAGGAAGTACACCCGCTCAATTCGCGGCTGGTGAAGCGCGATGGGACGGTCGTCGAAGAGGTCTATCGTGTCGGCGGAAGATACGACAAGGAGATTCGTCAGATCATCCGGCATCTGGAAGCCGCGATTCCGTATGCCACGGACCCGATGGCGGACGCGCTCCGCGCACTCATCAGGTTTTACACGACGGGAGACAATGCGGACCGCGTGGCCTACGACATCGCCTGGGTCCACGACAAGGCATCGCCCGTCGACACCATCAACGGGTTCGTCGAAGTCTATATGGATCCCCGGGGCATGAAGGGCGCATGGGAAGCGCTCGTGTTCTACGTGAATCCCGGGAAGACCGAAGGCATCCGGCGGCTGGCGGCCGCCGCGCAGTGGTTCGAGGATCGGATGCCGTGGCCCCCCCAATATCGCAAGCAGGGCGTGCGGGGCATCACCGCCAACGCCATCGACGTCGTCGTCGAGTCGGGGGACTCCGCGCCGGTTACGCCGGTGGGCATCAACCTGCCGAACGATCAGGAAATCCGGGAGAAGTACGGCAGCAAGTCCGTCTCGCTGACCAACGTCAACGAGGCGTATGACAAATCGACGTCCTCCGAGTTTCGCAAGGAGTTCGCATGGTCGGTGGAGGAGGCCGAACGCGCCGAAAAATGGAGCAGCATTGCGAGCGAGCTGACGACGGATCTGCACGAGGTAATCGGTCACGGGTCCGGCAAGATCGCCGGGCACCTGAAGGGGAGTCCCCAATCGTTCCTCAAGGAACAGTACTCGGCACTCGAGGAATCACGAGCCGACCTGGTGGCGCTGTATTTCCTGCCGAGCCCGAAGATGGTCGAGCTCGGCTTGCTCGACGCCCTCAATCACGCCGAGATCGTCCTCGCCGAATACGAAGGTTACGCTCGAAACGCGCTCGTGCAGTTGCGCCGCATCCGCGAGGGCACTCAGATCGAAGAAGACCACATGCGCAATCGGCAGATGATCGTCCAGTGGCTCCTGGCCAACTCCTCGGCGATCGACGTGCGCACGCGCGACGGCAAAACGTACTACGCCATGGTGGATACCCTGGCATTCCAGGACGCGGCCGGCCGATTGCTCGCCGAGGTCCAGCGAATCAAGGCGGAGGGGGACTATGCCGCCGCGAAAGCACTGTTCGACTCGTACGGCGTGCACTTCGAGGCGACATTGCGCGACGAGGTCGTCGCGCGCGTCGAGCATCTGAACATGCCGTCGTATACGGGCTTCGTGCAGCCCCGCCTCGAGCCCGTGCGTGCCGCGGACGGAACTGTGACCGACATCACGATTTCCTATCCACTCGATTTGACGACCCAGATGCTGGAGTACTCGGGCCGGAGGCCGTGAAACGGTCATGCGCGGGCCGCTGGCAACGGTGATTCTTGTCGGGCTCGTCGAGGCGGCGACGGCGGCGCAGCGTGGCCGCGTGCCGACCTCGCCGCCGCCGGTTCCCTCCAGCGTTCTTCCCGACGCCGCGCAGTCGGCAATCCTGGCCGCCGAAGATTCGCGCCTCGTTCTTCCTGACGATCTCCACACGCCGGCGATCGACACGCTTCGCGCCAGACAGATGGTCGACGTGGGTCTTCTGCTCGAGCTCGCGCGATCGAAAGACGTCTCCACTCACACGAGAGCCGTCCGCGCCCTCGGACGGCTGGAGCGCCGCGAGGTGATTCCCGATCTTCTGCAGTACGTGACAGCCGCGCCGATCGACGAAACGGCAAACGCGATCGCGCAAGCATTCCACGGAGCGCCGCTGCCCAACGACGCCGGCGGCGAGCAGGTTGCGGGTGCGCTCGAAGCGCTCGCGTCCGCGGGTGCGATTCCCATGGATCCCGCCCGTCGGCCTGGACCGATCGGTCCAGTCGCACTGGCGATGGGGCGTTTGCCGTACGAGCGCGCCGAACAGGTCCAGGCCGCTGAATCGTACTTGTTGCGGATGATGCGCGCGGCCGATTCTGATCCGCTGCTTCGGGAGGCGCTTCCGGACATCACACGCGGCGTTGAAATCCTCGCGCGGCTGCGCGGCCGGCTTTCGCAGCTGACGTCCGACACAGTCGACGCGCTGCGCGGGATCGTAATCAACCGCCGGCACGAGTATCCGGCGCCGGCGCGGCTCCACGCGATGTCGGCACTCGTCGCCGCGCGCGGGGTCGACGCCGAGACGCTCAGGGCTACGGCTACCGCGTACGGGAGCACGAGCGAGTCGATCATGCAACTGCGCCGTCTCGCGGCGGTCGTTCTGGGCGGGGCCGGAGCGCCCGTGGAACCTACGGAGCGTACGGAACTCGTCGCGGGCTTGCTGGTCGATCGATCGCCCATCGTTCGAATCGAGGCGGTTCGTGCGTGGGGGCGGCAGGAATCGAGCACGAACGGGTGCCAGCGTCTTCTGGACACGATAAAGGATCCGAGTCTCGCGGTGGCGCTGGTCGCGATCGACACGCTCGGCGATCAGTGTAGAGATGACGTAAACGTCACGGATCGGCTGACCGTGGAAGCGCGCACACCGCCGGCGAATGACTGGCACCGGGAGTCGCATGCGCTCGTCGCGCTGGCAAAGCGTGCGCCTGGGCGCGCTTTCGTCTCGTTGCTCGCCGGCCACCAGCAGCACGCGACGTGGCAGGTACGAATGTACGCCGCGCGCGCCGCGGCGATCACGAACGAAGTCTCGGCGCTGGAACGACTGGCCTTCGATCGTGATGACAACGTCCGCGAAGCGACGCTTGCGCCGTTGCGCAAATTGAAGGGGGACGAGGCGGAGCCGTACTTTGTGGCTGCACTGGCGCGCACCGACTACCAGCTGCTTCGAACGGCCGCGATTGAATTGAAGGGCGCGAAGCCGACGCCGCAACTTGTGGCGGGGCTGCTGGACGCTCTCAGGCGGGTGACCGCTGAAAGGAAAGAAACGTCGCGCGACGTGCGACTGGCGCTTCTTGAAAGGCTGCTGGAACTCGGCGATCCGGATCAGGCGGGGTCGCTCGTCCCGCTGCTGCGGGACTTCGACATACCGGTCGCGCAGCGCGCTGCCGCGCTTCTTCTGCAATGGACCGGCAAGGTCCAGGAAATCGACCCGCAGTTGCTCCCACGTCCGGCCATCCCTTCAGCCGCGGAGCTGTCAACCGAGCCGGCCCGCGTGAGCCTCAAGAGCGGCAGGACTTTTTCCATCCGCCTGCGGGGGGACCTCGCGCCGCTCGCGGTGGCGCGATTCGTCCGCCTTGCCACCGCCGGCTACTACAACGGCCTCACGTTCCACCGCGTCGTGCCGAATTTCGTCATCCAGGGAGGGAGCCCCGGAGCGAATGAATATGCAGGCGATAGCCTGTATATGCGCGACGAGATCAGCGCGACCTCTCACGAGCGCGGCACGGTTGGACTGTCCACGCGCGGACGAGACACCGGGGACGCACAGTTTTTCATCAACCTGGTTGACAATCCGCGCCTTGATTTCGAGTACACGATATTCGGCGTCGCTTCTCCGCTGGATGTCGTCGATGAAATCGTGGAAGGGGATGCGGTTGCCGGCATCACGTTTGACAAGGAGGAGAAGTCGGAGAAGGAGGAAAAGGAGGAGAAGTCGGCCGAGTACAGTTACGCGACGCCAGGCTCCCGCATGCGGATCGTTCCAGCATCCGCGTCCGCGTCGACGTCAATGCCCTGCGCGAGTGTCCACTGCGCCGTCCCGTGCCCGATCATCGCGCCCGACCAGGCGGGGATGCCGAGCGGCTTGATGTGGTTCGGGCCATGGAACGTGACCAGACCCGTCTTCGCGTGGATGCCGAGGAGCAGCGCGGTAATGTCGCTGTAGCCCGCGACCACTTTGGGGTTGCGGCGAATCGTCTCGAAATCCAGGTACGGCAGTACACGGCTGCTGCCCCAGCCTCCGCGGATCGGGAGTACCGCGCGGACCGCGGCGTCGGCGAAGAACGCGTTGATATCCGCTGCGCGATCCTTGTCCTGTCCCGCAAGATATCCGTGCCGGTCGAGCAGGTGGCTGCCGATCTTGACCTTCAATCCCAGCGCTTCGAGCGACTCCTTCGCAATCTGCAACTCCAGCGACTGAAACGTCGCATTGGCTGGCGCCACGAGCCCGACGGTATCGCCGGCGGCGAGGCGCTTGGGCCTGACGACGGCCTGGCGTTCGGCGGCGAGGGAGGGAACCGTGAGTGCGGCCGCGACGGAGGCTGCCGCGGTTCCGAGAAACTGCCGTCGATCCACGCGCGGAATTGTATGACGAAAGGCGCCGATGAGGCCGGCGGCGGCGGTGCTATGCTGAGGGCGCCAGCCAATCAATGACAATCGTGGCGTCGTACCGCTTCGGGCCCTTTACCGTCGATGCCGGCTCGTACCGCCTTTTGCGCGGTACTGAAGTCATTCCGCTCTCGCCGAAGATCATCGATCTCCTGCTCTATCTCGTGGCGCGGCAGTCGTCGCTCGTGCCGAAGGACGAGCTCTTCGCGGCGCTCTGGCCTGACGTCGCCGTCACCGACAACGCCCTCACACAGGCGGTGTCCGAGCTCCGTCAGGCGCTTGGCGACGATTCCTCGAAACCGACGTACATCCAGACCGTCGCGCGACGGGGCTATCGGTTCATCGCCCCGGTCGAGGCCGCAGTCCCGAGCCAGGCTCCGCCGGAGCGGGCCGTCGAGACGGCCGTCGAGGCGAAGCCTCCGGCGATCGCGGTCATGGATTTCACCAACGTCAGCACCGATCGCGAGTTCGGGTGGCTGTCGTCGGGCATCGCCGAAACGGTCACCAACGATCTCCGTGCCGCTGGGACCCTCCGCATCATCGACCGCGTGCTCGTCGTCGAAGCGGTCCGGCGACACGGCGTCGATCTCGCGGCTCTCCGGGCGGACCTGCATCTCGACCTTGCCGTCGTCGGCAGCTTTCAACGAGCGGGGGATCGTCTTCGCATTACGGCGCGGGTCGTGGACGCGGCGTCAGGCGAGGCGCTCGCGGAAGCCAAAGCCGACGGCGCGCTCGAGCACGTGTTCGAATTGCAGGATCGTATCGTCGCGCAGTTTGCCGAGACGCTGGGAACTGCGCGAGCGGACGCAGCCGCGCGCCGCGTGCACCGCGAGACCAGCAGCCTCGAGGCGTACAAGGCGTTCACAGAGGGACGGGTGCGGCTCGAGTCGCTCGATGCCTCGCTCGTGCCCGGCGCGATCGGCGATTTTGAGCGCGCGGTCGTCCTGGATCCGCGTTATGCGCTCGCGCACGTCGGCCTTGGCAATGCGCGCTTTTTTCAGTACGAGATGTCACGCGCGCGCAACCAGCCGGATGCGGCGCTCCTCGCGCGGGCCATCGATCACGTTCAGCGCGCGATCGAGCTGGAGCGGGATCTCGCGGAAGCGCATGCCACCTACTCATTCCTCCTCGTCAGCGCCGGACGCTTCAGCGACGCGCGGGCTGCCGCGCGACGCGCAGTGGCGCTCGAGCCCGGTTACTGGGGCAACCAGTTCCGGCTCGCCCATGCCGAGTGGGGAGAAGACCGGCTGCGCGCGCTGGCGCGCGCGATGGACCTCTATCCCGACTTCCCGTTTGCGCATTTCGAGGCGGCGATGGTCCACATTGCCCGCGGGGCGCTCGACCGCGCTGAATCGGTGTTGCGGGAAGGCACGACCGTTCAGGATCGCCAGGCCAATCTCAAGCAACGGTACCCGGCAAAGGGCCTTCATTGGCTGCTTGGCCTTGTCCGGCTCGCCCAGCGCGACGCGAAGGAAGCCAGGACGGAGTTCGAGCGGGAAATCGCCGTCGGGCCCAAGCAGCTTTATGCGGCGGAGTTCGCGATGAACGCATACGACGGAGTGGGATTCGTGTCACTCGAGACCGGGGATGCGGCCCATGCGGAGCGGATGTTCCGAAAGGCGCTCGAGCTCTTTCCGGAGCATGCCCGATCGCTCGTGGGCCTTGGCGCGGCACTTGCCGCGGGCGGCGACACGCGCGCGGCCGACACAGCATTCACGCACGCCGCAACCGCCATCGACGCGCTGCGGCAGGGGAGCCGCGGAAGCGAAGCAACCCTTGCGGAAGCCTTCATGCAATCGCTCCGCGGACGGCACGACGAGGCAATCAGCTCGCTGAAGCGGCTGGTCGATCGGCCTGAGCTCCCATTTACGGGCTGGACCATCCCGATCGAGCCATTCTTCGCGCCGCTCCGCCAACGGGCCGATTTTCAAGGAGTTTTAGCCACGCTCGGCCGTCACGCCCGCTGATTTTCACCCTTCTTCAGGCTCCCTTCACGACTTCTCAGCGAGCACGGCCGTATCGTGCTTGCATGATGTTTCGCACCACCGCAGTCAACGCGTCTTTCAGGGCTCTCGCGTCCTTCACAGCCGGGAGAGGTGTGCACCCACCGGTACCAGCGTCACGTGCGGTTGTTGAATCAGGCTCCCTCGGAGAACAGTCATGACCCGACAGATTCTATTGATTGCCACCCTGGCGCTCGTGGTACCGGCAGTTCCGGCACAGGCCGGCGCGCCACCGTCCGGTTCAGCGGAGCAGCAGATCACTCTGTACGAGCTCGTACTGCGGGACGGTTCCAGACTTTACGGCACGATCGAACGCGAAGATCCGAACGAAGTCGTGTTCAGAACACAGGCGGGCGCCATCGTCACGGCAAAACGATCCGACATCGACACTCTGAAAGAGGTCACGGGGAGCCTTGCTCGCGGAGAGTTCATGCCGCCAGACCCAAACGCCACCCGGCTGTTTTTTGCCCCCACCGGACGATCGCTGGCGCGTGGCCAGACGTACCTGGGCGTCTACGAATTCCTGATGCCATTCGTCCAGATCGGGGTCACTGATCGGTTTTCCGTCGGCGGCGGCACGCCTCTCTTGTTCGGGTTTGACGATGGCGATCGCCCCTTCTGGATTACGCCAAAGGTGCAGATACTGAAGTCGTCCTCGACCGACGTCGCCGTGGGAGTATTTCAGGCCTTTAACGCGGGGGGCGACGGCGGTGGCGTGGCGTACGCCGTCAGCACATCAGGCACCGCGAGGGGCTCATTCACGATCGGCGGGGGCATGGCCTACGGCAACAACGGAGGCCGCTCCGGCGTCGTCATGGTGGGCGGCGAGCGGCAGGTCCGGCGCAATCTGAAGATGATGAGCGAGAATTATCTCTGGAAGGACGGCAACGGCGTCGCGTCGGCCGGCGTCCGGTTTTTCGGCGAGCGGTTGTCGGCCGATCTCGCGCTCGGCTTTCCGATCGGGTCTGACGAGTTCTTCGCGTTTCCGATCGTGAATTTCGTGTATGTGTTTTGAGGCCGGGGGAATCCCGTAAGCGGTCTAGATTCGACCGTTGCCACTGTCACATCGTCTTGGCTGCCAAGATCAAACAGAATAGGAGATCAGGAGAAAAATATTTTCTTCTGATCTCTTGATCTCCTGTTTGGTTTTTGATGTGCCGGTCGCGAGGGACACGTGATTAGGCTGAACGGCCGCCCCATTGGCCCGGGTGCTGGTCCGCGAAGGTCAGCGGGCGTTGGCGTCGTAGATCGCCTTCGACAGCTCCGACATGAGCGCCGCGCTCTTCTTCTGATCTTCGATTCCCCGGACCAGCAGCACGAGCACGTAAGGGCGCGACGCGTAAACAACGGCGGCGTCGTGATGAATCCTGGTGATGTTGCCCGTCTTGTGCGCCACGGGGGTTCCGGGGGGAAGACCCGCCGGAATGGCGTCGTTGAACGTCTGCCGTTTCAGAATCTCGACCATCTCCGCATCGGATTGCGCGTCCACCGCTCGTCCGTGCGCGATCCCATCGAGGAGCACCATCAAGCCGCGCGCGGTCGTCGTGTTGTTCAACCCTTTGTCAAAGGCCTTCTGGTCCTCCACGCCGCGAAGAACCTGCATTCCGTCCGCACCGAGTGCGGTGACGGTGTGACGGACGTTCTCCACGCCGACCTTTTCAATGAGCAGGTTTGCTGCAAAATTGCTGCTGACGGTGATCATCGCGTCACACAACTGAGCCAGCGTCATGGTCTTTCCGATGACCGCATAAACGTCCTTGTCCGAATCGTCTCCCTCGCTGAGCTTGTAGGGACTGCCGTCGACGATGCTGCGGAAATCGTTGCGGATGGGGAGCGGGTCGTCCAGCGAGAGCGTGCCGGCGCGCGCCTGTCGGAAGAGCTCTATCATCACGGGAACCTTCATCGTGCTTGCGGCATGGAACGGTTTGTCCGCGTCGACGAGCAGCTCGGTTCGTCCGTCGAGCGTGCGATACGCGACGGCGACCTCCGCGCCGCTCGCCGCAATGATCTGGCGGAGCTGTGTGTCGAGCGTCCCGGCAGAGGGCTCGGCGGTCTGCGCGAGTGTCAGGGCCGTGAACAGAAAAGTCAGCATGGCTGTTCATATCTTATGCTTCTGAAATGGCCACGAAGGAACTCTCAGGAAAACACGTCATTGTTGCCGGGGCAGGGCTTGCAGGGCTTTCCGCGGCGCGGGATCTCGAAAGCGCCGGAGCGTCGGTCACAATCGCTGAGGCCCGCGAGCGGGTAGGTGGTCGGGTCCACACGCTTCGCAGCGGTTTTGCCGGCGGATTGCACGCCGAGGCTGGTGCGGATCTCATCGAAGATGAACAATCGTTCGTGCTCGAGCTCGCGGCTGCCGTCAGGTTGAAGCCGGTGCGAATTCTGCGCGATGGTTTCAAATACTACGGACCAGATCGGGCCGGCCGCCGGCGCGTTCGTAGCGTAGCAGGCGCCTTCGGAGAATCGGCACGGGGGCTGACACGCGAGGTTGCCGACTACTGTCTGGCTGGGAAGCGCTGGGACTCTGCGGTTGCACAGCAGCTGGCACAACAGTCGATCGCCAGTTGGCTCGAAAAGGTGCACGCTGATGTCGCCCTGAGGGCCAGCCTGCGCGGCCTTCGCGGATTCTTTCTTGCCGATCCCGAGGACCTCTCTCTAATCGTGCTTGTCGATCAGCTTGCCTCCGGCGGTGCGCCTGGGCGTAGTTTTCACAGAATCAGCGGCGGCAACGACCGGCTGCCGCGCGCGATAGCACGCGCCCTGCACGGGAAGGTCCTGTTGCAGACGGTGATCCGAAGGATTCGTCAGGATACGACCGGCGTGCGCGTGACACTCGACGAGCGCGGAAAGCGATCGGAGCTCCTGGGGGATTTCTGTGTCGCCGCGCTTCCAGCTTCGACCCTCCGCGACGTCGAGTTCGACCCCCGTTCTGCCGGATGATCAGGCCCGCGCAATTGCGACGCTCAAGTACGGGGCCGCCACACGCATGTTGCTTCAGTTCGAAAAGCCGTTTTGGCGTAGCCATCGCCGATCCCGGGCCTTCGGCTCCGATTTGCCGACGGGTGCTCTCTGGGATGGCGCCGAGGATCAGCGCGCCCGGTCGGGCATCCTCAGTCTGCTTGCCGGCGGTCGCGCCTCGCGCGCCCTGCGTGACATCGTTGTCTCCGAAGGCGAGCGCGGGCTGATCGAGAGGCTTTCGTGGCTCGGTAGACCGGCGCCGCTGCTCGCGATGCAGACGGTGACGTGGGAAGACGACCCATGGGCCCGCGGTGGCTATGCGGTGTTCGATCCCTCGTTCGACCCGACGCTGCGGTCCTGGCTGGCGCGCCCCGCCGGCCGCGTCGTGTTCGCGGGAGAACATACCAGCGTGCGATGGCAAGGCTATATGAGTGGCGCGATCGAATCCGGAAAGCGGGCAGCCGCGGAGGTCAGGGCGCTTTCGGAACCGGCGAGTCGCCCGTCGTGAGCTCCGCCAGCATGCCCCAGGTATCCGGATCCTGGGAGACGAGGGTCTTGAAATAGAGCGACACGTCTTCAGGCGGATACTTCGTCGCCAGCTCCGCCGCGGCGGTCCGCAGCTTCTCACGGTCCAGTTTCGCCACGTTCTCTTCGCTGATCAGGCCGTCCTCGTGCCCGATCCCGAGGCTGTCGAGAAAGGCCGCCATCATCGGCCGCTGCCGCGCGAGGTGGTAATTCACGAGCGCTCGCGCTGCGACAGCGTCCGACACGGCCGGCAGCGTCGCGAGGTACTTCGCCTTCTTCTGAATCGGAAGGCCGACGACGCTCTTCGCACGGAACTTCATGTGCGCCGCCAGCGCCCCGACGGCCTCGATCTGCTGTTCGGTTGACTGCTCGTCGGCCCAGAACAGCTCCGCCGCCGCCATCCGGCGCTCCGCGGACATCCTCTTCCACAGCTTCGACGGTCGGAATTCGCTCA
This sequence comes from Vicinamibacterales bacterium, assembly GCA_038320555.1. Taxonomy (GTDB): domain Bacteria; phylum Acidobacteriota; class Vicinamibacteria; order Vicinamibacterales; family 2-12-FULL-66-21; genus JALZOC01. The sequence continues at coordinate 21,641 of JBBQEJ010000004.1, read as the reverse complement.
GATCCTGCATCTCCCGATATTAGCGTACAGAAATTCGTACCTCTTAACAGGAGGTCAGGAGTTCAGGAGTTGACTTTGGCTCTCGTGCGGCGCGCCCAGGACACAAAACCTTCGAGAGTCCTAAAACTGCCGGGGCCTTGGCGCGGTTCCGAGAAGAGCGCGAGATCCTTTCTCAAAAAAGAACATCTCCTGATCTCCTGATCTTCTGTGAGCTCTTGGGCTCTGAAGGATCGTGTACGATCGTCACCAAGTTGTCCGATCGCCTGTTCACCCCGCGCTTCTTTGTGATGTGCGGGTTCAGCTTCACGGTCTTCCTCTCGGCGTTCCAGTTGCTGCCGACCGCCCCATTTCACATCATCGATCTGGGCGGGTCGACGTTCGCCTCTGGGCTGTTTCTTGGATTCCTCACTTACTCCTCCGCCTTCTCCGCGCCGTTGACCGGCGCGATGGCCGATCGGGTCGGGCAGCGCCGCGTGCTCATCACGTCGAGCATCGCGCTGACCCTCTTCTCGATTGCGTACGGCCTGATCACCGACTACCGCTGGATGCTCGGGCTCGTCGTCGTCCACGGCGTGTTCTGGTCGGGACTGTTGTCGGCATCGGCCGCCTACATGACGAACATGCTGCCGGAACGCCGCCGGGCGGAGGGAATCGGGTACTGGGGGCTCGCGACGGTCGCGGCGATCGCCGTCGCGCCGACGGTCGGGTTCTGGATTTATCGCCGCGGCTGGTGGTGGCTGTGCGCTCTCGCAGCCGCCCTCAACATGCTGATGGGGGTGATTGCGTTCTTTCTCACGGACACGCCTCCCGAGGCGCCGGCGGAACACGAGCGGACGCGCGGCATCCTCGAGTGGCGCGTCCTCGTGATGTCGCTCTCGCTGTTCTTGTATTCCTTCGGATACGGCGGCATCACGAGTTTCGCGGCGATGTACGCCGACGCCAACCACGTCACGCCCAAGGGCATCTATCTGACGACGCTGGCACTGGTCATTCTGTGCATCCGCCCGATGGCCGGCCGTCTCGGGGATCGATGGGGCTACAAGCGGGTGTTCGTGCCGTGTCTGGTCTTCATCAGCGTGGGGTTGGCATTGCTGTCGATTGGCGGAACTCGCGGATGGATGATTGCGTCCGCGATCGTGTTTGGTACCGGGTTTGGCACCGCCTACCCGGTGTATGTCGGATACGTGATGCGCGATGTCAGCGCCGCCCGGCGCGGCGCGGCATTCGGCGCGATCCTCGCGGCCTTCGATACCGGGATCGGCACGGGTTCGACCAGCATGGGCTGGATCATCCAGCACTTCGGATTTCGCTCCGCCTTCGGCGTCGCCGCCGCGATCTCCGCGCTTGCCCTCCCGTACTTTCTCGTGATGGACCGCACGCTAAGGAACAATCGTTAGCATTACCTCGTCGTCGGGCGCGCGTAGTTCGCGAGGCACCACGGCTCAGAACCCAATCCTCATCCCCAGATCGAGCCGTCTGCCCGGCATGGCGGCCGTGGGCTGGCCGAAGAACGGAGAGGTCATCACGCCCGAGAATCCGATCGGGTTCACGTGATTGAAAAGATTCTGCGCCGACACGTACAGCTCGAACCTGACGCGCTTGTCTTCTGCGCCACCGCCGCCAAGCATCCCGAGCATGTCGCCGGCTCCCCCGGGACCGACACGCTGGATCAACATCGTCGGGCCGCCCGGCATGGCTCCGCTGGCCGGCCGCTGGCCGAAGTGGTTTTCCGCGGCGAAGAGGTCGCGCGAGAATCGGAGCGAGCGGATTTGAGACTTGGGCGGCAGCCGGCCGCCGCGGAAGCCGTCAACGCGAATCGTGGCGCCCGGCCCGGCCATATCCATCAACACCCGTTCCATTTCATCCGGGTCGTCGGGCAATGCATCGATCTGTTCCTTCGACAGCACGGTGTTGAACCGATTGCCGTTGGGGTCTGAGGCGGAAGCGGCAGGATCGCGCCCGACCGACACCGCCTGATCGACCTTCTGGATTGCCAGCGTCACATCGCGGTGATTGTCCCCGGCGCGTACTCGAAGGTCCGGAACGGTTCGCGTCTCGAAGCCGGGGAAGCTCACCGTCACGCTGTACTTTCCAGGCGCCAGTTCTTGCGCGACTGCGACACCGATTCCGTCGGAGATGCCCGGCGCAGTGCGTGAGGGAACTTGATGCCGTCCTCTTCGCGCCAGTCGTTGAAGAAAAGCGTGTACTCGACCATCACAGGAGGCTGCTCCTCCATCTCACGGATCTGCTTGTCCGCGTCAGCCGCGAGCTTCTTGCGTTCTTCCTCAGTCACTTGTCGTGTCTGCCCCTGTGGCGCGGGTTGCGCCCCACCCGGTGCGGGACGCGGGCCGCCGGCGGTGACGATCCGAGGCTGAGGCCCGTGGTAGGTGAGCATGAGCGGCAGCTGCGTGTTCTCGTCGATGAAAAGCCGCGCCGCAAAGCCGTCGGCGTTCTTCACGTCGATGACGTAAGCCTTACCGTCCGGAGATTCCGCCTCTCCCGCATACGTGTACTGCGCGCTCAATGAGGGGTGCGTCATGCCAAACCACCCCAGCATCAGACGACTGATGTCATGACGTGCAGAACGGACCATCTGACGGTCGATTTGCTGCTGCTGCTCCGGGGTGGGTTTGTCGCCGCTGCCGACGGCCGGCCCGCCGGGCCCGCCCATCCGGATGATCATGCCGCCGCCGGACGCGATACCCGCGGGACCGTTGGACTTCAGCGGCCGGTCGCCATTGAACCCCAGCGTGTTGGCCATGTTGACCATCGCGTTGCTCGAGCTTTCAGACCGCATGTATTTGTCAGGCAGCTCGAGGAACAGCTCGAGATCGCTGTTCATCTGAAAGTTGCCCGCGTTGCGCTGCATGGCCGCTTGAACGCTGAGCGTCTTCAGCGAGTCGAGCTTCTTCCCGCCGATCGCCTTTCGCGCCCCCGCGAGTACCTCGACGGCTTTCTTGTCTTCCTGGGCGATCGCCGCCGGGTAGACACCCGCGATCGCGGTCAGGGCGATCAGCCTCGCGGCAAGATTCTGCATTCGCATCTGTGGTCTTCTCCTCCACCTTCCGCTTGTGGCTTCCGCCTTTAGGCGGAAGGACCTGCGATCGGTCGTACGATGATCGTTGTTCCACGCGCCGCGATGGTTAAGTGGGCGCAAAGAGATTGTTCAGGACGTAAAACCTCGTGGCTCCAGGAGGAGACCAGCGAATCTGCGTGCTAGACTCGGCCCATGCGAGGTCGATTCAGGCTGCCGATGTTCGCCGTCGCGCTCGCCTTGCTGGGACTGATCGCACTGCTCGCGACGCTCCAGTACAAGTGGCTCGGCCGCATCAGCGATGCCGAACGTGATCGCATGCGCGCCACGCTGAACACGCGCGCGTCAGGGTTTGCGCAGGATTTCGACGCCGAACTCACGCGCGCGTACCTGCTGTTTCAGGTTGATCCGCAAGCCACAGAGGATCTGGCGTCGCGTGTAACGATTCGGTACGACCGGTGGCAGGCGACATCGCGCTACCCGCGCCTGATCAAAGAGGTCTACACCATCGGCTCGGATCTGGATCCGGCCCTGCAACGATTCAACCCGGGCACCCACGCGCTGGAACCGGTGACATGGCCGGCCGCCATGGAACCGATCCGCGTACAGCTCGGCGCCCGGTATGAGACGACGCCGGCCGGAACGTTTTTTGTGCGTACGATGCCCTCGCCGATCTGGGACAGCGTCCCGGCACTCCTGATTCCCACTCCCATGATTTTCTTCAGCGAGCATCCAGGACGGGCCGACGTGCGCATGTCGCCGGGGATGTCGTACACGGTGCTGTTGATAGATCGTGACTACATCCACGAACGACATGTTGCCCGCGCTTGCGCAGCAGCACTTCCGGCAGACGGGGGACGGCTTTGATTACCAGCTGGCCGTCGTGAGCCTTGCCGACCGTGAGCCTGTCTACCACTCGACCAGTGGCTTCTCGCCCAGGCCGGAGGCAAAGGTGGACGCCGCGGTCGATCTGTTCCAGGTTCGAATGCAGGACTTCGGGTCGATTGCCTCGGAGATTCGCCGGTTTACATCGATCACCACGACCACGCCGCGGCCAAGAGGAGGCCGCTCGACGGTTCACGGGCAGATCGTGCTTCCACCCGGCCCCAAGGGAACGTTGACCATGCGGGAGACGGGCCCCCTGTCGATCATCGTTCAGCAGAATGGCCCGGTGGGCTCTATGGCAGCGTCGGCTGCTGCGGCTGCCGCGACCCGGACGACCGGACCGGGAACGCCGCGCTGGCGATTGCTCGTGATCCATCCTTCAGGATCGCTCGAGCGCGCGGTCAATGCGGCTCGCCGCCGCAATCTGATCGTCAGCTCGAGCATCCTCGCCGTCCTCGGCGCCAGCATGGGACTGCTGGTGTTCTCGACGCGACGGGCGCAGGAGCTCGCCCGCCAGCAGATGGAGTTTGTCGCCGCCGTGTCGCATGAATTACGAACGCCGCTTGCCGTGATTCGATCGGCCGGCGAGAACCTCGCCGACGGGGTCGTGCGCGACGAGGAGCAGATTCGCAAGTACGGCGACCTCGTGCGGAACGAGGGACGGCGGCTGACCGAGATGGTGGAGCAGATCCTGGAGTTCGCCGGCATCGAGTCAGGACAACGGGGCTTTGCGCTCCGGCCGGTTGCCATCTCCGCAATGCTTCACGAGATCGTCGACTCCTTCCGGTCGCTCGTCGACCCCGCGCGGATCCAGGTTGAATACGACGTCGCGGATCGGCTCCCGCCGGTGCTCGGCGACGAGGCGGCCCTGCGCCGCGTGTTCCAGAATCTGGTGGCCAACGCCATCAAGTACGGAGGGACGGGAGCCTGGATCGGCGTTCGCGCGCATCAGGCGGGCCGCGAAGTGTTCGTGACGATCGCCGATCGCGGGATCGGGATCGCGCCGGCCGATCAGGCCCGGATTTTCGAACCGTTCTATCGCGCCCCGGACGTCATCGCGGCGCAGATTCAAGGTGCGGGCCTCGGCTTGAGTCTCGTCAAGCGTATCGTCGAAGCGCACGGCGGACGGATCACCGTTCAAAGCGCCCCGGGATCGGGCAGTCAATTCACCGTTGTCCTTCCCGCCGCGAGCCAAGAGCCGGTCGGGCGCGCGGCGTTGTCCGAGGCGCACGGATCCCGCGCGTGAAGCGGCTGCTCCTCATCGAAGACGAACCCGGTCTGGTGCTCACGCTTCGCGATCGCCTCACGCGCGAGGGGTATCTGGTCGAGACGAGCCGCGACGGCGAAAGCGGGCTCGAACGCGCCGCCGGCGAAGCGTTCGACCTCGTGCTGCTCGACGTGATGCTGCCGCGCCTGAACGGGTTCGACGTGCTGCGCGACCTCCGCAAGCGCGGCGTTGACACGCCGGTCATCATGCTGACGGCCAAGGGACAGATCGTCGACAAGGTCGTGGGGCTCAAGCTCGGCGCCGACGATTATGTGACGAAGCCGTTCGAGATGGTCGAATTGCTCGCGCGCATCGAAGCCAAGCTCCGCCGGGCGCCTGCGACGGCCCATCCCTCCGAGGGTTATCAGTTCGGCGATGTCCGGGTGGACTTCCGGCGGGCTGAAGTCACCAGGGCCGGCGCGCCGCTCGAGCTCTCCGCACGCGAATTTCAACTGCTCAAGTACTTCATCGAACATCGCGGCGCTACCCTTACACGCGAGGAGCTCCTGAATGAAGTCTGGGGCTACAACTCGACGCCTTCGACCCGCACCGTCGATGTCCATGTGGCGTGGCTGCGCCAGAAGATCGAGCCCAACCCCCGGCACCCCCAGCACGTCCTCACGATCCACGGAATGGGTTACAAGTTCGCGGGGTAGAGGGAGCGGAGTTGTCTTCACCGCACGAAACAGCAGAGTGAATCACCACAGAGACGGCGGAGTAAGCAGAGCCAAATCTTTCTTTCTCAGCTAACTCTGTTCACTCTGTGGTTGAAAGATCTCCACTCTCTCGTTTGTCTTGTCTCCGCTCTCTCGTTACGCGTCGAGCGTCACGATTTGAACCTCCGCGCGTCCGTCGGCAATTGTCAGCCTGGCGATTGATGGATGGAGATCGAAGCGTCTCGGTCCCGCGGCGCCGGGATTGATGACCAGACGATTCCCTTTGCGCTCGACGAGCGCCTTGTGCGTGTGCCCGTAGATCAGGATGTCTGCCGAGTAGGACGACAGGAGCTTTGCGGGCGTCGGGTTGCCTAGCTCGTGTCCGTGGCTCACGTGAATGGTGAGGCCGCCGGCCTCGAGCGCGAGTTCGTCGGGCAGCCTTCCGTCGAGTGGATCGACGTTGCCGCAGACGGCCTGGACCGGCGCGATGCTACGGAGTGTATCGAGGACCGAGCGGCCACCGACATCTCCCGCATGCAGAATCTGCGAAACGCCCGCCAGCGCCTCGAACAGGCCGACGCGGACGAGACCGTGCGTGTCCGACACGAGGCCGACTATGATGGCCTTCTGATGATGCGGATCTGCGACGCTCATTGCCATTTCTTCTCGAGCCGTTTTCTGGAGCTGCTGACCACGGGGGTGACCGGCTTTCCTGACACCAACCGCGCGGCAGCAGTATCGCAGCGCCTCGGCTGGCAGGATCCGGGCAGCGCCGCCGAGCTGGCCGATCGCTGGGTCGCCGAGCTCGACTGGCGCGGCGTCGCACGGGCTGCGATCATCGCGAGCATTCCAGGGGACGAGGATTCGGTCGCCACAGCCGTCGGCCGCCACAGGTCCCGCTTCGTCGGATTCTTCATGTTCAATCCTGCTGGCGGGGATGTCCCCGGGCGGCTCGCGCGCGCGCTTGGCGAGCAGGGCCTGCGCGGCATTTGCCTCTTTCCGGCCATGCACGGGTTCCGTCTGGACGATGAGCGGTTGAAGGACGTTTTTACGGCGGCCGCGGATCACGGCGCCGTCGTGTTCGTGCATTGCGGCGTCCTGACAGTCGGCGTCAGGAAGAAACTCGGGCTGCCCTCGCCGTTCGACTTGCGGTGCGGCGATCCGCTCGCACTCGCCGCCGTGGCGTCGCGTTTTCCAGCCGTGCCGGTCATTGTGCCCCACTTCGGCGCGGGGATGCTGCGGGAAGCTCTGATGGCCGTCGAGCAATGCGGCACGATTCATCTCGACACCTCGAGCTCGAACGGGTGGATGAAGTACTATCCCGGACTCACTTTGGAACAGCTCTTCCGACAGGCGCTCGACATCGCGGGTCCCGAACGAATCCTGTTCGGAACAGACTCGTCGTTCTTCCCCCGCGGCTGGCAGCATCCGATCTATGCCGCGCAGGACGCTGCGCTGCGCACGATCGGCGCCGCTGAGGAGGATCGGCACAAGATTTTTGGCGGAAACTTCGATCGGTTGTTTCCGGGATGAGTTAGCGGAGTCTCGGGGAGGCAGCGGAGAACACTCACCACGGAGCCAACGGAGCTAACGGAGGCAATAAGGGTGTTTACTCTGCTGGCTCTGTTGACTCTGTGGCCAACGACCTCAGTTGTCTCAGCCCACTCCGTTAGCTCCAGGAGCACTCATTTGACCCGCAACTCAACTGTCACCTTCGTCGTTCTGCTTACCCTGATCGTTCTGTCGGCCGCAGCGGCGCCGCACCAGCAGCAGCCGGTGCAGCCGGCCGATCTGGTGCTGACCAACGGCAAAGTTGTCACCGTCGAGGACTCTCTGCCCGAGGCGCCGGCCGTCGCCGTACGCGGGGCTCGCATCATCGCGCTCGGCCGTGCCGTCGACATGGAGCCGTTCGTTGGTCCGACGACGCAGGTCGTAGACCTGAAAGGGCGGCTCGTCATCCCCGGATTCGTCGAAGGGCATGGTCATTTCACAGGCGTCGGAGAAGCACAGCTCAGCCTGAAATTGATGCCGGCGACGAGCTGGGCTCAGATCGTGACCATGGTCGCCGAAGCGGCGAAGGGCGCCAAGCCGGGCGAGTGGATCATCGGCCGCGGCTGGCACCAGGAAAAGTGGACGTCGCGCCCGAATCCGAACGTCGAAGGCTTTCCCACGCACGCTTCGCTCGACGCGGTGTCGCCCAACAACCCCGTGCTTCTGACCCATGCGAGCGGCCATGCGAGCTTTGTCAACGCGAAGGCGATGGAAGTCTCGGACATCAACCGTTCCACGCCCAATCCGCCAGGGGGAGAAATCCTGAAGGACGCCGGCGGCAACCCGACCGGCCTGCTCCGCGAAACGGCGTCCGGGCTCGTGCATACCGGCCGTGGCGATCCGTCGCGTCCGCGCAAGGCGCTGGAGCTGGCCTCGCAGGAGGCGTTATCGAAGGGCGTGACCTCGTTCCAGGACGCCGGGTCGTCGTTCGCGACCATCGATCTGATGAAGCAGATGATCGATGAAGGGAAGATCGGGCTCCGTCTGTGGGTGATGGTGCGCGAGGGCAATGAGCGCGAAGCGCCGCTGCTCGCCAAGTACCGCACGATTGACTATGGCAACGGTCATCTAACCGTGCGCGCGATCAAGCGGCAGATCGACGGTGCCCTCGGCTCGCGGGGGGCGTGGCTGCTCGAGCCCTACACCGACAAGCCCGACAGCGTCGGCCTCAATACGGCCAACGTCGCAGACATCGCCGAGACCGCCCGGCTCGCCATGGCCAACGATTACCAGTTTTGCGTGCACGCCATCGGCGATCGCGCCAATCGGGAGACGCTGAACATCTTCGAACAGGCCTTCAAGACCAACGCGGCGAAGCACGATCTGCGGTGGCGCGTCGAGCACGCGCAGCACCTGTCCCTTCAGGACATTCCGCGTTTCGGGCAACTCGGTGTGATCGCGTCGATGCAGGGGATTCACTGCACGTCGGATGCTCCGTACGTCGCCGAGCGGCTTGGCGCGAAGCGCGCCGAAGAGGGGGCCTACGTGTGGCAGAAGTTGATGAAGAGCGGCGCCGTCGTCAGTAACGGCACCGACGCGCCGGTCGAAGACATCGATCCGATCGCGAACTACTACGCGACCGTCAGCCGGAAGACGAAGGACGGACGTGTGTTCTATCCCGATCAGCGTATGAGCCGGATGGAGGCGCTGAAATCCTACACGCTCAATGGGGCCTATGCGGCGTTCGAGGAATCGTCGCGGGGGTCGTTGAAGGTTGGAAAACTGGCCGACATGACCGTGCTGTCGAAAGACATCACGACCATTGCGGAAGATGAGATCCCCACCGTGCAGATCATCTACACGATCGTGGGCGGAAAGATTCTCTACAAGAAACCCTGAACTTTGAGCCCGGAATCCTAAGCCCTACCTCACGCCGACCGGCTTGCCGCGGCGTGCGACCGGCTCCTGCTGCGGCATGTGCCGGCGGAACTGATCGAAGAAGCGGCTGCACGCGCGATGGAACCGATCGGCCAGTTGACGGCCGGCTTCGCCCGGGACCGGTCCGAGACGGCTCCAGGACGCCTGCGCGCTGCGAACGTCTTCGGCCATCGCCCGCCATTTCGTTTCCTCGCCGGCGCGACCGCCGATCGTATTGGCAGCGAGGGCCTCCCTCAGCATCGCGGCGAGCGTCTGCGACGAGCTGGCCGGCGTTGCGGCGACGTCGGTCAGGAATCCTTCCACGCGTTCGCAGAGTTTCACCATCTTCTGGCGATTGGCCTCGATGTCGAGCTCGGTTCCCCGGAACGCGTCGGGTGTGCCGGCAAGGAGGCGCTCGAGTGCGTCCATGAACCGGGCGCTGAGAGGATCGGCGCCGTGCCGCACGACGGGCGTCGACTGGTTCCAGCGGTTCCGAAGCGAACGAACGCGCTCGAGGAGCGCCGGCGTGTCTTCAACTGCCAGCGACGCCGATGGGGCGGCGTCGACGGCGGCTTCCAGCGTGTCCACTTCGGCCGCGCCGCTGAGGGCGGCAGGCGCCAGCGATTCCAGCTCCGAGACGAGCGCTTCGCGGTCCGCCTGTTTCGCCTCGAGCTCGATCTGGTCCCTGCGTTTGTAGCGATCGAAGAAGGCATCGCACGCGGCACGGAAACGTTGCCACAACGCTTCCGATTTGGTGCGGCGCACCGGTCCGACGATCTTCCATTCCGCCTGGAGCCGGCGGATTTCCGCGCCCGCCCTGTCCCACTCCATGGAGACGGCGAGCTCTTCGGCGCGCGCGCAGAGCGATTCCTTTTTCGCCTGGTTCGCCGACCATGTTTCCTTGCGCTGCGCGAGGTCGGCGTTCCGGCGCGTGAAGAACGTGTCGCACGCGTCGCGGAATCGCTTCCACGTCGTCCGCGTGTCCTGGCGGGGTACCGGACCGATCGCCTGCCATTCTGCCTGCAGTTTCTTCAGCTCTTCCGCGGTTTTGATCCAGTCGGTCGAGTTTGCCACCGCCTCAGCGCGCTCGATGAGGGCAAGCTTGCGCTCCAGATTTCCTTTCCGCTCCTCGACGCGCTGCGCGAAAAACTCGCGCGCCTTGGCCTGGATTGGATCGGCGGCCTGCCGATAGCGATGCCACAACGCCTGGGCCTGGGTGCGCGGCGCCTCGGCCGCCTGTTTCCAGCGCTCCTGGATCTCGTGAAGCTCACGCGCCGCCTTCTCGACGTCGTCTGGTTTGATCCCTTCAGGCGTGTCGAAACCGTATTTCGCGCGAAGCGTCTCCGTTTTCGCGATGAGCTCCTCCTGGACGGCCGCATTCGCGAAGCGCTTCCACTCGTCCAGCTCGCGGAGCTCGTGAAGTTTCGGCGTCAGCGCGCCCTGAGCGGCGCGCAACCGCTCCGCAAAAGCGTGCTGATCCCGTTCGGGCAGTGCAGGGGGCGCCTCAATCGCGGTGCGCACTTCGCGCGCGATCCGGTCCGCCTCGCGAAGCGACAGGTCCTCGGCCGCGGCGCGTGACGTGGCGCGCTCGATCAACTGCTCCAGCCGCTGGCTGTGCTGCTTCAGCGCCCGCTCGGCCATCGCCCGGCGTTCCTCCGCGCGGAGCCGGACGCGCGCATCGGCCGCCGCGAACCGTTCGCTGACCGTTGGATCGAGCGCATCGGATTTCGGATAGAGCGCCGCCCATTCCAGGTGCACGGCTTCCCACGCACCGCCTGCGGGATGCGCCTCCGCCGAGAGCCTCTCGGCTTCCGTCGAGAGCTCGTCGAGGCGCGCGTGAATCTGCTCACGTTCGAGCCGGTTCTGATGCCGCTCCGCGGCCCGGCGGCATGCCTCCTCGAAACGCTCGTGCGTCCGCCGGTCTTCGATCTCCTGGATGGACGGGCCTGGCAATCCCTCCCACTCGGATCGTGCCTTCTCAATCTCATCGAGCGCGTCCTCGGAACGCGCACGCTCGAGCCGCTCACAGATCGCGGTACGCGCCGTCCGCAGTAATAGATTGCGCTCGGCTGTCGCCTGGCGCTCCGCCGCCTGCTGATCGTGCGCGGCCAAGGCGGCACGCGCTGTGTCTACCAGCGCGCCAAACTGCCCGGCCGTATCCTGATCGAGCTCGAACGTGGGGTTCGACGCCACGTCGCGCCACGCCGCCTCGGCGTCTGTGAGCGCGCTGGTCGCGCCAGGCAGCGAAGGCGCCGCGGCAATCGCTTCGACGCTCGCAAGGATCGCCGCCACGCGCTGCTGCCATGCTTCGAGCGCCGCACGTCTCGCGGCTTCCGCTTCTTCCAAGGTCTGGAGGATCGCCCGTGCACGTTTCGCGACCGTTTTGTTCTTGGCCCGGTTCACGACGCTTTCGAGCGTGCCGCGAGCGTCCGGCGACGAGAGATCCACTGATTTTTCGAGCGCGGCAACCCCGGCGTCCTTGTGATCGGTCTTGAGCGCGATGTTCAGGAGCTCGGCTTGATCGCCGACGCGCGCCACGGCCCCGAGCGCGGTCTGCGGGTCGGCGGCATGCCGCGCGATACTGCTCAGTGCTTTTGGATCGTGGACCCGGCCGAGCGCGGCGGCCCGGACAGTATCGTGGGGAGAGGATTTTGCGATGGTTGAAAACTGTTTCGGATCGCTGAGGCCGTCGAGCGCCAGTGCAGCATCGGCGTCGGTGTCCGCAAAGGCTGTCGCAATCGCGACCAGACGGTCCGCGACCTGCCGGCGAAGATCAGCGTCCGGTTCAGAGCGCGCGAGACGCGTGAGCAGCGTGACATCTGTGACGCGGGCAAGCGCAGCCGTCCGCACACGGACATCTTCATCGGCCGTGGCAAGCTCCTCGATCGCGACCCGGTGTTCCGGATCGTCCGGTATGTCCGGAACCGCCGCGGCGCGGATCGCCGGGTCGGTGTGCTTCCATCTGGGTTGTGGCTTGAATCGGTCGAGGAAAGACATCAGGAGCCTTGCAATCCACGAATCCGGAGGGCGAATTACGGCGCTGGTAACTCGCCCTTCGGGATTCGGGATTCGATTAACCGCTCGATTCTTGTGTGAGCCACTCGGCGATCTGTTCGCGGGACAACCGGTGATCGTCGTTGAGGTGCACGATCATCGAAGCCAGCGGCAGGCGTTTCGAGCAACCCTGGGGGCACTTTTTCGTCATCTCGTCCAGGCACCGGAACAGCCGCTCTAGATGGTCGGGAATCAGCTTTCCATGCTGGCGCGGGAGGTGATACACACCCTCGTACACCGCGCCGAGGGCGCACGAGCCCCCCTTTTCGTCGAAGTAACTGCCGAAGCACTGAGGGCCGCGGGTCGAGCCGGCCAGGATGAATTCCGCCAGCTCGCGCTGCTCGCGTTGGAGCTCTGTCGCCATCGCGAATCTCCTTCCGCCCGCCAGTGCGGACGTTGCAAATGCGATTTACGTGCCGGACCCCTGATCGTCGATCTGCCGCCTGATTGACGCGTCAGCGATCGAGACCTAACATAATTGATCCATCGCCTTGAATCGCCACCCCATGGAGTCGTATGCGCACCCCGTCCAATCATCGCTGGTTCGTGGTTGTTTTGTCCCTGTTTTTGGGTTGGAGTCTGGCTTTGGAGGGGCGGGTTGAGGGCCTCCGGGGGCGGCTCCTCTCGTGGTCGGCCCCCCTCCCGCCGCCGGCAACGACCGGAACGCAAGCAACGAAGCCCGGTCAGTCTCCGCCGGGGACCCGGCCGGTTCAGGCGCCCCCCCTTCAGGCCCCGGCGGACGCCCCAACACCTGGAAACCCGGTGGTGGTCGTCTCCACGTCGCTTGGTGACATCACGCTGGAACTCTTCAAGGATCGGGCGCCCGTCTCGGTGGAGAACTTCCTGCAATATGTGACCGAAGGCTTTTACCCCGACACGGTGTTCCATCGGGTGAAGAAAGGGTTCATGATCCAGGGGGGGGCCTACACGGCGTCGCTGGCTGAGAAACCGACGCGGCAGCCGATTCAGAACGAAGCCACCAACGGCTTGCGCAACGCGCGCGGAACGCTCGGCATGGCCCGGCGCGCGGCCCTCCGCAGTGCAACGTCGCAGTTCTACATCAACCTCGTTGACAACCGGATGCTCGACCACACCGGATACACTCCAGACGAGTTCGGGTATGCGGTCTTCGGCCGTGTGCTCTCCGGCATGGACGTCGTCGATCGCATTGCCGCTGTGCCGACCAAGACGACGGCCGATATGGAGGATGTGCCGGTCGACCCTGTCATAATCAAGAGCGTGCGCGTCGTGAGATAGTCCTCCTCGCTTTCGACAATCAGCAATCGACAATCAGCAATCAGCAATTCATTGCGCGCTCTTCCGATTATTTTTCTGACGATCTTCGTGAACCTGGTGGGTTTCGGGATCATCATCCCGTTGCTGCCGTTTTACGCGCAGACGTTCGGGGCCTCTCCGCTGGTCATCGGCCTGTTGTTCGCGTCGTTTTCACTCAGCCAGCTCGTCGCCTCGCCCATCCTGGGCGATCTGTCCGATCGATGGGGGCGGCGGCCCGTGCTGATCTTCAGTCTTCTCGGCACGGTCGTCAGCTTCGTCATGCTGGCGCTGGCCACCAGCCTCTCGATGCTCTTTGCCGCGCGGATCGTCGACGGATTGTCGGGGGGCAACATCACCACCGCCCGCGCGTATATTGCCGACATCACGACGGAGGAGAACCGCGCGAAGGCCTTCGGCCTGCTCGGCGCGGCATTTGGGCTCGGCTTCATCGTGGGCCCCGGACTGGGCGCCGCGCTTTCGCATATCAGTTACACGGCGCCAATCTGGGCGGCCGCAGTGATTACCGTCGTGGCGACCGCCGTCGCATTTTTCTGGCTGCCGGAAACGGTGCATCGCGCGCACGCGGGGAGCCGGTCGCCGTGGCGCGCGCTTGCCGGGTTGTGGCAGCGGCCGCATCTGCGCGTGCTCTTCACGATCGATTTTGCCTATTGGACGGCCTTCGCGGTCTACCAGACGACGTTCGCGTTGTTTGGCGCGCGCCGGTTCGGCTTCGACGCGGCGCATACGGGTTACCTGCTGAGCGCGTTCGGCGTTCTGGGTGTTGTCGTCCAGGGCGCCATGGTCGGACCGATCGTCGCCGCGCTCGGCGAGCGGCGGACCCTTGCGATGGGCCTGTTATTTGCGGCGGTCGGCTGGGGCGGCAGTGCGGTGACCCACTCGGTACCCGTGTTCGTGACGATGCTCGTGCCCGGGGCGATGGGCATCGGGTTGTGCAACGCCACACTCAGCTCGCTCGTCAGCAAGTCAGCCGGGGTTCATGAACAAGGCCGCGTGCAGGGTGCCGCGGGGGGGTTGGAGAGCCTCGGGCGGACGATTGGGCCGGTCTGGGGAAATGGGAGCCTGCAGAGATTTGGCGAGGGAACCGCCTACGGATCAGCGGCGGTCGTGCTCGTCGCAGCCGCAGCGCTCACGATGGCCTACCATCAGCCCCCGAAGCCGCCCGAGATCACTGTCCCGCTGTGAGGCCCTTCGACTGAGCTCAGGGCGTCCCGAGCGACGTCGAGGGACGGGCCGCGGCGATGCTCTTAAACAGGAGGAACGAGAGGAACGAAAGTGTGGTTTTCGTGGATAGCAAACCACATAGACTCCCGTTCCTCCCGGAACTCCTGTTTGAATGCGATTGGGTGCATGTCAAGCGCACGGTCGTGACGACGAAAGAGTCAGCGCGAGGCCAGCTCGCGCTCGAGGCGTGACACCAGGTCGTCCAGCTGTTCGAGGACGGCGCGAACGGTATCGGGCTGCGCGAGATCCACGCCGGCCTTCTTCAGTTGCTCCATCGGGTAGTCATTGCCTCCCGACTTCAAGAGCGTGAGATAGCGCGCGCGTGCCCCGGTGTCTCCCCGCATGATCTCGCGCGACAGGCGCGCGGCGGAGGCGAAGCAGGTCGCATACTGGTAGACGTAGTACGGCGAGTTGAAGAAGTGAGGGATACGCGCCCACGTGATTCCCGTGAGCGGATTCAGATCGATCGAGTCCCCGTAGTAATCCCTCAGCAGCGTTATGTACGTGTCGGTGAGAATCTCGGACGTAATGGGCTGATCCTGTTCCGCCAGCCGGTGTGCTCGCAGCTCGTAATCGGCGAACATTACCTGCGTGAAGAACGTGCCGGTGATGTTGTCGATGGCATGTTGCAGGAGCACGATGCGCTCGTCCGGGTCGGTGGAGCGCTTCAGCATGAATTCGAGCAGCAGCGCCTCGCTGAGCGTCGAAGGAACCTCCGCGACAAAGATCGTGTAGTTCGAATAGACGAACGGCTGCTCCTGGTGCGACAGGATGGTGTGCATCGAATGACCCATCTCATGCGCCAGGGTGAACACATCGTCCAGTGTGTCCGTGTAGTTGAGCAGCATGTAAGGATGCGTCCCGTACACCGGCGCCGAATATGCACCCGATCGCTTGCCTTCGTTTTCGTACACGTCGATCCAGCGGCCCGCAAAGCCTTCGCGCATTCGGGCCTGATATTCGGGACCGAGCGGCTCGACGGCAGCAATGATCCAGTCGAGGACCTCGTCGTACTTGTATTTCTTCTCGAACGTGACGAGAGGAATGGAGAAGTCGTAGACCTGGTACGAGGAGACGCCGAGGGTCTTGCGGCGCAGGCGATGGTAGCGGCGCAGCGGTTCCACGCCGGCTCGCGTGGTTTCGATCAGATTCTCCACGACCGATGTCGGAATGTTGTCGCCGTGCAGGGCGCCGTCCAGTGTGCTTTTGTACCCGCGCGCGCGAGCCTGGAACCAGTCACGCTGGCAGACCGCGTTGTACAGCGTCGCGTAGGTGTTCAACGTGGACCGATAGGTCTCGTGCAGGGCGCGGAAGGCGGCCTCGCGGTCCGCCTGTTCACGCCTCGTGGCGAGCAGGGCGCGGTACTGACCGTACGAGACCGTGACCTGCTCGCCGTTCGACAAGGTAATCGTCGGAAACTTTGCGTCGGCCGTCGAGAGCGCCCAATAGGCGTCGTTGGGGGCCGAGGCGAGCCGGCTGGCGAGCGACATCAGCTTCTCGCCCGCTTCGTCCAGCACGTGTTCCTGCTGGCGGTACAGATTCTCGATCGCGAAGCGATAGACGCGAAGCGCTTCGGACTGCTCCATCCAGCCACGGACGGTTTCGAGCGGAATAGTCAGCAGCTCGGGATTGAACCAGGATTCGGCCTGGCCCAACCGGGCGAAGAGGATCTGGACTTGCTGCCGCTTGGCGTTGATCGCGTTATCGCGCTGGTCTTCGTCGTATTGGAGCGACGGGTAATACCAGACGCGATAGGCCAGCTGGCCGAGCTCCTCCGACAGGCGGAATGCGGTCAGCAGGGTCTCGGGGCCGCCGGCAAGAGTGCCCTTCAACGATGCGTACTTCGCGATGCCAGCCTCGAGCGTCTTGTAGCCCGCTTCCCACGCTTCCCAACTCGGAAAAATGTCGGAAAGGTTCCACTTGTAATGATCGGGCACCTCATCACGCCGGCGGCTGCTCACCTGCGGCGGTTCTGGCGTGGCGACGTCGGAAGGATCGAAAAAAGCAACAGGGCGCATCTCTTCACTATACCTTCAACGACAAAACCCGAGAGCTTTTCGCCGTTTCCTCATGACTCCACCGCAGAGCTTCGCCCGGCGACATCAGAGACAAGCTATTTCGAGAGCGCTGCACTATAGTGCGGGCCATTCGAGGAGGCACATGGCTCGCACCAAACAGAATGCAATCGGTCTCCTGCTGGAACGAACCGCGACGCGAGTAACGCGCTGGACTGGAACCACCGCCGCGTTCGGCTCCGCCTGCGCCATCATCGTGACCTGGTCGTTGCTGGGTCCGGTTTTTCACTATTCCGACACGTGGCAGCTCGTCATCAACACCGGAACCACCATCGTGACGTTCCTGATGGTGTTCCTCATCCAGCGCTCTCAGAACAAGGACTCACTCGCCCTTCAGCTCAAGCTGAACGAGCTCGTAGCGGCGATGGAAGGCGCGAGCAACCGGCTCATCGACGTCGAGGACCTCACGGAGCGCGAGCTGAACCTGCTGCACAGGCACTACGCGAAGCTCACGGAGATGGCGAAGCGCGAGGCGACGCTCACCAAATCCCACTCGATCGAGGAAGCCGAGGCGCGGCACAAGCGAAAGTTGAAAGCCGTGTAGCCGCCCTCCGCCAGGGCCGACCCAGACAGATACGACATGCCCAATGACATCGAGACTCACGTGATACCAACCATCACGCATGGCCGCATGCTGGTGCGGCCGGCGCGCGCGGCCGCGGCCCGAGGGCTGCTGGTCGGATTTCACGGCTACATGGAAAACGCGGCAATCCAACTGGACCGCCTCGAGGGAATTCCCGGTGCGTCCGCATGGACCCTGGTGTCTCTCCAGGGGCTTCATCGGTTCTATCGAGGACGGACGCAGGAGGTCGTGGCGAGCTGGATGACGAAGGAGGATCGTGACATCGCGATCGCCGACAACCTGGCGTACGTCGCTGCGGCTCTCGACGAGGTGCCGCGCGGACGATTCACACGCGTCGTTTACGCGGGATTCTCGCAGGGCGTCGCGATGGCGTTTCGCGCGGGCGTGCTCGGGCGCGATGCCGCGAGCGGCGTGATCGCTATTGGCGGCGATGTGCCGCCCGACCTCCTCGCCGATCGCTCGTTGCGGTTCCCGCCGGTGTTTCTCGCGCGCGGCGAGCGCGATGAGTGGTTCACACAGTCGAAGTTTGACGCCGACGTCGCTGCGCTCACCGCCCGCGGAGCTCCGCCAAGGTCGGTTGTCTACGACGGCGCCCACGAATGGAACGCCGCGGTCGCCACTGCCGCCGGCGAATTTCTGGTCCACGACGATCCCACGCGGCAGTAGCAGCCACGGGTTCGCCTACTTGCCGCCTGCGACTGTTGATCCGATCCATGCGACAACCGTGTCGAGGATGTCGTTGAAGACCGGTTCCTGCTTCGCTTTGCCGCCGGGAACCTTGAACGAGTGATCGCCGCCGGCAATCTCGTGCAGCGTGGCGCGACCGAGCGTGGACAGCAGCGCGCGAATCTCCGTTGCTGTACCAAACGCGTCCTTGCTTCCCTGCACGAAGAGCACCGGCTCCTGGATGGACGGCAGATGCGCGTCGCGGCGCTGTTCGGGTTTTCCCGGCGGATGAAGCGGATATCCAAGAAACACCAGGCCACGGAGCACTCCCTGGCCTCCCTGCGCAGCGACTTGTGACGCGATTCGCGCGCCCATTGATTTTCCGCCGATGAAGAGCGGCAGGTCGCGCATTTCTATTCGAGCGGTGTCAATCGCGTCGCGCCACGCGCGCTCGAGCACCGGCGCGCGATCGGGAATCTTTCTGCCCGCAGTGATGTAGGGAAAATCGAACGTAGCCGTGGTCACGCCCCTGGCGGAAAATCCTCGCGCCGCCTGCACCATGAACTGGCTCATCTGTCCGGCACCGGCCCCATGCGCGAGCACGAGCGCGGCCTTCGCCATTTCGCTGGGGTACACTTTTAAATCCACGTTCGTAAGGATAAGAACGTTACCACGGGTGCCACGGGTGCCAGGGGGACGAGATCGCGTGCGTGTATGCGGCGACCAACGGGGTTGTGTCGAACTTTCCAGAGTTTCAGAAGGCGTTCAGCTGTCCAGCGGGATCGCCGATGGTGAGCAATCCTGTCTGCCGGGCCTGGTCACGCCGCGCCAGACCTCAGACAGACCATACGGCTTTGTGAGACATTTGAGCTCCGAGCTTCGCAGAATTCCGAGGACAGAGGATCCTGCCAGCACTCGGCAGGGCTGTCAAGTGGTATCCCGAACGGTCCCGCTACCCTCCTGGACACCAGCCAAACCCCTACTTCTTGGCGGGAGCGGGCGGCGCGGCGCCCGTTTCCTGATGGAAGACCACGACCCATTTCCCGCTCCGCTCGGTCCACACCGTCGATGCATAGACCATCTCGGGCATCGGCTGATTCATGTATGTGCCCTTCCCCATCCAGGTATACGTGACGATCGCCGACTTGTCGTCGATCCACGTCACCTTCGCGTCCATGATGTGCCAGGTCGAGATCTTCACCTGATCGAACGTTTTGGTGAAGTCGGCGACTTTCATGAACCCGCCCATGTCGGCCGAGAGGGCGTCTGCCGGGACCAAATCGTTGAAGGTCTTCAGATCGTGCTTCGCGACCGCCTCGTTGACCTTGTTTTCGTTCGCGATGAGAGCCTTCTCCGTCGCCGCCTTTGACGCGGCCTGCGCGAACGCAGGCGCCGCGCAGCCGAGGACGAGGAATGCCATCGCCAGAACCCTTGAACGCATCGTTGTCGGACCTCCTTACAAGAGTGAGCTGGGATTCTCGCAGTTTGGCCGCCGGGGGTCAAACCGGGGTCAGACCGGGGTCAGACCGGCAGACCGCGAACGGACTCGGGGTCTTTTCCAACTCGCATCTTGCCAATACACATACATTCATGTAGATTTATAGATGTGCATGATCCGTCGGCGCTCTACCGGCTGCTTGGCGACGATGCGCGGCTGCGTTTGCTCAGACTCCTCGCGCTCGAGCGCCTGAATGTGACCGAGCTGACGGGAATCCTTGGCATTGCGCAGTCCGGCGTCTCGCGGCACCTCGGCCTGCTCAAGGACGGCGGCCTGGTGGGGGAGGAGCGGGAGGCGGGCTTCACGTACTACCGCATCGCACCGCAGATGAGCGACGCCTCGAACGGGCATGCACCCCTATGGATGCTGCTCCAGGATCAGTTTGGGGGCGCGGCGGCGACCGACCTCGGGCGTGCGGACAATGCCCGCCTGGAAGAAGTGCGCCGCCTCCGAAAAGAGAACTTCGACGCGCACGCCGGTCCCGACACCAATGAGCGGCAACTGGTGCCGGGACGCAGCTGGGCCGCGTGGGCGCGGGCGCTCGGGCACCTGGTGCCGCCCGTCGCAGTGGCCGATCTCGGCTGTGGCGAGGGCTACCTGACGGTGGAAACCAGCCGGTGGGCATCGCGCGTGATCGCCGTGGATCGTTCTGCCGACGTGTTGAAACGCGCGCGGGCGCTGGCGGCGCGGCGCCGCGTGTCCAATGTCACGTGGAAGCGCGGCTCGCTCGAGAAACTGCCCATTCGCGACGCAGAGGTCGATGTCGTGCTGTTTTCGCAGGCGCTGCACCACGCCGACGATCCACCGCGGGCGCTTCAGGAGGCCGTCCGTATCCTCGTGCCGGGCGGTCGCGTGCTCCTGCTCGATCTGCGGGAGCACGGCGAAACCTGGGTCCGGGAACGCCTCGGCGATCGGTGGCTCGGCTTCACGCGGGACGGGCTGGCCGCGCTCCTCGGGGACGCCGGGCTGGTTGACGTGAAGGTCAGCGTCGGCGCGCGGCGGACCGGCGATCCATTTACGGTGTTGATTGCGTCCGGTGTCAAGCCGGTGAACGCAAAGAAGCAGAAACGTCATGGCTGATTTGAAGACCGGATCCCGCATCCCGGATCCCGGATCCCGACGTGCGACGGACTCCACATCCCGATTGCGTGAGCTCCTGGACCAGCGCATCCTCATCCTCGATGGCGCGATGGGGACGATGATCCAGCGCCACAAGCTCACGGAGGCGGATTTTCGAGGCACGCGCTTCGCGAATCATCCGCGCGACCTGAAGGGGGACAGCGACATCCTCGTCCTCACGCGCCCCGACGTCATCAGCGCGATCCATCACGAGTATCTCGCTGCTGGCGCGGACATCATCGAGACGAACACCTTCGGCGGGACCGTCATCGCGCAGGGAGACTACGGGCTCGAGGACGCGGTGTACGACATCAATGTCGAGGGGGCGCGACTGGCGCGCGCGGCCGCCGATGAGTGGACGGCGAAAACGCCCGATCGGCCGCGCTTTGTTGCCGGATCCATCGGGCCGACTAACCGCGCGCTGTCGATGTCCCCCGACGTCGGCAACCCGGCGTATCGCGCTACCACGTTCGACGAGATGCGCGCCGCGTACGAGACGCAGGTGCGCGGCCTCATCGAGGGAGGCAGTCACATCCTTCTGCTCGAGACTATTTTTGACACGCTTGTCGCCAAGGCCGCGCTCGTCGCGATTGAGAACGTCTTCGAGGAACAAAACGTCCGGCTGCCCCTCGTCGTCTCCGTCACGGTGACCGACCGCAGCGGGCGCACGCTCTCGGGCCAGACGCTCGACGCGTTCTACGTCTCCATCCGGCACGCGAAGCCGTTCAGCGTCGGGATCAACTGCGCGCTCGGCGCCCGCGACATGCGGCCGTACCTCGCCGAACTGGCCCGGCTGGCCGAGTGTTACGTCACCAGCTACCCGAACGCGGGGCTGCCCAACGCCTTCGGCGAGTACGACGAGCGTCCCTCGGAGACGGC